>NZ_JBYHFQ010000030.1:0-46593 GCF_057669665.1 Sporosarcina sp. Y1004 | reverse complement strand
ACGCAGGAGATCGCCGGTTCGATCCCGGTCGGGACCGCCATTTTTATTAGTATTATCATAGGGTTTAAGTAAAGCGAGAGCTTACTGTAAACCGAAGCCACCATTATTATGCGAGTGTAGTTTAGTGGTAAAACCTCAGCCTTCCAAGCTGATGATGAGGGTTCGATTCCCTTCACTCGCTTCAAGAGGGCCTATAGCTCAGCTGGTTAGAGCGCACGCCTGATAAGCGTGAGGTCGGTGGTTCGAGTCCACTTAGGCCCACCATTCCGCAGTAGCTCAGTGGTAGAGCAATCGGCTGTTAACCGATCGGTCGTAGGTTCGAGTCCTACCTGCGGAGCCATTTATATGGGGAAGTACTCAAGCGGCTCAAGAGGTGCCCCTGCTAAGGGCATTAATCGCGAAAGCGGTGCGAGGGTTTTCTCCGCCATATTCTTTGGCCCCTTGGTCAAGCGGTTAAGACACCGCCCTTTCACGGCGGTATCACGGGTTCGAATCCCGTAGGGGTCATAATAAAAAGCAGCTTTACTAGTTCATTGAGAACTAGTAAAGCTGCTTTTCGTTTGCTTCGAGAATACTATATAGTCGGTACTAATAATCTAGAACTTGATCGAATAAAACCTTGAACGGCCATACGAATTTTTGTACCGAATCAAAGCTAACATATCCCCAAGTCCCTCAATCGTATGCTCAATTGCTAAATCTGAAGTAAATGGATTGAAATATCCCTCATTATTACATAAATATACTAGGTAAGGTTATCTCATTAAAACAGGACCTAGAAGAAATTATTAAATAAAGAATGTAACCCCACTATGTCATTCTGATTGTTTTGCTATGTGATTCTATTTTTGTTAATAATAATATATATCCAATCGTTTCTTTGTCACCTTTACCACCGGTGAAAGTCGTTACACTTTTGCATATGCAGAAGGAGATTCGGCACAAATGTTCAGCCTTCGTATTCCACATATAAAGGAGAAGTTAGGCAGACGTGTTACACGTCCGAAAATTACTTTGGCATGCCAGAAGAGGTATTTACGCATTTTGCTTGAACTATATTAAAGCCGATTTTTCCTATTCAGGAGATGTCGGTTTTTTTGCATCCAAAAAGGTACTGAAGGGAGATGAAGTTGTAAAATACATTAAGATGCATAATGTTGTCAGTGCAAGAATAATGGGTGACTCAACTCGGAAAAGTAAGTCTTTATAACATTTTTCGGTATGAAAAGTTTATACGCATATTATATACATTGAATAGAAGAAACACTGGTGTATAAGAGTTTAAAGGCTCTAAAAAACGTTCTCCTGGGACATAATTAAATCAGTCACAAACCGTTGATACAATTGGATTTGTGAGAAACTAGGGATTCGGTCAGGGCTTCGGTCACTGGTGCAGAATCCTTTTTTTGTACCCTAACAATTACGTATAATATGTCACGAAATTATCTTCCAATTCAATTGAATGGAGGATTTTTTATTATGACGAAAAAGACAGGATTATTTAGTTAGAGTTGTTACCGTTTGACTGTTATCGAAATCGAGAGTAATGGACAGGCTACACTAAGTTAGATTCGCAAATAATCAATCTTCAATGTTACCAGACAAGGTGAGAGAAGTTCACAGGGAATTACTTATCAGTTTGAATAGAGGTTCTACATTTATCTCATGAAAAGTTATATAATACAGGTGAAAGAATATAAGTAGAGAGAAGGGGCGAGGCATATGTTGAAAAAATTTGCTTCAGATGCGTTGGGCTTGTCGGATATCGGTAAAATCATAGGTCCAGAAGATTATGATAAAACGGATGCGGATGATTATATTCGAAATGAAGAGAATGAAAAGATTTATTTTTTAATCAAGACAAAAATGGATGAATATTGCTTTACGAACATTGCATTTATTCACGTCGATGGAGAGAAAGCTATATCTTCGAAGCGCTTGCTAAAACGCTATTCGTATTCGCAATATCAAATTACCGATGTGTTTTTGGAAACGGCGGGAAAAGTGGATTTGGATGTTGAAATCAAGTTCTCTTTAGGCAATCAATCGTTCAGCATTGACGTTGATAAAAAGCAACTTGCCCAATTGATTGATCTGTACAAAGCATTATCTTATATTTCGGAAAAAGTCCACGACAACAATATCCTGTTAGAGTTAGCGAATGGAAGTCTTGATAAAGCTGTAACAGTGTTGCATAACGCACGACTGTCTGATATCCAGCTAGCCGACCAGTATAAACAATTGACCGAGTTTGGTTTCTCCTGGTTAACGGCTGCCCGTGACCAATACCGAATTAAAGACTTTGGTGATGTGTTTGAGAAATATATTAACAATTAACTTATAAGCTAGCAGTACATTTTATTCTTTAGAAAAGTGTGGGGTCCTTCTAATTTGTAAATCTACACTTTGAAAAGTTTTTGCCTTCAACAGGAAAGGGCCCAAGTTCCAAAACAACCCCGAAAACAGGTAAATTAGATGTGCTAGTAAAGGATACTATTACTGCATAAATCACGCTAAATGAGGAGATTTTTCGCATAGATTGTTTCCAGAAAAAGTAAAAGGCATTTGGGAATAAGCGCATTCCCAAATGCCTTTTACATTAAGATTGTGTTTCTTATTGCAAGAAGTCCTCAGTCGAAGTTACAGCACAATACATACCGTTAAGTGCACCGACAAACGCGTAATGAACCTGTTCAGCTGGAACGCCTTTACCATCATAAGATAAGTCTGTCGTCGCACATGCATCTTCAATAAGTGTCGTCTCAAAGCCTAGATCCACTGCCGCTCTGACTGTCGCATCAATACACATATGCGTCATCATTCCTACAACGACTACCTTGGTTACGCCATTTTCTCTTAATTTGTTTTCCAAATCAGTCTGTAAAAAGCTGTTAGGGAAATGTTTGATGATAATGCTTTCGTTTTCCAAAGGTTGAACAGTTTCATGTATTGCAGCACCGTCCGTATCCGGAAGGAAGAATCCTAAAGCAGGATCAGCTGCGATGTGCTGAACATGAAAAATATTCTCTTTATTGTTCTGCCTAAACCATTCAAGAACTTTAGCAGCATTAGCCGCGGCTTTATCTGGATTAACTAATTCCATCTTTCCATTTGGGAAATAGTCATTTTGAATATCTACAATAATTAGCGCTGTGCTCATTATTTCTCCACCTCATTTAAAGTATTTTGGTCCACTTTAATCATATCTCGTATATTGTTTTTTATCGATAGGTTGGCGAAACACTTTCAGCTCAAAAAATTTCACGGTGAAAGAAATGTATTATGGAATTTGATAACATTGAATTTCAGATCCTACGGTTACTATCCGATAATTCACGTATCCAATCTAGATAATGCAAGTGCAATAGACACTTTCTCTTTTCGAATCATAATTGATTTCCTCTAATTAATTGTCAAACAATTCACGGTCCTATTTGTCGGAGGATGAAATGGATGCATTTACTTTCTTCATCGTTTGTAATACATTTTGCAATTGTTCTAAATCGATGTCAGCGAAGTGCTTCGTCATAAATTCTTTATCTGCTTCTTTACTTAATGTCTGATAAGCGAGACCTTTTTCTGCAAACCCGATGAAGTACTCGCGATGATTATTTGGATTGGCCTCACGTTTGATAAAATTTAGTGCTTCGAGCTTCGATAATACTTGGCTTACAGCACTTTTCGAAATCGCAAATTTCTTGGCGATTTCATTGTACAATAGATAATTTAAATAATATTCACTAAAAACGACAGTCAATTCTTTAAACAATTTTTGATAATTTGTATGCATAATATCCTCCATCTTCTTCAGTTAAGTAAACTGAACATAACTGAAGAAATGTGTCTTATATGTTAACGCATTTTTTGTCAACAGTTTTTTCATTTCACAAAGAACGTTTAGACGGTACATTTGGTTTTATGAATAATATAAGAAGAGCTTGTTATACACCAAAAGACAATGGAAATAATTCGAAGAAAAATGGTTGCAATCATCAAATACGGATGATTGCAACCATTTTTCCTTTGAGTCTTCAGGATCAAATCAACCATGCAATATACCTGAAGTATCTCTCTTTTATATTTCCTTATTATGATCTCCCCATTGGCACATTATCTGGATAATAGGCCAGAGCGTGTGCCCCTTTTCAGTCAGGCTATATTCCACCTTTGGAGGGATTTGTGGATATTCTTCACGATGGACTATACCATCACTTACCATTTCCTTTAGTGTAGAACTGAGCGTTTTATATGTTATTTTACCCATCATACGCTGAAGTTCATTATAACGCACTACACCGTTTTTTGATAAATTGTAAATAATTAGTAGCTTCCATTTGCCGTTAATAATAGAAAGTGTGTAACCGAAAGAGGTCTCTTCATTGTCAGCAACATTCATTTTGGAATTTTTCATTTTACACTATCCTTCTGGATAGTATGCGTCGTAAAAGTGCATACTGTTTTTTAGTTTGTATCCACTATATAATATATTTAGGTTCAAGTAAAGGTGTGCTTTACAACCAAAACAGATATTGCGCATCTGAGACTTTACGATTTGTTGTTGAGCGGGGGGCAATATATGCGTGAATGTTTTCAACTGCAATGTATAAATCTATAGGAGGACAAATATAGTATGTTAACACAACAATATCAAGACCATTTAGTGACACTACTTCAGAAAATCGAAGAAGCTGAGGCGGTTGTGGTTGGTGGCGCTGCTGGGATGTCTGCTCCCGCCGGGTACAACTGGTATCAGACAGATGAAATCTTTCTGAAATATTTTAGTGAATTTGCAGATAAGTATGGGATTGAAAATATTTTTTATGGTTTATATCACCGTTTTGAGACAAGAGAAGAACGCTGGGCTTATATTGCTACTTTAAACAAGTTTGTATATGATGCCGAAGCCGGTAAGCCCTACCTTGATTTATTGCAACTGCTTCAAGATAAAAACTATTTCGTCCTTACAACGAATCAGGACACTCAGTTTTCTAAGGTATTTCCCGGAGAGAAGGTCTCTGCGATTCAAGGAGATTGGCGTTATTATCAATGTAGCAACCGTTGCCACGATCATGTTTATTTCAATAAAAAGCAAGTTGAAGAAATGTACGCAAACATAGAGGGAACTAAAATTCCCACAGAGTTGATTCCTACTTGTCCAGAATGTGGGGAGGATATGGAACCATGGGTACGATCTCGTGTTTTTCTAGAAGGAAGCCTTTTCAGAAGCGAATTAATGAAATTCCAAGCATTCCTTATGAAAAACAAATATAAAAAAATCCTATTCCTGGAATTAGGCGTAGGAACGATGACGCCGATGTTTATTAAAGAGCCCTTTTGGGAGATGACTCATAGTTTTCCGAATGCATACTATATCAGCATCAATCCTAAAGACGCGGTGGTTCCTAGAGAGATTAGCGAAAAAGGACTCGCAATTAACGAAGATATTGCCCGAGTGCTTGAAGATGCCCTGAACGAGAAGGCGAAAGTAGCTCAATAATAGGAAAGCGAAAAATACTAAGGAGGAGAAAAAAATATGTTATCACAACAATATCAAGACAACATAGACACATTATTAAACAAAATCCGAGAAGCTGAGGCAATTGTGGTAGGTGGCGCTGCTGGAATGTCTGAGGCTATTGGACACACTAGTTTTTATCATACTGATGAAAATTTCCTGAAGCATTTTGGAGGATTTGCAGATAAATATGGGATTGAAAACCTTTTTATGGGCTATCATTTCCGTTATCCTACAAGTGAAGAACGGTGGGCTTTTCTTGCGACTGAAATCAAATTATTACATGATGCTGAAGCTGGTCGCCCCTACATTGATTTATTGCAACTACTTCAAGACAAAGACTATTTCATTGTTACAACGAATCAAGACGCACAGTTTTCCAAGACTTTCCCTGAAGAGAAAGTTTCCCCAATTCAAGGGGATTTGCGTTATTTTCAATGTGGCTCCCGTTGCCATGATCAAATTTATTTTAATAAAGAGCAAGTTGAGAACATGTATGCAAACATAGAAGGAACCAGAATTCCAACAGAGTTAATTCCAGTATGTTCAGAATGCGGGCAGGAAATGGAACCATGGGTGCGCTCTTATGTATTTCTGGAAGGAAGCACTTACCAAAGTGAATTAAGAAAATACAATGAGTTTCTTATAAAAAACAAAGATAAAAAAATTCTCTTTCTGGAATTAGGCGTTGGAACAATGACACCAATGTTTATTAAGGAGCCGTTTTGGGATATGACTTATAGTTTTCCGGACGCCTACTACATTACAATTAATCCTAAAGATGCGATCGTTCCTCGAGAGTTAATTGGAAAAGGACTTGCCATTAAAGAAGATATTGCTCATGTCTTACAAGATACTTTGAGCGGGAAGGAAAAAAGAGATTCGGATATTGGATAAGTACTCGGCAATCTGGCTTCTCATTACGCGAATTCATTAAGTAAAATATATTCATCGAAATTTCAGAAATAATGGAGGTTCATATGGGAGAGAACTATCAAGACATTTTAAGCAAAATCAAGAATGCTGACAGCATCGTAATTGGCGCAAGTAACGGCCTCGCCATTTCGGGAGGTACTAATATTTTTTCAGAGGATTCGTCCTTTCTGGAACATTTTGGCGATTTCAGTAATAAATATGGTTTTCGTAGCATCCTACAAGGAGCTTTTTATCCATATTCATCAGAGGAAGAGAAGTGGGCATTTTTTAGCCGTATGTACGCCTACTTTTTAAACAACAAGGAAGCTAGTCCTGTTGTAAAGAACCTTTATGAATTGGTGAAGGATAAAAATTATTTTGTAGTTACCTCAAATACAGATTCTCATTTTACATTGGCAGGATTTCCAAAGGAACGCCTTTTTGAAATAGAGGGCAATTGTCGGTATTTGCAATGTTCTCATGGTCGCCATAATCAAATTTACCCAGGTGACGAAATATTGAATGAAATGGCCCGATACCAAGAAAATGGGGAAGTTCCTTCAAGCCTTATTCCTAAATGTCTAGAATGTGGTGGCCCAATGCAAGTACATGTCGAAGTCGATCGCAATTTTCTAAGAGGTGAGGCATGGCAAGCCAGCTTGCAGGCCTATCAGAATTTTATCGATAATGCTCATGGCAAAAAAATAGTCTTACTGGAATTAGGCGTAGGTGCAAGAAATCAATTGATTAAAGCTCCATTTATGAATTTAGCTAGCTCGGAAGAAAATGCTACTTATATTACCCTGAATAAAGGAACCGAGCTTTATATACCAAATGCAATTGCAGCTAAGTCTATTGGTGTTGACGGCGATATTGCCGAAGTGTTAGAGCAATTAGTTCAGATGAAATAAGCTAATTTGCATTAGTAGAAAACAGAGGGGGAATGAATGTTGTATCTGTC
Organism: Sporosarcina sp. Y1004; assembly: GCF_057669665.1. Classification (NCBI taxonomy): domain Bacteria; kingdom Bacillati; phylum Bacillota; class Bacilli; order Caryophanales; family Caryophanaceae; genus Sporosarcina; species Sporosarcina sp. Y1004. The sequence goes on along the minus strand of NZ_JBYHFQ010000030.1, from coordinate 39,202 downwards.
AAATATTCTGGATAAACCTGTCTGCCAGCCCATCAAAGAGCCTTATGAACGATGGTATACATTCATGGAGCAAAACGTAGAGTTTTGGCTGCCGGATAGTGAATGGCATACGAAAACCCATTGCGCCCGCGTACTGTTACTGGCACTCCTCATCGGGCATCAAAAAGGTCTGAGTGAAGAGGAAAAGGAGCTACTAGCGATGGCGGCTGTTTTCCATGATTCCCGTCGCCTTGATGATGGGATTGATAAAGGACATGGTAGTCGTGCAGCAGCGTATTACAAAGAGTATAGTCGTGCGCATGATTTGTCCTATGATGCGAAAACCTACTACATTATCTATTACCATGACCAGGATGATTCACTTAGTTTGTCAGAGATTGCAAAGTCTCCCGATTTAAGTGGACGGGGCGTGCTGCTGTATCAAATTTTCAAGGATGCTGACGCACTGGATCGTTTCCGTCTGGGTACTGATGCTTTGGATGTTAACTATCTTCGGACCGAAGAAGCTCGTCAACTTGTTGACTTTGCAAAAGATCTCTTACAGAAAAGTAATGAAACTAGTGCATAAAAAAGTCTATTTAACGTAAGCAGTTCCGGGCGTACTTTGTAAGGTTAGGTGGTAAGTGTAATGAACAGGTATATTGATGATAGCCTCGCTCTTCACACGGACTTGTACAGAATCAATACGGAAGAAGCTAATTTGGAGGACAATATTAATAGGGAAAAAGCAGTATTTGAATTGTATTTTCGGAAATTGCCGTTTGGAAATGGGTATGTGATTTTTGCTGGATTGGAACGAATCATTGATTATCTTCAAGCATTTCATTTTTCTGAAAGCGATTTGGAGTATTTAAAGGAACTTGGCTATCGAGAAGACTATGTTGACTTTTTGTGAACGGTACGTTTTACAGGAACTGTTCGTTACATGAAAGAAGGGGGAAGTTGTATTTGGCAACGAACCCGTTCTGCGTATCGAATACACCGTTAATCAAAGCGCAACTCATCGAGACGGTCTTGTTGAATATCGTGAACTATCAAACATTGATCGCAACCAAAGTCAAAATTCATACATACGCATATTACGTGAACTATATTAAAACCGATTTTACCTATTCAGGAGATGTCGGCTTTTTGTATTAAAAAAGGTATTGAAGGGAGATGGAAGAGGAGAACGTGTTAACTTTGTTTGATTTACTACCTGCATGGAATCTAACCGGCTATTTTAACCATGTATAAAATGGGTATTCGTATTAATACTTTGGGGCAGCTTGAATAAAAGCACATTGACTTTGACAATAAAGGTCTAAGCAATAACATGCAATATAGTTAAGTCTTCTTCAAACTGGCATGAACTCTTCGAAGGGTCTTCAAAAAAACGTTTTGGAGTAAATGCTATGGTCAGTTTAGGATAGGTTTGGAATAGAAAGGAAATTGAATTATGATGAATGAGAAATTGGAATGTAAACTACTTCAAATAATGTTATAGAATTCACGTAGAAGGAAAAAAATCTAAAAATAGTTGACATTTCATTTGGCTGTATTGTATGATAATTCCCAATGGTTCGGTTGATTGAAAACTCGCACATTTAAAAATGAATATTACTCTTATCGAGAGCGGCGGAGGGAATAGGCCCTATGAAGCCCGGCAACCAACAGGATAACTTTCTGGAAAGGTGCTAAATCCTACTGATTCAATTGAATCGGGAAGATAAGAGGAGGATTTATTGCCCTCTTCTTAATTGAAGGGGGCTTTTTGTATCTCCAGTTTATAAAAGGAGGAAAGTACATAGTATAAAGACTAGTAAACAAATTGGTTAAGTTTCTAGGAACTTGAAAAACAAATATAAAACTTATTTTAGGGGGAAATTGGAATGAAGAAGATTATTACATTTGTTTTGTTAGTTGTAGGCGCGTCGTTTATCATAACGGCTTGTTCAAATACACAAGGGGAAGAGAAGAATAATTTAAAAAAGGTAGTTCTGGATTATGCTTATTACTCACCAACGAGTTTAGCTTTAAAGGAGTTCGGATGGGCAGAAGAAGCATTTGAAAAAGAAGGCATCGAGGTTGAATGGGTTCTTAGCCAAGGAAGCAATAAGGCACTGGAGTTTTTAAATTCAAAAAGCGTAGATTTTGGATCTACTGCGGGAGCAGCAGCATTAATAGCAAAATCGAATGGATCACCAATCGAGTCTGTATATATTTATTCGAAACCAGAATGGACTGCACTTGTAACGACAGAAGATTCACCAATTAAAACAGTTGAAGACTTGAAAGGAAAGAAAGTTGCCGCAACTTTAGGAACGGATCCATATATCTTCCTTCTACGTTCACTTCAAGAAGTAGGTCTTTCATCGAAAGACTTGGAAATTGTGAACTTACAACATGCGGATGGTGCAAATGCTTTGTTAACTGGCCAGGTTCATGCGTGGGCTGGTCTTGATCCACATATGGCTAAAGTTGAAGTTGATTCTGGGGCAAATTTATTCCTACGTGATCATGACAAAAATACGTATGGCACATTGAATGTACGGTCAGAATTTGCAGAACAGAATCCGGAAGTTGTAGAAAAAGTAATTGAGGTATATGAGAAAGCGCGGAAATGGGTTATAGAAAATCCAGATGAAGCAGCTGAAATATTGGCAAAGGAAGCGGATATGAAGTTGGAAGTGGCTAAGAAGGGTATCGAGCGAAATGATTTTTCTGATCCTATTCCTGGCGATAAACAAATTCAGGCACTTGAAGAGGCTGGCGCTGTCCTGAAGTCAGAAAACGTTATTAAAAGTGATGCAAATATCGAAAAAGTAGTGAGCGAATTAACTATTGATCGATTTGCGAAAAAAGTAATCGTAACAAAATAGGGGGCGAAATGTATGACGGTCAACGCTAAAACAAACGAATTTCCGAAAGAGAAAAGTGAAAAGTCAAGTATATTTCGTGCAGACTTAAATAAATTTAGAGGTCTTGCACTCGGATGGATATTACCAATCGTTCTTTTAATCGCATGGGAAGCGACCGCACGTTTTGGCTTGATAGATTCATATGTTTTCCCCGCTCCTACAACTATATTTCAAAAGATTCTAGAAATGGCTGAAGAAGGAACACTTTGGGGGCATATCGGAATTACGTTTCTTCGAGTATTTATTGGTTTTTTTGCTGGGACTTTAGCAGCGCTCGTATTGGGTTCTATCGTAGGCTATTTCAAATGGTTTGAACAGCTTATGGATCCATTAATCCAAGCATTCAGATCAATCCCTTCCCTTGCCTGGGTGCCATTATTCATTTTGTGGATGGGAATAGGAGAATCGTCCAAAGTGGTGTTAATTGCTGTTGGTGTTTTCTTTCCGGTGTATTTGAATATCGTATCCGGCATCCAAGGTGTAGACCGAAAGCTTATTGAAGTAGGAAAGATTTATCACTTTACTTCATTCCAGATTGTGCGCCGTATCATTTTACCAGCTTCTCTACCATCCTTTCTTGTAGGTTTACGCAGTGGCGTCGGTTTAGGTTGGATGTTCGTTGTTGCTGCTGAGTTGATGGGGGCAGGTCAAGGGCTTGGCTACTTACTAGTTGTAGGTCAGAATACGTATTCGCCTGAGCTTATAATGGCAAGTATAATTCTATTTGCAGTACTTGGGAAAGTAACGGACGCTCTATTGAAAGCGTTAGAAGCACGTGCATTGAAATGGCAAGATAATTTGCAAAACCAACAATAAGAGGAGTTGTCAATATGTTGGAAGTGAGACAGGCTTCAAGAACATTCAATAATGGACTAGCTGGATTCAGAAACGTATCCTTTTCTATCCAAGAAGGTGAGACCGTTGGAATTCTAGGAACGAGTGGATGTGGGAAAAGTACGCTTCTCCGGGTACTATCTGGGCTAGATAAGGAATTTGACGGGGAAATAAAAATTGCTGAGGTGGGAAGACAACCGATTGGCATGATATTCCAGGAACCCCGGCTCATGCCATGGCTCACAGTCAAAGAAAACATTTTATTTGGAAACAAAGATGTGAAAAAAATAGAAGTACAAGATTATTTGGATCTTGTCGGGTTAACCGATTTTGGGGATTATTATCCGAAAGATTTATCAGGTGGAATGGCTCAAAGAACTGCAATCGCTCGCGCGTTGATTGGGCAACCGGCTGTTCTACTTCTAGATGAACCTTTTAGTGCGCTTGATGCATTCACAAAAATGCAATTACAAGATTTATTATTAAAAATTCAAAAGAAACGTTTATCAACGATGGTAATTGTTACACATGACATAGACGAAGCACTTTATTTATGTGACCGAATCTTCATTCTTGGCGGACAACCGGGTTATCTGCAAGCTGAATTGACAGTGGAAGTTACAAGACCAAGAGATCGTGGGAGTTCATTTCTTGCGGAGAAAAAATCAGAAATACTTAATTTACTACAAATTGAAAAGGTGGTCGAGTAAAATGGCAAACAGTACAATTATTTATCCGAATGAGGGAAATTATAATATTACGGAAGAATTACCGAAATGGGAAGATTTCTCATGGAAAGAAGTAGAGTCGAATTTTAGCTGGTCCCAAACAGGAAAAGTAAATATGGCATATGAATGTGTAGACCGTCATGTCGAAAAAGGATTTGGTGACCAAATTGCACTTCACTATATTGGAGAAAATGAAGAATACAAACTTACATATAGCGAATTGAAAGAAAGGTCTGATCAGTGGGCGACAGTGTTGAAAAAACACGGTGTGAAAAAAGGAGACTTCGTATTCGTATTTTTACCAAAGCATCCAGATTGTCATATCGCTATGCTTGCCGCAATTAAGCTCGGCGCTGTCGTCGGGCCACTTTTTGAAGCATTTATGGAAGGTGCGGTAAAGGAAAGGATTCATGATTGCGGAGGAACTTTTTTAATCGCATCACCAGAACTTGTGAAACGAGTTCCCCGAGAAGAATTACCGTCTTTAACGACTGTGTTTATTACAGCTGAACCGGAACAATGTACGGGAGATGAGATTTCTTTATTTGAAGAAGGAAGGAAGTTTGAAGTAGAAGAAAACATAATTGAATGGGTAGATCTTGATCATGGACTGAATATCCACTATACAAGCGGTTCGACAGGTAAACCTAAAGGGATTATCCATGCGCATCGAGCAATGATTCAGCAATATATCACGGGTAGATGGGTGCTAGATTTAAAAGAAGAAGATATTTATTGGTGCACGGCTCATCCGGGATGGGTAACAGGGACAGTCTACGGGGTATTCGCTCCATTGCTAAATCGAACGACAACTGTCATTCATGGGGGCAGATTTGGTGCGAAAGAATGGTATGACGTTTTAGAGAGAACTGGTGTAACTGTCTGGTACAGCGCGCCGACAGCCTTTAGAATGTTAATGGCGGAAGGGGATAAACTTACAGCAAACTATGATCTAACAAAAATTCGACATATATTAAGCGTCGGGGAACCACTAAATCCAGAAGTCGTTAGATGGGGAATTCAAACACTTTCAAACCGAATTCACGATACATGGTGGATGACGGAAACTGGTGCTCAGTTAATCGTCAATTTACCTTCTGATGCGATAAAGCCAGGATCAATGGGAAGACCATTTCCAGGAATTGAAGCAGCTATTTTAGGCGATGATGGAGAGATTCTAGAAAATGGATCTGTCGGTCAATTGGCGCTAAAAGCAAACTGGCCCGCTATTATGCGGGAAGTATGGAAGGACCCAGCTAAATACTCAACATATTTCCCTTTCGAAGGGTGGTATTTATCCGGCGATTTGGCAACAATCGACGAGACAGGATATGTTTTTTTCCAAGGAAGAAGTGACGATATGATTAACTCTTCAGGGGAAAGAATCGGACCATTTGAAGTTGAAAGTAAACTGATTGAACATCCTGCAGTTGCCGAAGTGGGTGTTATTGGAAAGCCGGATGCAGTAAGAGGGGAAATTGTGAAGGCATTTATTGTTTTAAACAAAGAGTATCAAGAGAGTGAAGGGTTATTAGAAGAATTACGCTTATTTGTACGTAGCGGACTTGCCGCACATGCAGCCCCGAGGGAGATTGAATTTATCAAAGAATTGCCCAAAACTCCGATTAGTGGAAAAGTACTTCGCCGCGAATTAAAAGCTAGGGAAGCTAAGAAAAGCGCAAGTCTCTTGGTCAACTCGTAAAAATAGATAATCATCTTGATAAAATCGTATAATCCCATATTGACGGTGCAATGCCGATAGTAGAACCACTAGAAGCTGCACAACTACCAAGATCGTTAGGTGACACCGACTTCGCTTTTATCGTAATTTTGCCATCGATCTGGATTGGAATCGTTTTTGAAATTAAAGACGAATGTAGTAAATAGTAAATAATAAATGAAATTAATTAGGGGGAAGCAATTTTGAGTAGAGAAGAATTGTATAGAAAATCATATTTTAACCGTCTTGGAGAATTAAGTGATCTTGTACCAGATACTTTCAAAGCTTTTGCACAGTTCGACAAACTTGCACTATCAGAGGGAAAGCTAACGAAAAAGTTAAAAGAATTAATTGCCATTGCTGTAGCCCATACAACTGGTTGCCCATATTGTATTGAGGTTCATGTGAAAGCAGCAAAATCAGAAGATGTTTCCAAAGAAGAAATGTCTGAAGCCATCATGGTCGCAACAGCCTTAAAGGCAGGCTCTGCTCTTGCACATGGAGTGAATGCATTAAATGCATACGATCAAAATGAAGACGATGAATTATATAAAGCATCTTATTTTAATAGATTAAAAGAATTCTCAAAGCTAAATGGAGATGTTTTTAAGTCATTTTTAGATTTTGATACAAAAACAATGAAAGAAAGTATATTAAGTGTAAAAGAGAAAGAATTGATAGCTGTTGCTGTTGCGCATACTACGGGATGCCCGTACTGTATTGATATTCATACGAAGGGTGCAAAGGGTGCAGACGCAACTATGGAAGAAATAGCAGAATCAATTATGGTTGCAACTGCATTAAAAGCGGGTTCAGCCTTGGCACACAGTGTGAATGCATTAAATGCATTTGAGTCATGAATATAGATTTAAAATCAATTTCAACGTAAACAGAGGAGTTTATAATGCAATCGATGCCTGGGTTTACGATTATGTGCTAATGGTAATTGATAGAATAAATCATATAAACCGATTTCTAGCGAATTCAAGCGAGACAAAAAATGAATTAGTAAGCCTACTAGACAACTAGCGGCTCTCGATTTAAGAATTTTATTCTTAAAAGAGAGCTTTTATTTTGGTCTACATTCGGTCTAATATCACTTAGGAGGAATACGAAATGACAAAAAAACGAATTCTATTAAACGCTTTTGAAATGAACTGCCCGAGCCATCAATCGCCTGGATTATGGTCGCATCCGGATAGTGAGGCTCATCGATATACAGACATCGACTATTGGATAGAGCTTGCGAAACTATTGGAAGCTGCACAATTTGACTCAATCTTTTTAGCAGACGTATTAGGCCCTTACGATGTGTACGAAGGAACAAGGAATGCTTCCCTACGCCAAGCAGTGCAATCACCTGTCAATGATCCACTCTTGGTTGTGCCAGCAATGGCTGCGGTGACAAAAAATCTTGGATTTGGCGTGACGGCTTCCGTTACACATGAACATCCTTACACATTTGCACGCCGTATGTCGACATTAGACCATTTGACAAAAGGAAGGGTTGGTTGGAATATTGTCACTTCTTATTTGAAGAGTGCTGCTTTAAACATGGGGCTTGATAAACAGATCAATCATAGTGAGCGGTATGACATTGCCGAAGAATATTTGGAGGTCTGTTATAAATTATGGGAACAGAGCTGGGAAGAGGATGCTGTTGTTAGAGACCCGAAACGTAAAGTGTATATTGATCCGGAAAAAGTGCATGACATCAACCATCAAGGGAAGCACTTTTCTGTTCCAGGTGCACACCTTTGTGAACCGTCTCCGCAGCGTACACCAGTCATTTTTCAAGCGGGCTTATCGCCAAGAGGAGCTGCTTTTGCGGCTGAACACGCGGAAGGTATTTATATTTCCATGCCGACAGCTGACATTGCCAAAAAATACGTAAAAAAAATACGTAGCCAAGCCGAGACATTTGGCAGAAAAAGAGATGAAATAAAAATCTTCAGCCTGTTCATGCCGATTGTCGGACGGACGCAAGCAGAAGCGGAAGAAAAATACAACGATTACAAGAAATATATAAGCCATGAGGGTGCATTGAGCCTGTTCAGCGGCTGGACCGGTATTGATTTGTCAGAATATGATTTGGATGAAGACTTGCAATTTGTCGAAAATGACTCTATACGTTCAAGGGTTGAAATCTTCACGAAGGTGGATCCGGATAAAAAGTGGTCAATCAAAGAAATCGCGGAATTTGTAGGAATTGGAGGAATCGGTCCTGTTGTAGTCGGGACACCTGAAAGAATAGCAGACGAAATGGAACGCTGGGTAAATGAGGCGGATGTGGATGGTTTCAACATTACGTATGCGGTCAAACCTGGATCATTCAAAGACTTTGCCGAACTGGTCGTGCCTGTTTTGCAAGAAAGAGGACTTGTACGGAAGCAGTCTGAAGCGACGACTATGCGGGCGAATCTTTTCGAAGCCGGTGACCAGCTCCCAGAACATCACGCTGGGAAACGCTTTTCAAGTAAGATACCGGTTGATCAATGAATAAATGTTGAGGGTGTGGAATTGAATGAAAAAAATATGGATTAGTCTTTTTGCTGTGGTTGGAATACTTAGTCTAGTTGCTTGCAGTTCGGAAAGCGCCGGCGGAGAATTAAATGAAATCAAAATCGGGGCAAAAGCGGGGTCAAATACCATTTAACTTTCCGATGATGGTTCCTGCTTGGGTGTTCCCACTTGCGATTGCGTGTGGAAATACACTTATCCTAAAACCTTCTGAGTGTACCAATTATTGCAGCTCGTATTGTAGAATTATTTATGGAAGCAGGTCTGCCAAAAGGTGTATTAAATAATGGAGCACATGATATTGGAATTCTAGAACATAAACAAAATAAAGCAGTTTCATACGTTGGATCACCCGTTGCTGAATATGAGGAGCTAAAAATCATTCCATTGTTTTGGAGAAGTTTTCGCTCCTGTCCTTTCTATTGTTCGTGTTAAGGATTTAGCAGAAGGAATCGGTGTTGCCAATGCTTCACCTTTTGCAAATGGTGCTTGTTTGTATACGGACAGTGCTTCAGATATTCGTCAGTTCCGTGTCATGCTGGGTTTCAAAATCTTTTTTCATTTTTGATTATATTCTATAACATTTATTATGGGAGCAACATCTTAGGTCGAAGGGGTGATTAATATGGCTGAAATAATATCATTCAAAACTAGACAGCAATTAGAAACAGAAAAGGCCGTTAAAGTAATACGTGAGTGGGAAGAAGCAGATTGGCACAATGTAGTAGATAGAGAAAAGAAGGAAGAACAGAGTTTGCAGCCAGATGAAATTGAATGGTTGAATGAATGGGTGAAGAAAAATGATTAACATTGAAGTTAAGTAGATGAACAAATTAAGCGATTAGACGGAAATGAGTTTCTCATTGCAGAGATAGCTGAGAATCGGCTCAATGATGTGTTGAAGTACTTTAAGAACCAGAAAGAAGTAATAGAAAACCATGTTAGTTAACAATAAAATAGAAATCGGCTGATTAGAAAACTAAAGGCCCTCATCTTATTAACAACTAAGGTGGGGGCCTACTCTGTTTATGCAAAACTATCTTGGTAATATGGATTTTGAAAGGAGGTGATTTATTATGCAGACGCAAGACATTATGGCTAAAGAGGCTTATTTGAAATCAATTAATAAAATTCCCTGGGCAAGGAGTGAATCACTAAACCTTCCCGATTTACAATTTTTTAAATGGTGCGATCGACAATTCGGTGTGAATAGGGGTGTTTTTAATACTATTGATAACTGGTTTTATGAGAATGGGATTGTCAATGTGTATTACCGCCGAATTCTCTTGTTGGAATTCCTGGAGTTCTCTGTAGAGGATGGAATAAGGCAAGGTGAATCAAAATTTATTAAATTCGGACATGGTGGACTGACAACAAAACTAAATGAGTTTACGGGAATAAGAAAGCCAACATAATAAAATACTTACTTATACGAAAGCGTTAACCAACAACCAACGATTTTAGTAGAATATGAAATTACCCTTACTTACTGCGTTTGAAATTTAAATTAACATATTGAGAACATTAATTGGCACTGTCTTCGGGCGGTGCTTTTTGTTTGGGGTGGGAATTTCCCCCCCATGGAAATCATGAAGTTTAGGGACTGATCTAATATGCATAAATTTTTAAAAATGGTAATATTGTTATGATAAGGGGATTAACTATTCAAGCGCCTTTTGATTGGTAGCTACCAACTAATGAGATCAAACGCTTACCTATTGCTACCGTTGGAAGAAGTAATAGAAATATAAGAAATGAAAATAATGTGTGATATCAAGATTACCCAGACTAGAATTGTCTGGTTTTTTTGATATTTCTAATTGAAACGATTACTATAGAAGGAGCACATCAGATTCGAAGAGGTGGCGAACATGGCGGTAATAATACCATTTAAAACTAAAAAACAATTAGAAACAGAAAAGAGAGTTAAAGTTATGGGTGAGTGGGAAACCCGCTTAGAATGGGAAGATTCGAATTGGCACCATGTAATAGAAAGAGAAACAGAAGAGAGTGAGATTGAAATGGGGTAATGCGGATGATTTACTATTTGAGTCAAAGAGGACTGGCCGAAATAGCATGATTGCGGAAAATGGTAATGAGATTGCAAACTCTAGCAGTGGGATAGTTGAAATCCTTATTAAATAATGGTTTGGTCACTTTTCAGTAGAAAAAGCAAATTAGTTTGAAATAAGAGGAGGAATGGAGATGATTTAACATCTCCATTCCTCCTCTATTTTCATTCGTGGGAGGTTCATACTTGAATGTCCTTGCGTTTACTTGAAGGAGGGGTTCGTAGTTCCTCCCTGTATTTGCTGATTGTCCGTCTGGAGATTGTAACTCCCTGTTCAGCATTAAAGTATTCCGCTATTTTTTGATCGGAATACGGTTTGAATTTGTTTTCTTGTGCAATGAAACTTTCCAGAAGTGTTTTCATTTTCGTTTGGGAAATGGTATTTCCATCTGCCGTTTCTAGCTTTGAAGTGAATAGCAATCGCAAATGGAGCCGAATGGTGTCTGGATCACTTTGTTTGTCGTTGCCCGGCTGACAGTCGATTCATGCATTTCAATTTCATCGGCGACCTCTTTGAGGGTGAGAGGTTTCAATGAACGGAACCCGTTTTTGAAAAAATCCTCCTGTCTTTCCAAAAGGACATGCACAATATTAATGATCGTATTTCTGCGCTGTTCAATGCTGCTGAGAAGCCATTGATAATTTTTATATTGCGTATTAATATATTTTGATAGGTCATTTTTCACGTGAAGATACTGTGAGCAGTCTTTATTCATATGAATCGCAGGTAAAAACCCGTCATTCAAATGGAAAGTGAATTCATAATCCTTCCACTCGACGAAAAAAGGACAAAAATGATGGTTACAGGTTACAGGTAGACCCTTACTTTTGCAAAAATGATTCACAATATTGCGAAAAATTATCATTTTTGCGAGATAATATGAACTTCATTCTTTATTTATAAAGGCTAATAGTTGGCACGAAACTTGCAATTATAATAAATGAGGGATGATAGTTTCCTTTCAATCTCTCAATGTCTAAAACAATAGGATGGTAAAACTTTAAATCTTATCCAGATGATTGATAAAAAAACAGCAGAGGAGAGAGACAAATGAACATTTACGTGATTATGAAGCGTACCTTTGATACGGAAGAAAGGATTGCCATTGAAAACAGTAATATTAAGAGCGATGGGGTGGAATTTATCATTAATCCTTATGACGAGTACGCCATCGAGGAAGGCATTGCTCTTAAGGAGAAACATGGCGGTGAAGTGACGGTTGTAACCTTTGGAGAACAGGAAGCAGACAAAGAGCTTCGTACCGCTCTTGCCATGGGTGCTGATAAAGCGGTGTTGATTGATAGTGAAGATTTTGAGGAGATCGATCAATATACAACGGCATCGATTCTAGCAACCTATTTAAAAGATAAAAATCCAGATATTATTCTCGCAGGTAATGTAGCGGTCGATGGAGGTTCAGGTCAAGTAGGGCCACGTGTAGCTGAATTACTAGGCATTCCTCAAGTTACGGCGATTACAAGCCTAACGATTGAAGACGGAAAAGCGACCCTTATTCATGATGTGGAAGGGGACGAAGAAACGCTTGAAGTACCTCTACCAGTTCTTGTGACGACTCAACAAGGGTTGAATGAACCGCGTTATCCATCCCTACCAGGGATTATGAAAGCAAAGAAGAAACCGTTAACTATTCTTGAGTTAGATGATTTAGATGTAGAAGAAGAGGATGTAGAAGCTAAAACCAAAAAGGTCGAGGTCTTCTTGACACCAAAGAAACAACAAGGAAAAGTGTTAGCGGGTGAATTAAATCAACAAGTCCAAGAGTTAGTATCCTTATTAAAATCTGAAGCAAAAGTTATTTAATGGAGGCGATAAATATGACAAAGAAAGTATTAGTTTTAGGGGATATTCGTGATGGAGCTCTAAGAAACGTTACATTTGAAGCGATTGCTGCAGCGAAACTCATTGCAGATGGCGGCGAGATTGTTGCTGCCTTATTTGGAGAATCTATTGGTGATGAAGCTTTAAGCCTGATTCACTACGGAGCAGATCGTGTGGTGAAGGTAGAACATTCGGATCTAAAAGAGTATACGACGGATGCCTATCAACAATCATTACTCCAAGTACTAGAGATAGAAAAGCCTGATGGCTTGATAATGGGACATACCGCTCAAGGGAAAGATTTATCTCCAAGAATTGCCACGAAATTAAAGGCTGGATTGGTGTCTGATGTGGTTAATATCGAAAACGATGGTAGAGATGCGATTTTCACGACTCCCATATATTCTGGAAAAGCTTTTGAAAAGATCAAAATTAAGGATGGCATGATCATTGCAACGGTTCGTCCTAATAACATTCCTCCATTAGAAAAAGACGAATCTCGTTCTGGTGAAGTCAGTCAAGTCGGAGTGGAGATTAAAGATCTTCGCACAACGATTAAAGATATTGTCAAAAAATCAACAGGTGGTATCGATTTATCTGAAGCGAAAATCATTGTTTCAGGCGGTCGTGGGATGAAGGATGCGGAGAACTTTCAGCTTTTGGAGGACCTCAGTGCAGCATTAGGTGCTGCAGTAGGGGCTTCACGCGGCGCTTGTGATGCAGGATATTGCGATTATTCTTTACAAATTGGACAAACTGGCAAGGTTGTCACTCCAGATCTTTATATTGCCGTTGGGATTTCAGGAGCGATTCAACATTTAGCAGGGATGTCGAATTCAAAAGTGATTGTGGCGATTAATAAGGATCCGGAAGCACCGATTTTTGATGTTGCTGATTATGGAATTGTTGGCGATTTATTTGAAGTGATTCCATTGTTTATTGAAGAAATGAAAAGTGTAGTAGTTAGCTGAGTTAGTCATTGGATCAATAGATTCTAAATTATATATGAAAAATGAGGAGGAGTTTTTAATGATGAATTTCGAATTAACTGAAGAACAACAAAGTGTACAAAAAATGGTGAGAAAGTTTGTGGATAAAGAAATAATCCCGTACATTCAAGAGTGGGATCGTAATGGTGAATTTCAACCTACTATTATGAAAAGATTGGCGGAATTACAGTTAATGGGTGTTTGTATCCCAGAGGAATACGGCGGAACTGGCATGGATTATAATACACTTGCTATTGTGTGTGCTGAATTAGAGCGTGGGGATACTGCGTATCGAACAGCAGTATCCGTTCATACTGGTTTAAATAGTATGACGTTATTACAATGGGGGAATGAGGAGCAGAAACAAAAGTATTTAGTACCTCAGGCAAAAGGAGAAAAGATTGGTGCTTTTGGTTTGACAGAACCAGATGCAGGTAGTGACGTAGCTGCTATGAAATCAACAGCACGAAAAGAAGGGGATACTTATGTACTGAATGGCTCAAAAACGTGGATTTCCCTATGTGACTATGCCGATAATTTCCTCATTTTTGCCAAAACTGATCACGATGCCTCTCATAAAGGCATTACTGCCTTTATCGTAGAACGTACATTTCCTGGAGTATCAACAAGGGGATTCAAAGGGAAATTAGGTATACGTGCAGGGAATACAGGTGAAGTATTTTTTAATGATGTAAGAGTACCTGTAGAAAATAGACTTGGTGAAGAAGGTGAAGGTTTTAAAATTGCTATGGCTGCTTTAGATAATGGTCGATTTACTGTTGCAGCAGGGGCTGTTGGTTTAATTGAAGCTAGCCTTGAAGCGAGTGTAAAATATTGTCATGAAAGAGAAACATTTGGAAAACAAATTGGGAAACACCAGCTTGTTCAACAAATGATTGCTCAAATGAGTGCAGATCTTGAAATTTCTAAATTACTAGTTTATAGAGCTGGCTGGTTAAAAAATCTAGGAAAACGCAATACAAAAGAAACATCATTAGCGAAATGGATTTCGTGTAATGCAGCGTTTGAGGCGGCAAATAATGCAGTCCAAGTCCACGGTGCGTATGGATACTCTGATGAATATCCAGTTGAACGTTTCCTTCGAAATTCTAAAGCACCAGTGATTTATGAAGGAACAAGAGAAGTTCATACGGTTATGCAAGGTGAATATGCACTAGGATACCGTGAAGATAAACCACTTCGAAAAATGTTGCCAGCATGGCCATTTGAGGAAGTTTCTCTACAAAAGTAAAGAAAAGACAATATCATACGAAAAAGATCATACTTAAGTTTAGGTATGGTCTTTTTTTGTCTATTTTTATCAGAGTATTCTATTTAATTTCATTCGGCATTCATCCTTCACTTTTATAAGTGGGGGATGAATGCCAAAAGGATATCTAATTCTGTGGGGATACAAACCCCGGCTGAATGAAGTTAAGCCTCCGGCGGATGCCTCGGTTTTTTAAGGTGTTTTATCGAGCGTGCTCGATAAAAATCCGGGCGCAAATTCGGCGGAGCCAATTTGATTTATATAGCTTTGTTATACTTGGTTGTTGAATTTTGCCTTTTCCACTTAATAGTGACTAAGAAAACGAGTTTGCTTCTGCTGCTTATGGTGTTATGTTCCTTCTTTTTTCAAAAAGGACCAGAAATGAATAGTGCATTTTAATAGAGCCAATCATTTAATAGGGTTTTTTCACAATTGAATTTGGAAGCGGTTTCTTTCATTTCTTATCTTCTTGGTATATACTGATAATTAAGAAGAGTTTATCGTAATAGGAGGAATCTTGATGAGTCTAACCAATTTAGAATTGCTTAATGGTCAATTTGCCTGTTTACAGCGGATATTTACAGAAGATGATCTCCGCCAATACAATGAATTATCAAAAGATTTTAATCCAATCTATCAACATCATGATATTGGTTTGGAGAATGGGGATTCACGGGCGATTATTCCGGCGCTACTGGTTGAGGGTTTAATCTCACAAGTGATTACCGATAAACTTCCAGGGTGTGCTTGTGTATTGCTCCAAAAAGAATTGATTTATTATCATCCAGTGTATATTGGAGATGAAATAACCGCCGAATTGACGATTATTGATATTAATGATGAAAGAGACTGGGTGACGCAAAAGGTGATATGCTTCAATCAAAAAAGAACCGAGGTTATTAAGGGACAAGTAGTTATTTATGTTACAAAGAAGGTGTTATAAATGGAAAAAACACTTCATTTAATAGAGGATTGGGGATTTCTTGTAGTTGATGAAAGCGGGAGATTAATTGATGTTAGTCCAGACTTTTGCGAACATTTTTCAACAAATAAAGATGAATGCTTAAGTGGTTCGATTCATGATGTAATCCATGGAATGTATGGCCGAAAACGTAAAAAGGTATTCTTTGGTGTAATATCTGGAATTAATTGTATAATCAGAGTGACGAGAAAAGAAAATCGGGAAGTTTATCGGGTGATCGTCCGTGATGGTGATATCGAGCATTATGAAATGGTATCGTTCATGCATGCGATTGATTTACAAAAGATGAACAAAAAAAGGCCTCACCAACATAAATACAGCTTTGATGAAATAATGGGGAATAGTGAGGCAATGAACAATACTAAAGAGTTAGCTATTCGAATTTCTAATAGTAATTCAACCGTGCTTCTGACAGGGGAAAGTGGGACAGGTAAGGAATTATTCGCTCAAGCGATTCATGGAATGAGCAGAAGGAAAAATAATCCTTTCATTGCAGTCAATTGCGCTGCCATCCCTGGGGAATTATTTGAATCTGAACTATTTGGTTATGAACCTGGGGCGTTTAGTGGAGCAAAAAAGGAAGGTAAGCCTGGGAAAATAGAATTAGCCATGAATGGGACTCTTTTTCTTGATGAAATTTCTGAACTCCCTTATGAGGCACAAGGCAAGTTGCTTCGAGTCTTGCAGGAAAAAGAGATTGAACGAGTCGGAGGAACGGTTAGTAAACACATCGATATCCGTATAATTGCGGCAACCAATCGTGACTTAGGACAACTTGTGGAGGAGGGGAAGTTTAGACAGGATTTATTTTATCGACTATTTGTTTTTGATTTAACGATCCCCTCACTTCGCGAAAGAATAGGGGACATTCTGCCATTAGCTTATTATTTTATCGATTATTTTAATGTGAAGTTTGATGTTGAAGTAAAACACATCGAAGCCAAGCTTCAAGATTGGATGTTGAACTATGGCTGGCCAGGAAATGTTCGTGAATTAAAGGCTGTTATTGAGCGGGGAATGAACATTGTAGATGGAAATACTTTATCAATGAATGATCTCTTTTTTACAACTCGGGTTTCTACCGATTCAACAACTAGGAAAACTATGCCTCTGCAAAGTTTAGAGGATGAAGTGAGAAGAGCAGAGATAACCGCCATTCAACAAGCTTTACAAGAATCAAATGGGGATCGATCTTTAGCTGCTCAAAAATTAAAAATCCATATTGCGAGCTTGTATCGAAAAATAGCCAAGTACAATCTGAAATAAAAGTAACACACTATTTTGTAGTGTGTTTTTTTGTGTTTAAAATTGGTAGTTTACAAGTCTAATCTTGGTAATAAAGATTCCATTATGCCCCTTTTCGCTTAAATGATTCTCAATTTTGCGAAAATTATTAATCTTGCGATATCCTTCTAATTATATTGCTTATCTCATCAAGGATATAAGTTGGCACAGAACTTGCAACATTAATAAGTGAAAGGAGGATAACATAGCTGGAATATTTAACTTCATTCAGCAGCAGTCTCCCACTTCTAAAAGTAGTGAAACTAATGCCGAGATTTTGTCAATTCAGTGGGGGTTCAAACCCTAGCTGAATAAAGTTAAAGCCATAGGCGGATGCCACAGATTTTCAGGAGTTAGTTTATCGAGCGATATCTTGGCAATAAATATTCCATTAAGCCCCTTTTAGCATAAATGATTCTCAATTTCGCGAAAATTATTAAGATTGCGAGATCATTCTAATTATATTGCTTATTTCATCAAGGATATAAGTTGGCACAGAACTTGCAACATTAATAAGTGAAAGGAGGGATAACATAGGTGGAATATTTAACTTCATTGAGCAGCAGTCTCCCACTTCTAAAAGTAGTGAAACTAATGCCGAGATTTTGTCAATTCAGTGGGGGTTCAAACCCTAGCTGAATAAGTTAAAGCCACAGGCGGATGTCGCAGATTTTCAGGAGTAAGTTTATCGAGCGATTTCAGGTAAAATCCTTAGCGCAAATATCCGCCAAGGCGCATTTGATTTGCAGAATCATTTGAATACATGAAGGAAATGTTAAAGGAATTTTTAAGAAAAAACAACAATGAAAATGGGGGAATGAAAAATGGAATTAACGGAAGTGTTGTATGAAAAAACGAATGGAATAGCAAAGATTACGATTAATCGTCCAGAGGCTTACAATGCTTTTACAGGACGTACGATTAAAGAATTAATTTGGTCTTTCCGCGATGCTTGGGATGATAACCAAGTTGGTGTTGTCATTTTAACTGGTGCTGGTCAGAAGGCGTTTTGCACAGGTGGAGATCAAAAGCAAAAAGGCGATGAGGGAGGCTATGATTATAACGGTGGATTAGGTGGCGGTATCGGTCTTGAAATTGAGACATTGCACCAAACAATCCGCAATATTCCCAAACCTGTTATTGCCGCAGTTAATGGATATGCGATCGGAGGAGGCCATGTCTTACATGTTATATGTGATTTAACGATTGCTTCAGAGAACGCCAGGTTTGGACAAGCTGGACCAAAAGTTGGTAGCTATGATGCTGGTTTCGGCTCTACTTATTTGGCGAGGGTTGTTGGGGAAAAGAAAGCAAGAGAAATTTGGTATTTATGTGAGCAGTATACCGCTCAAGAAGCTAAGGAAATGGGCCTTGTCAACAAGATTGTTCCAGCTGACCAGCTTCAAGCGGCAGCAGAAGAATGGGCTACGAAGATTCTTGCTAATAGTCCAACAGCAATCAAAATTCTTAAATATTCATTTAATGCTGATAGTGCCCACATCCAAGGGATTTCTCAACTTGCAATGGGCAGTCTAGCTATGTTCTACAACACAGACGAGTCTGCCGAAGGAATGAATGCATTTCTTGAAAAAAGATCTGCAGATTTTAGTAAGTTTAGAAAATAAAAAGGAGATGAGGCCCGTGAAATTTGAAACGATGTTGAGTCCTGATTATATAGAAAGATATCAATCTGTTTGGCCAAATAAAACGATTCTCGATTATCTATATGATGCTATTGCAAAATTTCCAGACAAAGTGGCCATAATCGATAAAAAAAGCCGTTATACGTACCGTGAACTCGGGGAAATGGTCAACCGTGTTGCCTTAGGGATGCTGGAATTAGGCTTAGGAAAAGGGGATGTTATCTCGATACAACTGCCAAACTGGAATGAATTTATTATTCTTCACTATGCGGCAACGCGAATTGGTGCCATTACCAATCCATTGATTCCGATTTATCGAGATCGTGAAATTGATTATATGGTTCGAATGGCTGAGTCAAAAATGATTGTCATTCCAGATGAATTTCGCGGATATGATTATCCAGCCATGATTGATCGATTGTCACACCAATGGCCAACGCTTCAACATGTTTATGTGATAGGCGATCATGTACCATCCCATATGAAACCATTGGCATCATTGTTCGACAATTCATGGGAGGAAATCCGTGATCCTGCCGAGTTAGATGAAATTACACATGATCCAAATGATGTAACTGAACTTATTTTTACCTCTGGAACAACGGGAAATCCAAAGGGAGTCATGCATACACATAATACCATTTGTGTCTCAACCAATTACTGGATTGATCATTTGCAATTAACCTCTGACGACGTGATGTTCATGGCTTCGACCTTTGCCCACCAAACTGGGTTTGGGTATGGTGTGCGCCTTCCAACTACGATCGGAGGAACAGGCGTTTATCAAGAAATTTGGAACCCGTTAGAATTTATTGAATTAATTGAGGAGGAAGGAATTACTTTTACAGCTGGGGCGACCCCGTTCCTGCAGGATATGCTGCAATTAGAGAGGCTTGGAAATCGTAACATTGATTCACTAAGAGTATTCGCTGCTATGGGTGCACCGATCCCAATGGCAATGGTAAAAGAAGCTTCCGAAAAATTAAATTTTACGATTCTGTCCGGTTGGGGTTCAACGGAATGTGGTCTCGTTACTTTGACAAAGCTTGACGATACGAAAGAAAAGCTGTCAAGTACTGACGGTATAGCGCTTGATAGCATGGAAGTAAAGGTGATTGATTCGAACGGAGACCCATGTCCCCCTAATCAGGAAGGAGACCTTCTTAGCAGAGGACCGGCCCTATTTGTTGGTTATTTGAAAAATCTAGAAGGAACGATGTCTGAGTTTCAGGATGGATGGTTTTTCACGGGAGATCGTGCGTACATGGATGAAGACGATTACATTCGAATTTCAGGTCGGAATAAAGATATTATCATTCGCGGTGGTGAAAATATCCCTGTCGCTTATGTTGAAAATGTCTTGTATGAACATGAAGACATATTGGATGCGCAGCTTATCGCACTACCTGATCCAAGACTGCAAGAGAAAGCGTGCGCTGTTATTAGCATGAAACCTGGGAAGACACCTCTTAGTTTTTCAGAAATTCAAGAATTCCTTAAGCAAAAAGGGGTCGCTAAGCAATATTGGCCAGAGTATATGGATATTGTTGAAAGTTTCCCAAGAACGGCCAGTGGAAAGATTCAAAAGTTCCGCTTGAGAGAACAGATTCTCCAGGGTTTAAGTGAGCAAAAATTAAAATAATAGGTTTATAGATTCGTATGGTATTAAAAATTTATCATTTAACTAAGAAATCGGAGGGAGATTATTATGACAAAGAAAGTAGCCTTTATTACTGGAGCAGGACGTGGAATTGGAAGAGAGATTGCTAGAACATTAGCTTCTCGAGGAATGGACATTATTGTAACCGATGTAAATATCGATAATGCAAATGAAACGGTTTCCATTGTGGAAAAAGAGGGTGGAAAGGCAGTTGCGGTTTATTGCGACGTCACAAAACTGGAAAGTGTGCAAGAAGCAGTGGGAGCTTCCCTTGCCTATTTTGAAAAAATTGATGTACTAGTAAACAACGCTGGATGGGATAAGGTTGAGCCATTTTTAAAGAGTGAACCAAGCACTTGGAAAATGATTATGGACATTAATATGATGGGACAAATTCATACTTGTAAAGAAATTTTACCTGTCTTGATCAAAAATGGTTCCGGCAAAGTGATCAATATTGCCTCTGATTCTGGAAGAGTGGGTTCAAGCGGAGAGGCCGTCTACTCGGCAGCTAAAGGAGGAGTCATTGCTTTCACTAAAACGATGGCACGTGAAATGGCAAGACATAAGATCAATGTGAATTGTATTTCACCAGGACCAAGTAATACCCCACTTTTTGAAGAGATTGGTTCTTACAATGAAGGGATTGCAGCAGCACTTGAAAAAGCCATTCCATTTAGACGTTTAGCACAACCTAGTGATATTGCTAATGGGGTTGCATTCTTGGCGTCAGAAGAAGCGGACTATGTAACAGGTCAAACCCTTTCAGTGAATGGCGGACTAGCAATGGTGTAAAAGATGAATCGTTTGGGTGGAAAATAATGGTCCCTCTTCTCATAAGCTGTGTCGGGTGGCTCCCCTCAAGGGATAGTTAGGCCATCATGCAGCTTATGTAAAAGAGGGTCTAATTTAATCAAGTTTATAAGATTGTTATTTGAGAAACTGCTACATAGCGATTAGGAGGAGTTTATTATGAACTATGAAAATCTATTAGTCGAAAAGGGAAATCAAATTGGCATCATAAAAATTAATCGTCCTGAAGTAAGAAATGCCTTGAATAATGAAACGGTTACAGAAATTTTAGCTGCTTTTGAAGAGTTAGAGAATGATCAGGAAATAGGTGTAATTATATTTACCGGAGTTGGGGAGAAGGCATTTGCAGCAGGAGCGGATATCAACCAGTTAACAACAAGGAAAGCAATTGAAGCATTTAAGACGGGAAGTATGAGTGATGTGTACCGCCGTATTGAAAATAGTAAAAAAGCAACCATCGCAGCCATTAATGGGTTTGCCCTTGGCGGAGGATCCGAGCTAGCAATGAGCTGTGATATTAGAATGGCATCTGAAAATGCAAAATTCGGATTGCCTGAATTAAATTTATCGGTAATCCCTGGTGCAGGCGGAACACAACGTTTAACTAGAATTATAGGCAAGGGCCGTGCGATGAATATGATTTTAACAGGGGAATTTATTTCTGCGAGTGAGGCGAAAGTAATTGGTTTAGTAACTGATGTGGTTCCTTTAGAGGGTTTAATGGATGCTGTTCTCGAAAAGGCTGAAAAAATCGTAGCAAAAGGACCTCTTGCCATACAAATGGCTAAGCTTGTGGTAAATCGAGGCTTTGAGGTGGATATGGATACTGGATTGCTCATTGAGTCTCTAGCACAAGCCTTTTTATATACAACAGAAGACAAAGTGGAAGGAACGAAAGCTTTCCTTGAAAAAAGACAGCCATCGTTTTCAGGAAATTAAGTGAAGGGTATTGATTTTTTATGAAAGGAAACAGTATCCACTTCATAACAGGAGGAGAAGATAGGTGGAACTTGATTTAAAAGGAAAAAACGTCTTAATTACGGGCGCAGCAAAGGGAATAGGAAGAGGTATTGCCAATGCTTGCGCCAGCGAAGGGGCGAATATTGGTTTACATTATCTGAGTTCTAAAGAGGAAGCTCTTCTTACAGCTAAGGAACTCAGTTATACGTACGGCGTTAACGTGCATCTTGTAAAAGGGAATATCGCAAAAATAGAAGATGTCCAAAAGATGAAAGAGGAATTATATAGAAGTCTAGGTGATCTTGATTGTATTGTAAACAATGCGGGTTTCGCTAAGATGAAATCGTTCTTTCAATATGAACTAGATGAATGGAAACATGAAGTCGATACTTGCTTTTACGGAGTTCTGAATTTAGTGCATACGTTTATGCCTGACATGATCGAAAAAAAGCAAGGGAAGTTCATTAATATCGTAGGCGATTCGGCTCAAACAGGTGACAAAAATTTAATAGTTTCTGCTGCTGCTAGGAATGGGGCTATTAGCTTCTTAAAATCTTTAGCGCAAGATGTAGGAAAAAGCAATGTCCAGTGTAACACAGTATCACTTGGATTGATCGACCAAGATTCATTGGGATTTAATGAAAATACATTAGAAAAAGTTGTAAAGCAATATCCGTTAAAACGGCTTGGAAAAGTGGACGATGTGACGGGGATGATATTATTTTTGCTATCGAACCATGCGGAGTGGATTACTGGTCAAGTGATTTCAATAAACGGCGGTCACAGTATGCTCGGGTAAAGGAGTTTTCAAAGGTAGGATAGATTCACAAAAAGTTATTGATGAAAAGGACTGATTCTTGTTTATCCTACTTTGTCAAATCATTAAACTTATGCTTTTGAATTCAGTTTGCAGGCTCTTTTAATAAGCAACAAGGTTTAAGAAGTGAGCCTAAAAATAAAAGGAGATACAGATAATGGATATTAGAGTTATAAAGAAAGAACTCATGTATGATGATATTCAAATAGGGGATACAGACACTTTTACTAAAACGATTACTGAGTATGATATTGTTCAATTTGCCAGGTTGACGGGTGATTTTAATCCGGTACACCTTGATCCAGAGTATGCGATGACAACACCTTTTAAAGAAAGAATTGCCCATGGTATTTTATCAGGTAGTATAATTTCTACTGTAATTGGAATGAGGCTGCCTGGGCCGAACACGATTTATTTGTCCCAAAACTTCAAGTTTCTACTACCTGTAAAAATTGGAGATACGATAAAAGCAAATGTCGAGGTAGTGGAAAAAAGGGATGATAAAAAAATCATTAAGTTAAAAACACAAGTGATGAATCAACATATGGAGTTAGTAGTAGATGGGGAAGCGGCCGTCATGAAAAAATAGAAAATAAGGGGAAAAAGGGAGAAAATGAACTCTCTCTGCTTTCTAGGGATGTACTAAATGAATATATTTTATCATGCTACTTCCTCTATAAAAGATTAATTCTTCGTTAAAGAGAAAACGATTCTTTCCTTTACTACCCTTGTATAGAAAAAAGGACAAAAAATGATGGATACAGGTTACAGGTTACAGGTAGACCCTTACTTTCACGAAAATGATTCACAATATTGCGAAAAATTATCATTTTTGCGAGATAATATGAACCTCATTCTTTACTTATATAGGCTAATAGTTGGCACGAAACTTGCAAGTATAATAAATGAGGGATGTAAGTTTCCATTCAATCTCTCAATGTCTAAAACAATGGGATGGTAAAACCTTAAGTCTTATCCAGATAATGGATAAAATAACAAAAGAGGAGAGAGGCAAATGAACATTTACGTGATTATGAAGCGTACCTTTGATACGGAAGAAAGGATTGCCATTGAAAACGGTAATATTAAGAGCGATGGGGTGGAATTTATCATTAATCCTTATGACGAGTACGCCATCGAGGAAGGCATTGCTCTTAAGGAGAAACATGGCGGTGAAGTGACGGTTGTAACCTTTGGAGAACAGGAAGCAGACAAAGAGCTTCGTACCGCTCTTGCCATGGGTGCTGATAAAGCGGTGTTGATTGATAGTGAAGATTTTGAGGAGATCGATCAATATACAACGGCAACGATTCTAGCAACCTATTTAAAAGATAAAAATCCAGATATTATTCTCGCAGGTAATGTAGCGGTCGATGGAGGTTCAGGTCAAGTAGGGCCACGTGTAGCTGAATTACTAGGCATTCCTCAAGTTACGGCGATTACAAGCCTAACGATTGAAGACGGAAAAGCTACCCTTATTCATGATGTGGAAGGGGACGAAGAAACGCTTGAAGTACATCTACCAGTTCTTGTGACGACTCAACAAGGGTTGAATGAACCGCGTTATCCATCCCTACCAGGGATTATGAAAGCAAAGAAGAAACCGTTAACTATTCTTGAGTTAGATGATTTAGATTTAGAAGAAGAGGATGTAGAAGCTAAAACCAAAAAGGTCGAGGTCTTCTTGACACCGAAGAAACAACAAGGAAAAGTGTTAGCGGGTGAATTAAATCAACAAGTCCAAGAGTTAGTATCCTTATTAAAATCTGAAGCAAAAGTTATTTAATGGAGGCGATAAATATGACAAAGAAAGTATTAGTTTTAGGGGATATTCGTGACGGAGCTCTAAGAAACGTTACATTTGAAGCGATTGCTGCAGCGAAACTCATTGCAGATGGCGGCGAGATTGTTGCTGCCTTATTTGGAGAATCTATTGGTGATGAAGCTTTAAGCCTGATTCACTACGGAGCAGATCGTGTGGTGAAGGTAGAACATTCGGATCTAAAAGAGTATACGACGGATGCCTATCAACAATCATTACTCCAAGTACTAGAGATAGAAAAGCCTGATGGCTTGATAATGGGACATACCGCGCAAGGGGAAGATTTATCTCCAAGAATTGCCACAAAATTAAAGGCTGGATTGGTGTCTGATGTGATTAATATCGAAAACGATGGTGGAGAAGCGATTTTCACGACTCCCATATATTCTGGAAAAGCTTTTGAAAAGATCAAAATTAAGGATGGCATGATCATTGCAACGGTTCGTCCTAATAACATTCCTCCATTAGAAAAAGAAGAATCTCGTTCTGGTGAAGTCAGTCAAGTCGGAGTGGAGATTAAAGATCTTCGCACAACGATTAAAGATATTGTCAAAAAATCAACAGGTGGTATCGATTTATCTGAAGCGAAAATCATTGTTTCAGGCGGTCGTGGGATGAAGGATGCGGAGAACTTTCAGCTTTTGGAGGACCTCAGTGCAGCATTAGGTGCTGCAGTAGGGGCTTCACGCGGCGCTTGTGATGCAGGATATTGCGATTATTCTTTACAAATTGGACAAACTGGCAAGGTTGTCACTCCAGATCTTTATATTGCTGTTGGGATTTCAGGAGCGATTCAACATTTAGCAGGGATGTCGAATTCAAAAGTGATTGTGGCGATTAATAAGGATCCGGAAGCACCGATTTTTGATGTTGCTGATTATGGAATTGTTGGCGATTTATTTGAAGTAGTGCCAATGCTAACGGAGGAATTTAAAAAAGCACTGGTTGGTGCAGGGGTCTAAGATAGATGGCTATGGGAGGAGTTCATATCCTCCCTGTCATTTAAAAAACTTGTCATCAAAGGGGATATAAGAAATGTTCTCATTACTGAATTTACTTGTTTTTCTAGCTGTGGTTGGATATGCCCTGTATTTATTTGTTAATCTTCTATACACTCGCTATTTGTTTATAAAACTTGGTAAAAAAGCAGAATTTGAACCAAATCTGAAAGAACGAATCAATTTGATCTTGATCAACGGGTTCGGTCAAAAGAAATTATTCAAAGACAAGAAAAGTGGTGTAATGCACTTAGTCTTATTTTATACCTTTTTTATCATTCAAATAGGACTAATAGAACTCATCATTAAAGGATTTATTAGAGGTTATGAGTTTCCTTTCGGTGAAGCACATAAATATTACAGTCTTATACAGGAATGGGCAACGTTACTCATGATGTTGGCCGTCGTATATGGATTTTATCGCCGTTATGGTGAAAAGTTAAAACGGTTGCAATGGAAGCGTGATGGCAAAGCGGCTTTTGTATATATCGCCTTATTTACGCTAACTTCATCAATCTTGATTACATTAGGATTCGAAGCGATTATGCTTGGGTCTGAACCAAATCTTGTATATGCCCCATTCTCAGGCAGTATTGCGTTATTGTTTGGCGGGGTTGGAGTAACCGTTGGAACCATATTGTTCAACATATTTTGGTGGGTTCATATGGCAATTGTTTTCACCTTTATGGTCTTTGTGCCACAGTCCAAGCAATTTCATGAACTCTTTGCCATGATTAACATCTTCTTTAAAAAACAAGGCCCTGTTGGGAAATTAAGAAAGATTGATTTTGAGGACGAAGAGGCAGAATCCTTTGGAGTTGGGAAAATTGAAGATTTTACCCAGCATCAGTTAATCGATTTATATGCATGTGCTGAATGTGGACGTTGTACGAATATGTGTCCTGCATCAGCAACCGGCAAGACGTTATCTCCAATGAACTTAATCGTGAAAATGAGAGACCATTTGACGGAAAAAGGGGCTGTCGTTACGTCGCGTAGTCCGTGGATGCCTCGTTCAGTTTTCGGTTCCCCGGCAACACCTTCATTAGCAATGGCTGGATTAGCAGCGCAGGAATCGGCAGTGACGATTGAAATGCCTAATTTGATTGGCGATATCATTACAGAGGAAGAAATTTGGGCTTGTACAACTTGTCGCAATTGTGAGGATCAATGTCCGGTTGCGAACGAACATGTGGACAAAATCATTGATCTGCGCCGTTACCTCGTATTAACAGAAGGAAAAATGAATGCTGATGCTCAGCGTGCAATCACAAATATCGAGCGTCAAGGAAACCCTTGGGGCATTAATAAAAAAGAGCGTGAAAAATGGCGTGAGGCCCGTGAAGATATTCAAGTGCCAACTGTGAAAGAAGTGGAAAAATCTGGACAAGAATTTGAATGCTTATTCTTCGTTGGTTCTATGGGATCTTATGATAATCGCAGCCAAAAGATTGCCCAGTCATTTGTCCGTATCATGAATGTAGCAGGAATTAAATTTGCCATTCTTGGGAACGAAGAGAAAAATTCAGGTGATACACCCCGACGAATTGGAAATGAGTTTTTATTCCAGGAGTTAGCAACTGCGAATATTGATACTTTTCAAAAGCATAACGTGAAGAAAATCGTCACGATTGATCCACATGCTTATAACTCGTTTAAAAATGAGTATCCGGAATTTGGTCTTGAAGCAGAAGTGTATCATCATACAGAATTGCTGTATCAGTGGATCAAAGAAGGACGAATAAAGTTTACAAAAGAATTAAATGAAGTGATTACGTATCATGACTCTTGTTATTTAGGTCGCTACAATACCGTCTATGATCCGCCACGTGAAATTTTAAAAGCAATCCCAGGTGTAAAACTAGTTGAAGCCCAGCGTAACCGTGAAGACGGCATGTGCTGCGGAGCTGGCGGCGGGATGATGTGGACAGAGGAGACTATGGGAACAAGAATTAATGTAGCAAGAACAGAACAGCTTCTTGAGACAAAACCAACCATGATTGGTACTGGATGCCCATATTGTTTAACGATGATAAGTGATGGGGTGAAGTCCAAAGAATTGGAAGATTCCGTAGGAAACTTTGATATCGTAGAAATTGTAGAAAAAGCACTGTAATGAAAAAGTAGATCATACCTGCATTTTTCTAGTAAACTTTCAATTTCGATAAAAAGTTCCCGATTTTGCACAAGTGATTCTTAATTTTGCGAAAAAATTATCAATTACGCGAAAATCTTAGATTTTATGCTCTAATGTCAAGGTTATATATTGGCACAAAACTTGCATTATAAGTAGGTATAAATAGTTTTATTAAATAATTAATAGGGGGAATTAACATGTTAAATTTTTCATTCACAGAGGAGCAAGAATTTTTTCGTAAGGTGTTAAGGGACTTTGCAAGCGAGGAACTCTTACCAAACTATATGAAGTGGGATAGAGAAGGGATCACGCCAAGACATTTATGGAGGAAGTTGGGTGAATTAGGTGTAAATGGACTTCGCATTCCGGTTGAGTATGGGGGAAGTGGAGCGGATTGTGTAACAACAGGGATTGCAGCCGAGGAAATCGGTCGCGGTGATTTCAATCTTACTTATGCTGTCATGTTAAATGCTTTAATTGGTGAAATTATCAATAAACATGCAACTGAAGACTTAAAGCAGGAGTGGCTTCCGAAAATAGCGAGTGGCGAGAGAATCGTCGGGATTGCGATTACAGAGCCTACTGCTGGAACAGACGCTGGCGGAATTAAAACAACGGCCGTCCGTCAAGGAAATGGGTATGTCTTAAACGGTGAAAAGTCAGGAATTAGTGTAGCAACCGTCGCAGATGCCTTTCTCATTTTTGCTAAAACTGATCCTGAACTGGGTAACCGTGGGATTAGCTGCTTTATCGTTCCTTCTGATCTTCCAGGTGTGGAATGTAAAGGTTACGAGGATATGGGAAACATTCCAGTAGGACGCGGTTCAGTTTATTTATCCGATGTAGTGGTACCAGAGGAGAATTTGATTGGCCTTGAAAACAAAGGATTTTCCCAGGTTATGAATGGGTTTGATCTTAGCCGTCTATTAATCGGTCTTCAATGTGTAGGAGCCGCTTCACAAAGTATAGATGAGACGATTGAACACGTCAAAATGAGAACTTCCTTTGGCAAACCACTAGCAACTTATCAAGGGGTATCTTTCCCACTTGTCACTCACTATACTCAATTAGAGTTTGTCAAATGGCAGGCGTATCGTGGCCTTTGGCTTCGTGACCAGGGATTACCGCACTCTAAGGAATCTGCATCTGTCAAATGGTTAGGACCAAAATATGGTGTAGAAGCGATTCATGAATGTCTGTTGTTTAACGGTCACTATGCTTATACAAAGGAAATGCCTCACGAACAGCGTTTACGTGATGTCATTGGTTTGGAAATTGGGGATGGAACGGCACAAGCAAATATGATGGTCATTGCGAAGGAAATCATCGGTAAAGAATACAAATCTACGAATCATCAATTAGTAACGTCCAAAAGTTGAAGTTGAACATGGTGGTAGTTCGGATAATTCAGTTATTGGTAGATTCGTTAAAATAAGCATTCAAATACAGTAATAGATCTATAGGAGTTTATGGCTCCTTAAATCTATTCATTTCTATAGGAGGAGCATATGAAACCAGTATATGTAGTTGAAACAGTTCGAACGGCTATAGGAAAAATGGGGGGGACGTTAAAGGATGTTCCATCTGACTTTCTTGCCGCAAAAGTGATTGAAGAAGTTGTTAGTAGAGCGAACATAGATAAAAGTGCTGTAGGAGAAGTCATACTTGGCCAGACAAAACAAACGTCAGATCAGCCAAATATTGGCCGGCTTGCTGCGCTCCGTGCAGGACTTCCTGTGGATGTTCCAGGGTACACGGTTCATAGACAGTGCGGTTCGTCCCTTCAAGCGATCAATAATGGAGCACTGCAAATCGCATTCGGGCTGAATGAGGTAATCGTTGCAGGCGGTGTTGAATCGATGAGTTTAGCGCCATTTTATATTCGAAATGCCCGTTATGGAATAGGTACAGGAAATAATGTTCTTGTCGATTCCAATACGGAAAGCCAATTACGCTCTCAACCGATTGAAGAGTATGGGAATTTAACCATGGGCTTAACGGCGGAAAATTTAGCTGAACAATATGGTATTTCTCGAGAAGAGCAGGATGAGTTTGCCATGAGGAGTCAGCAACTTACGCATGATGCAATTTCTTCAGGCAGGTTTGAAAAAGAAATCGTTCCTTATGAGGTTCAGGAGCGTAAGAGCGTGAAGACTTTTAAGGTGGATGAACATCCACGTCTAACCAGTTTAGAAAAGCTGGGAGGTTTGAAACCAGTTTTTAAAGAAAATGGATCCGTTACAGCTGGAAACAGCAGCGGACGAAATGATGGGGCATCGGCCGTCATTTTGATGTCTGAAGATGCAGTGAATCAATTTGGAGTACAGCCAAAAGCAAAGATCGTTTCACAAGCTGTTTCAGGTGTGTCTCCTGAAATTATGGGAATTGGACCGGTTACATCCACAAAACTTGCTCTACAAAGAGCCAATTTAACACTGGGGGACATTGGGTTAATTGAGTTAAATGAGGCTTTTGCCGCTCAATCCATTGCGGTTATAAAGGAACTAAATCTGGATCTAGATAAATTGAATGTTAACGGTGGTGCGATTGCACTAGGTCATCCACTGGGGGCCACGGGGTCTGTTCTTACGACAAAACTACTACATGAAATGGAACGCAGAGGCGTGAAGTATGGAATAGTGACATTGTGTATTGGCGGCGGACAAGGAATTACGACTGTATTTGAAAATTGCTTGGTATAAATAGGAGGAAATGAAATGGAAGTAAAAAAGATTGCAGTCATTGGCAGTGGAACTATGGGGCGCGGCATTGCCTATACAGCTGCCTTATCAGGTTTTGAAGTAACCCTTCAAGATATATCAGCAGAAGCACTTGAAAAGGCAAAGAATGATAACGGAATACTTGCTAATAAAAGTGTTGAAAAAGGATATATCACAAGTGAACAACGTGACTTTGTACAACAACATTTAACCTATACAACAGGGTTGCAAGAAGCAGTGGAAAGTGCAGATTTGGTTATTGAAGCCATCCTTGAAATTATGGAATTAAAGATTGAAACCTTTAAGAAGATTGAGGAATTTGCACCAGGCCATGCTATTTTGGCTACAAACACCTCAACGATGAGCCCGACTGAAATTGGTGCTACAACGAAAAAACCAGATCAATTTGTTGCGATGCACTTTTTCAATCCTGTTCACCGTATGAAATTAATTGAAATTATTCGCGGTATGGATACTTCAGACAAAACGGTAGAGATTGTCCGTCAAGTTTCCGGAAAGATGGGAAAAGAAACAGTTGAGGTCAATGAATTTCCAGGATTTGTAACAAGTCGGATGAATTGCATTATCGGAAATGAAGCCATGAATATGTTAATGGAAGGTGTCGCATCAGCTGAAGATATTGATAAAGCGATTAAACTAGGCTTAAATCATCCAATGGGTCCACTAGAAATGGCAGATCTCGTTGGTTTGGACAGTCGTCTTCGCAATATGGAGTTTCTTTATCACGCTCTAGGTGAGAAATATCGTCCCTCTCCATTACTAGTAAAGTATGTGAAAGCAGGAAGATTAGGTAGGAAATCGGAACAAGGTTTTTATACT
This sequence comes from Sporosarcina sp. Y1004, assembly GCF_057669665.1. NCBI lineage: Bacteria > Bacillati > Bacillota > Bacilli > Caryophanales > Caryophanaceae > Sporosarcina > Sporosarcina sp. Y1004. Next base: position 7,654 of record NZ_JBYHFQ010000030.1, on the reverse strand, counting down.
TATAAATAATTAGAAAGTGAAATAGCGAAAAACCACAGAAAAATAATAAATGGAAGGAACGTGAGTTAAATGGTACAAGTGTTAACAAAGGATATTGAACAATTAAAACAAGGAATTCGTGACTTTATTGAGAATGAAATAGAACCACATGCAAATTTAATTGAAGAAACAGATAACATCCCCCAAAGTATTTTAGACAAATCGAAGGAAATGGGTTTATTTGCTCTTAGTATTCCAGAAGAGTATGGCGGTCTAGGGATTGGAATGCTTGGAAAATGTGCTGTGTTAGAGGAAGTCGGCAGAACCATTAATGGTTATACAACTGTTATTGGTGGTCATACGGGAATTGGTAGTGTTGGAATTGTAGAATTGGCAAATGAAGAACAAAAACAAAAGTATCTACCGAAAATGGCTAGCGGGGAATACATTGGTGCCTTTGCTTTAACTGAGCCAAGTGCCGGATCTCACGCGCACAATTTAAAAACAACAGCTGTAAAAAAAGGTGATCATTATATTCTTAATGGCTCTAAGTGCTATATTACCAATGCTGGACTTGCAGATGTATTCACAGTGATGGCCGTTACAGATCCATCTAAAGGACCGAAAGGGATTACGTCGTTCATAGTTGAAAAGGATTTCCCAGGATTTAAGTTAGGAAACAAAGAAAAGAAAATGGGTCTTCATGGATCACACACATGGGAGATTTTCTTTGAAGATTGTAAAGTTCCAATTGAGAATGTGCTAGGTGAAGAAGGTCAAGGGTATGTCAATGCGTTGAAAATATTAGCGAACGGACGAGCGGCGATGGCGGCAAGAAACCTTGGGTCTGCTGATAAATTATTAGATATGTCACTTGAATATGCTCATATGCGTATACAGTTTGGAAAACCCATTTTTGAACAACAAATTATTCAACACTACTTAGCTGAAATGGCGACAGAAATTGAAGCGCTTCGTGCATTTACGTATCATGTAGCCAATCTGGTTGATCAAGGTAAGAATGTGATTAAAGAAGCAGCCATGGTCAAATTGCTTGGTTCGGAAACATACGGTCGAGTTGCAGATAAAGCCGTCCAAATTCATGGAGGAATGGGGTATATATCTGATTATCCAATCGAACGTTATTACCGTGATGCCCGCATTACGAGAATATATGAAGGGACATCTGAAATTCAAAAGAATATTATTGCAGCTCAATTGCATCGGAAATATCAATAAAGAGAGCTAGATCGGGTGACTAACCCCTCAGTGGAGATGAAAGAAAATTCTGCACTGAGGGGAGTTTTACTATATAAAGCTATTAAACTAAAGTTGTTTTCGTAAAGAGTAGTTTATTTTCTGTCGAAAAACTCGATGTTAAAATTCTAAGGAGTTTTTAATGAGGACAGTATTATTTAATGCTTTGAAATGAGGGATGCAGGCTCTTTTCTTACATAACTCATGGGGAAGCGTACTGAATTTTGATGAAATAAAAGAAATTGTGGATGAAGCAAATCAAAGGTTCTCGAAAATAGATATTCTAGTGAATGTTGTGGGGGTATCCGTGATACGACCATGATTAAATCTTTTTTGAAATTGATGGCGATCGCTAGGATGATGCGATGGCCCTTAATTTAAAGGGCACTTTGCGGCACTATTTTTAGCTAGTGATGAGGCAGCCTATATTACAGGGCATATCCTCCCCGTTTCTGTTGGATATCGTTGAAATTTTGGAGAAATCAGCGATTAGTCAATATAATTAGATACAAACTTTTTAAAATTGAAGGAAAAGAGGTAGTAAGTATGCAAGCAAAGTATTGTAGAGAATCAAGAGTTGTAAGAACAAATCGAGTATTTCAAAATGACGTAAACAGTCATAATACGTTATTCGGTGGTCGATTAATGAGCGATATAGATCAAGTTGCTTCAATTTCTGCGTTGCGACATTGCCGTACAGATTGTGTAACTGCCTCCGCAGATTCAGTAGACTTCTTATATCCTATCAGAACAACAGATGCAGTCTGTTTTGAATCGTATGTAACATGGGCAAGCACATCATCTATAGAAGTGTTTGTGAAAGTGATTGCTGAAGATTTAAAAAGTGGTGAGCGTAAGGTGGCTGCAACTGCTTTTCTAACTTTTGTCGCTAAAGATATAAATAAACGTCTAACACATGTTGCAAAAGTTATTCCTGAAACTGAAGAAGAGAGAAAATTAAATATAACTGCACCGGAACGAGCTGAAATGCGTAAGGAAAGAAAAGAAAAAAACAAAGAATTGTCCATGTTTTGTTCAACAACTATTCCTGGGATAGATACGGTATTCAGTTAATACAAATTGGATAAGGTACTGCTCTTATCTGTATGTAGGGGGTGGTGTATTGGACGATATCTGTAAAGAAAAATCAACAGTTGTTAACTATGTAACGGCAAGCCTTAGGAAGGCGATATTGAATGGGACGCTAAAAAAGGGTGATCGACTTATTCAGGAGGAATGGGCTGAACGGTTGGATGTGAGTCGAATGCCGATGAGAGAAGCACTTACTCAACTCCAGATAGAAGGTTTAGTAGAAATGGTTCCGCATAAGGGAGCAATTGTTACACCAATTACCCGGGATAATATAGAAGAAATTTATCATACCCGTTCAATTTTAGAAGGGCTTGCAGTTGAAAAGTCTATCCCATTTTTAACGGATGAGGAAAAAATATTTGGAAGAAATGTTGATTAAAATGGAAGATCTCAAATATCTAGCGAAAAAAATGAACGTTATATTCAGTAAATTCGTTATTTCATGAAACATTACGTAAAGGTTGTCCATGGCAAAGGGTGCAAAAAACGGTAGAAACGCTTGGCATTTCTCCCATTGCACCGAATTTGCTAATTGATTGGGAGCACAGAATGATTTATGAAGCAGTTTTACGGGGAGATCCTGATGAGGTAAGAGCAGCCGTGGAATATCATATTTTGCGGACCAAAAATAATTTAATTATTTATTTGGAACTGCTTAATAGCGAAAATCTGAAATAAAAGGGGTGCTTGATTAATGTATGATTTTGCAGTAGTTGGTGGAGGAATTGTTGGTTTGTCTACGGGGATGGCAATTTACGAACGCTTTCCTAATGCGAAAGTAGTCATTATTGAAAAGGAATCGGTTGTTGCTGAGCATCAAACAGGACACAATAGTGGAGTTATTCATTCGGGGATATATTACAAGCCTGGTAGTTTCAAAGCGCGTTTTGCACGACAAGGAAGTAAATCGATGACTGAATTCTGTCAAACCTATGGAATAGACCATGATATATGTGGAAAAGTAATTGTCGCAACAAAACAGGAAGAGTTATCACTTCTGGAGAACTTATATCAACGTGGGCTGCAAAATGAATTAGCCATTCAAAAAATCGGTGGAGATGAATTAAAGGAAATCGAACCGCATGTTAACGGACTAGGTGCAATTCGTGTTCCGCAGGCTGGTATCGTAAATTACAAACAAGTTAGTGAAAAATTCGCCGAAATTATACAAAAGCACGGTGGGGAAATACACTTAAATACAAGAGTGGAAAAAATGCATGAAGAATCTGACCGAGTTATCATCGAAACAAATCGGGGAACCTTAAAAGCTGGTATGGTGATTAACTGTGCCGGGCTTCACAGTGACCGTGTGGCGGCAGCTGCAGGATATAAAACGGATATGAAAATTTTGCCGTTTAGAGGTGAGTATTTTAAACTGGTACCAGAAAAGCGTCATTTAGTTAAACATTTAATTTATCCAGTTCCGAATCCAAAGTTTCCTTTTTTAGGCGTCCATTTTACTCGAATGATTAGCGGTGAAGTCGATGCAGGACCCAATGCAGTGCTTAGTTTTAAACGCGAAGGTTACAAAAAGACAGACTTTAATGCAAAAGATTTAATAGAATCTTTAAGTTTCCCCGGATTATGGAAAATGGCTAGTAAGTTTGCGAAAGAAGGGCTAGATGAATATGTCCGTTCTTTTAGCAAGAAGCAATTTACAAAAAGCCTTCAGGAATTGATACCTGAAATCCAAGAAGCTGATTTAATACCTGCACCTGCTGGTGTTCGTGCACAAGCATTAAAACGTGATGGTAATATGGTTGATGATTTCCATATTATAATGGGGAAACGAACTATCCATGTATGTAATGCACCATCTCCAGCTGCAACAGCTTCTATTGAAATTGGAAAAGAGATTGTTAATAGAATACCAGAACAGTTAAACATAAAAGAAGCTGTACTAGTTTAATAAATAATTATTTAAGGGGTGGTTCAATTATGCTAAATGGAAAAACGATTTTCATTGCTGGTCATGCACGTTTACCGCAGGGAATGGCGGCGAAAACTGTCTTTGAAACATTAACGATTACTGCTGAGGTCGATGTTAAATATGGAGTTGTATTAGAAGCATCTTGTACTTTGGCAACAGAGCACAGCCGCGAATTTATTGACCGTATATTAAGAGGAACAAGTCTAAAAGATAGTGTAGATGACGCAGTCAATGAGATTCAAACTTATTACCACGGTAAGGCAACAAATGCCCTCATTGCAGCATTGAAGGATCTTGGTCAACATTTTCATCAAATTCAGACTGAAGATAAGATTAAAGTTTAATAAATTAAAATATTTAAAAGTATTTGACATATCTGTTTAAAAGAGGTATTATAGAGTCAATCAAGTATTTAAGATATTTCCACCTTTCGAAAAACACCCTTTCGGAATCGTGGATGGATTATAAATACTTGAAAACAGGAAACATAAATGACAATTAACTGCTAATTTGCTGCGACTCTATTTACATAGAGCGGTGAAGTGAATATAAGCCAGTTGTACAAGAGAAATTCCTTATTTATTAGGGATCTTGTACGATTGGCTTTTTATATTTCCTGTTTGTCAGATTCACCTACATTACAAATAACAGGAGGAGTTATTCATGAGTATTGCAGAAATGAGAAAAGTAAAATTTGAACAGAAAACGGAAGCCTATGAGGTGAAAATTCACCCGCAGTCCAATCGTTTGTATCACATTGACATTTCAACAAATGTGATTGTGAACTTTTTAGAAAAAGTGAAACAGAATAATCAAACTGTCCAGCATTTGGAATATACGCCATATGAGCGCCACATCGTCTCTTCTTATCTGTTAGAGGAAACAGGGGAAGAATTCGAAGCTCTGCTTCGCAGAATCGTGCATGACCGAGAGTCTGGTGGGTTTACGCTTGGTTTAGAAGGCGTCACGGAAAATACTGACGAATTCGTTATTTTCGCTACAGCCATCTCGCATTTGCTGGGTACACCTAACCACGATTCCATGTCTGGAAAATACTATGCGCGCTTTAGCGTAAAACATACCGACAGTAGCGATTCTTATCTTCGCCAGGCGTACCGCTTATTTTCACTTCACACAGATGGCACGTTTGTAGATGAGCCGACAGACTGGCTTCTGATGATGAAGATAATTGAAGAGAATGCTCAAGGCGGCGAATCACGCTTGTTGCATCTCGATGACTGGAAAGAGCTTGACAAGTATGCGAGCCATCCATTGGCGGGTCATAAATTCACCTATAAAGCTCCTGCAAGTAAAAATGTTGCACAAGAGGTTGATCGCTTGACTTTCTTTAATCACAATAACAAACCGGGAATCTGTTACATTGATCAATTTGTTTATCCCGAAACCATTGAGCAGGCAAAATACCTTCGCGAGCTATCTCATTCGATGGAAAATGATGAAAGCGTTATTGAATTGGAGCTTCCGGTCGGCGATCTGGTTGTTCTCAATAATATCTTTTGGCTTCACGGACGGGCTGCGTTCGAAGAAAATCCAGATTTAAATCGTGAATTGCTTCGTCAGCGCGGACGATTTAATCAATAACTTATAAAGGTTCATTAACTATTAATTGCGTTATCCATTAGTTGCACCGTGAACGGGTACATTTGTTTAAAGGGCAAATTCATTTCCTGACTTTTAGTTCGGAGAATGAATTTGTCCTTTTTTAAAAACTAACGGTTCACTTGACTTAGGCTCTATTCAATCGGTTCCTGTTAAGATTTGAATTCGACTATATAGCAGATAAAACGAATTTTGTTTCCATGATGAAAGGGAATGGACAACATCAGCCAATGCCATCAATGACAATGGAAGAATTGATTCAACTTCAGTTTTTCATGGACATGGTAGCCATTCCTAATGAAGTTTACGAGACTCTTTCAAAGATACGCATGGAGTTAAGAGATGGAGGGATTCGCCCATCAGATCGACGCATCAAACAATCATTGAGCGTGCTGCAAGCGAAGGCACTCATCAATCAACGGCAAGTTGTAAAAGTCGATGATATTGTCATTCTTGAAAATGCCCTTTGGGAAACGGTCGATCAAAAGGACACAGTATCGCTTATTGTTCGTAGTCATGCACAAGACGTTGTGGCTCGGGCCATTGATTCAATACAAAACGAAGTGTTCAATTCAATGTTGAAAGATAATTCGACTGATGCAGGGATAGAAGCTACACAGAAAATGAAGACATTGGTCGCTGATTTGAATAAGCTTAAGAAACATAATCAAAGCCGATCTATGGATATCGATTCAATACTAGATAAAGTGAAATCTATGCAACAAGAAATTCTGGATAGCATTTTAGAGCCCAGGGACTTTGAGAATCCAAATGAAAAGAAATCGGTAGGTACCGCGATCATTGTTGGTTTGCCTGATGAAGTGTTGGGCGAAATCGTTTGCGCAGTTATCCAAATAGTGCCCGGGGAAACATGTACAGAGCAAGAGATTTTGGACTATCTGAAACCGAAAATTGCGACCTATAAGTTGCCGAATCGGATCCTATTCACCCATGAATTTCCATTGACGGCAAGCGGTAAAATTCAGAAGGTAAAAATGAAAGAATTGATTTTAGAAGAAAATATCACTGTATAAACTCGTTTCAGAAAGCTGAAACATCGGGGAATCAGGTAAAGATTCGACTCTCCCTGATTGGTCCCCCACCTAGGGGGTCTTACCCTTAGAGAATACGTACAGATAAAATTGGAGGCTGACATGATGGCTACAAACTATTCGTTTAAGGTGAGATGGGGCGACACTGATCCTGCAACAATCGTTTTCTTTCCAAACTTTTATAGATGGATGGACGAAGCGACACATGAGTTTTTAACGGAACTCGGACACCCCGCGTCCGAGTTGATGGAACAAGAAAGAATCAGTGTTCCGCTTTTGGAATCCAACTGTAAGTTTAAAACGCCGCTCGTATTTGATGACGAGGCAGTCGTCATAACGAAAGTGGTCGAAATCCACAATAAGGTGTTTAAATTGTCCCATAGCTTCTACAGGGGGGATACATTCATCGCTGAAGGGTTCACGTTGCGCGCTTGGACTTCCTTCGATGGAAAACCAAAAGCGGTCACGATTCCGGCATCAATTCGTGAAAAACTGGAAGCACACCGGAAAGCCGATGTAGTCACGCAAACGAGTCAACGGTGAGGGAAGGTATTCCTGTCTAGCTGCTTTGAAAGTACGCAAATAAATAACGTGACAGGGTATACCCAAAGTCAACACACTAAAGACTACAAGTATTTTTTGTTAGTATAGTTGTAAAGATTGTGAAGAAATGTACTTAAACTAACGGGGCAGCATTCCTGTTTGAAGGATGTTCGGGGTCTTG
>NZ_JBYHFQ010000029.1:0-47116 GCF_057669665.1 Sporosarcina sp. Y1004 | reverse complement strand
GGACTTTCACCACCAAGTTATAGCCCATGCCGGGCGCACAAAAAATTAAGTAGGGATGCGACGTGGTCGCATCCCTACTTATTTAGACATCTCGATAATGTTATAGAAATTGTTTAATTCAAAGCTATCCAAGAGCAACTGTACTCGTAATGCCCAGTGTGTGTTCAAGTTATTTCTCTACTAATCCCTAAATGGATTACCGCGCCAAAGTATTTCACTAATATTGCCCATTTCTACAGCAACAAATTCATTGTCTCCATCATTGATTTCAATGAATAGGGTTTCGCCTTCAATCTTCTCGATTTTCCCTGTCAATGTTTCATCACTTAATACAAATTGAAGGGGTTGATAGGCTTGCCGCGGAAACGATGTGCCTAGATACATTATTCGCTTCACGATAGATGGATCCGCAACCGAGATTGATTCTATTTCTTCTTGCACCTGGTCTACATCTATCTCCTTTTCCTCCAGCCCCTCTTCAATAACATCTATAGTAGCCTCAAGCTCTTCCCCATCTATAACAAATACTGACGTGCTTTCCTCGACTGTGATGGCAATTTTCATAAAGACAGGCGGTCCATGAACAAATAATAATGGCTCATTTCGATAAATGATCAGCACATCCTTTTTAACCACAGTATATGCGCCTAAATTTCGAATTGTCACCTGAAAAGCGCAAGGCGCCGCACAGCTCCGACAGGCATAAGACAGGGCGGCGGAGCGGCGCTCTTTGCCGCATAGCCGTCCTGCCTTATGACCCGAGGAGTTGGCGCCTGAAGCTGGATCACCCGAAAAGCTGAAGGAGCCGTCTAGACGCGACAGGCATAAGACAGACCAGCGCAGTGGCGTTCTTTGCCACGTAGCTGGTCTGCCTTATGACCCGAGCGTCTGGCGCCTGAAGCTGGATCCACCGAAAAGCGCAAGGCGCCGCACAGCTCCGACAGGCATAGGACAGGGCGGCGAAGCGGCGCTCTTTGCCGCATAGCCGACCTGCCTTTCAAAGATCACAGCCAAAGTACGCCGCGTCCTGCGGCAATAAGGAAGGATGCAGTTCAATCCTTCCCCGCTGTGTAACTCACATCCTGTGAGCCTCCGAGGAGTTGGCGCCTGAAGCTGGATCCACCCGAAAAGCTGAAGGCCCCACGCACATAAACTTCTCCAAACAAAAAAATTCACCGCTGATCTAAAGATCAGCGATGAAAACAGTAGCGAGGCCAAGATAAATAATAACACTTATAACATCATTTAACGTCGTAATAAAAGGCCCTGATGCAACTGCCGGGTCAATTTTCAATTTGTGCATTAACAAAGGAATGAAAGAGCCTGAAATTGTCGCGACAAAAATCGATACAAAAATTGCGGCACCGACTAACAGCCCTATCACAAATTGATCCTTCCAAACGTAAATGAGACCAACAACAAATAGTGCGCAGATGAATCCCGTCATGAGACCCGTTCCCGCCTCGCGTAGAAGCAACTTAAATTTACTTTCATCCTCAACGTCACCTGTTGCGATACCACGTACTGCAACAGCAAGCGCTTGAGTACCACTATTCCCCGCTGTTCCGGCAATCAGAGGAATGAATGCTGCAAGGAGTGCTACTTTTGAAATGGTTTCAGTAAACAGATCAATCAAATTTGCAGTTAGCATTCCAAGTACTAATAAGATAAGTAACCATGGAAGCCTCTTTTTCATCGCTGAGAAAGAGTTTTTGTCAAAAGTATCCATACTGGAAACCCCTGCAAGTTTGGAATAGTCATCAGATGCTTCTTCAGCAAGGACGTCAATAATGTCATCAACTGTAATAATCCCTAGCAAATGATGTTGGAAATCAACGACCGGTACTGCGAGGAAATTATAGTCTTTAATCATTCGGGCTACATCTTCCTGGTCTTCCGAAACAAGAACACTAACAACCCGTTCACTCATAATGGAACTGATCAACGTATCTTCATGTGCAATGATTAGATCACGGAGCGATATGACACCAGTCAGACGATAGGAATCATCCACAACAAAAATATAATAGATTGTTTCAGCTTTTGGTGCTTCACTACGCAAAATCGTCATAGCAGAACGAACGGTTGAGTTTTGCGGAATTGTTACGTATTCCGTCGTCATAATCGAACCTGCCGTATACTCTTCATAATGGAGTAAGGCTTTGATTTCGGCAGCCGCTTGTTTATCCATCAAGGTTAAATAACTAACAACTTGTGCTTTGTCGAGTTCATTCAGGACATCTACCGCGTTATCGACGAACATGTACGAAATCATGTCTGCTGCATACGTCGTGTCCATCTCCTGAAGGAACTGCTTATACTCGTCGCCACTAATTTCGCTTGTCTCGAAAATTTCTGCAAGTTCTTTCGGAGATAAGTATTGATAAATGATTTCTCGTAGTTCTGGTGTAACTTTCTCGTAAAACAGTGCCCGATCATACGGATGAAGGAGTAGATATTCATTCCGGAAAGATTTTATATCATGTTGAACGAGCGTCTCTATTAATTTCTCTTCATCGAAAATGACTTCTTCATTCATCTCTTCTTTTGTGTTCATAGCTACACCTTCCTTTCCATGTCTATCGTGCATTATTGATTTGAATATGGGTATTATAAACTAATATAAATACTAAAAGGATGTTGATATTATGAAATTCGATATTATTGGCGATATCCATGGTTGTTACGATGAATTTATGCAGTTAATTCAAAAGCTGGGATACACCATAAGCACAGGTGTTCCCCTGCATCCGGACGGAAGAAAAGTCGCCTTTGTTGGCGATGCCATGGACAGAGGTCCTGACTCAATCAAGATGTTAAATCTCTTATTCAAGATTCAAAAAAACCAATCTCTTCTCTATTCCCCGGGAAATCATTGCAATAAATTTTATCGATTTGCCAAAGGAAATCAAGTTCAACTCACACACGGTCTCGAAACTACGGTGGCTGAACTTGATGCATTATCAAAGGATGAACGCAGGCAATTTCTTAGTAATTATCGTAGTTTTTATGAAAGTTTACCATTGTATCAATCCTTGGATGTAGGCAATCTGATTGTTGTTCACGCTGGTATTCGCGAAGATATGATCGGTAAACCGCGGTCGGAAAAGATGAGAGTTTTCGTCCTCTACGGAGATATTACAGGACAAAAATTACCTGACGGAAGACCTCTTCGACGCGATTGGGCTAAGGAGTACAGTGGAACTCCTTATATCGTATACGGGCATACACCTGTAATAGAATCTCGCATCATAAATAACACTGCGAATATCGATACAGGTTGTGTCTTTGGAGGAAAGCTTTCCGCGTTACGTTATCCCGAAATGGAAATCATCTCGGTTCCATCACACCAGCCGTTCATCCCTGAGAAGTTCACTGATTTTGATTGACATTATGATGCAACAATTGTTTCATATCCATTGGGCTTTCACAGCTGAACTTTAGATACTCACCCGTAAGTGGATGGGTAAATCCAATTTCTGCACAGTGTAGTGCCTGCCGCCCAATCAATCCACGACTGCCGCCATATAAGTCATCGCCATGGAGCGGAAAACCCGCCCACTGCATATGGACACGTATTTGATGTGTCCTCCCTGTATGTAAAATTAGTGCAATTTCTGTAAATTTACTTCCATTTATCTTAGATTGTCTTTTAACTTCTACTTTGGTCAAGGCTTTTTGACCATCTTCACGAACAATTCGCTCGATGATACTGCCATCTTTTCTGCCAATTGGTTGTGAAATACTGAACTTTTCCTGCTGTATATGGCCTTCTACAATCGCCACGTATTGTCTGTGAAAAGCAGAATGTATCATTTGCTCACTTAATAGATGATGAATATGTCGGTTTTTTGCAACACAAATCAAACCTGAAGTATCCCTGTCCAGGCGAGTCACAATATGAACCGTCGATGGCAGTCGTTCAAGGGCAAACTTACCGGCAAGTGAATTTGCAATCGTACCGACTGGATGATCTCGTGACGGTATCGTACTTTGACCCGCTGGCTTATTAATAATAATAAGTGCATCATCTTCAAAGACAATAGAAAGTGGACCGGGCTCTGGTCGTAAACCGGGACTAGGTACTTCCGGTGGAAAGAAGACAATTACTTCGTCGCCTAATTGTAAGTGATGTCGAACATTTCGTTTGAATCCATTTACTGTAATAGTGCCACCGTCGTATTTGGTCGCTGTCAATGTCCTTTTGGATATCCCTTTTGCGTGGAGGTATTCGCGCAGGAGCAGACCCTCTTCATCTACATGAAATTTAAGTTGAAAACGTGCATCCCGCTCTAACGCATTAAACATCGCTGTCGATGAATGAGTCATGTACTCTTCTCCAAAATGGAAACGGTCGGAATCTTCCAAAACGCACTTTTTCTTGTGAAACTGTGTATTCAATTGACTTTACATCTTTATGAAGAAGTTGCAAATGATCCACTGTTACCATGAAATCCGGTCCTTTGACAGGAGTCAATATACATTTATGGTGCGCTGGAAGAACAAGCGATGAACCCACAGTGCGGAAAACCCGGTTATTGATGGACGCCATTTCCGTTAGCTGCATTGAAGGCAGCGATGGATGGATGATTGCCCCTCCCAGCGCCTTATTATATGCAGTGGATCCTGAAGGTGTAGACATACATAGACCATCACCGCGAAAGCGTTCAAAATGGTTGCCATTCAGTTCAACATCCATCACAAGCGTTACGTCAGGTGACTTCACAGTCGATTCATTCAGTGCTAGGAATAGGGCACTGTCTCTTTCATTTGCATAATTAATCTTGACATCCAGAAGCGGGTATTCGAAAACTTCAAAATCTTTACGAGCGATTGAGATAACAAGTTTCTCAATTTCAGCCGGCTTCCAATCTGCATAGAAACCTAGATGGCCTGTATGAATTCCAACAAATGCAGTTTCTTTCAGGCGGTGTTGGTATTTATGAAAGGCATGAAGTAATGTACCATCCCCGCCAATCGACAGAACGATATCAGGTTCTTCTTCGTCAAACACCATGCCGAAATCAACCAAATAGTTTTTTGCTTCGCCAAGTAATCGATTTGATAAATCATCATTACGTGACTGGATTGCAAATTTCATCATTTTTCTCCTCCTTTCCCATTATTTTCACCATAACGTCTCGTAGCCGTTTCCTTAAATGCACTGAAATATTGTTGTGCATCCTGTATTTCATTACGGATTAAGGACATTTCTTCATCCAGTCGGAAAGCGGCTTCCGCGGCTCTTTCAAGCCGATGCCTAATTTCATCGGGCATTTCACCTTCATATTTATAGTTTAATGAGTGCTCAATCGATGCCCAAAAATTCATTGCCAATGTGCGAATTTGAATCTCCGCTAAAATGGTCTTTTCCCCATGAATTGTCTGAACGGGGTATTTGATAATCAAATGGTAAGATCTGTAGCCACTCGGTTTATTATTCGATATATAATCGCGTTCCTCTATCACTTCGAGATCATTCCGCTGTCGTAACGTTTCCACAACGGTACTGATATCATCAACAAACTGACACATCAATCGAATTCCCGCGATATCAGGAAGTTCGGCAGCAAGTTCCGGTGAAGGTTCGAACGGAATCCCTTTTTCAAGCGTCTTATCATATATACTCGCGAGCGGTTTTATCCGACCTGTCACAAACTCAACAGGCGTATGCACATCTTCCAATTCATACTGATTTCGCAAACCTTTCAATTTCACTTTCAGTTCATCAACCGCTTGTTTGTAAGGTTCTAGAAACTGATTCCACTGCCTCATCCGGATCCCTCCCAACTGTTAGTCCATTTGTTGAAGAATCGAACTAAATGCTTTCTCAACTGACGTAGAGAAAACTTCCCCGTAGTTATCATTACCCTCAATATTATAAATTAACATCAACAGTTCATCTCTGAATCCGGGAAGTACAATTAGTTCTTCTTGCCAAGAAATTGCCGGATCATTTTCCGTTGTCAATACATCTAGCATGAATGGCCATACTTCCTCAGGGAAATAAACGTGATTGTATCCTTCTTCCCCTTCCAACAGGTACACAAACGAAAGGTTGTCGGAATCTGTAATCATCTTCCCTGATGGAAGCCCCTGTGGTTTCTCAGCACCTTCTTCCAATAAAAAAAGGACCTGATCGTTGTTGCGCTGCGCTCTATGAATTCGATTTTGTATGTTCATAATTTCTTCTTCCCTTCATCTGTCATTACGTACATTCTATCATATGGAGAACGTGCATGCAGTTTAGAAAATGCGTTATTCCACATAAATTGGTATACTATATGTAAGGATAGATATCCAGCAATTACTCACACCACATAGGAAAGGGGAAATCGTCATGGATACGCGCACATTTCGTACAGTATTGGAGATAAATGCACTCCAGTCTCTAGGAGCTGTTCAGACATATGCAGGACAAAATAATACTTCAACCTCTATGTTCAATACGATACTAGAAGAAATGTTGGGTGACACATCCATAACGGACTCCTTATCCACTTCTACGTCCGCTTTACTTGGAAATAGTAATACAACTGAAAGTTTGAGATATAATGGGATTAATGGCGTTTTCAAACCTTCTACGCTAAGTGCCATAATGGATGCCACTCAACAAGTGCAGCCTATTCCAATTGCCGCTACATCTACTACGAATGGCAACTATAGCGAAATTATCAGCCAAGCCGCAAAAAAGTACAATTTACCGGATAATCTAATTTCTGCAGTCATCAAACAGGAGTCAAACTTTAACAATAATGTTGTGAGTCATGCAGGCGCACAGGGACTCATGCAACTGATGCCCGGCACTGCGAAGTTCTTGGGTGTCAAAGATAGTTTCGACCCCGCTCAGAACGTGATGGGTGGAGCGAAGTACTTAAGACAAATGCTAAATCAGTTCGACGGCAATGTTGAATTGGCGCTTGCCGCATACAATGCAGGTCCTGGTAACGTAAAAAAACACGGGGGAATTCCTCCTTTCAAAGAAACACAGCAATATGTCACAAAAGTGCTTTACTATTTGAAAGTTTAACAATGATAATTTTGATTTCCATTTCACTCTGCAAGCTATTTATTTGTGTAAGGAGTGAAGGGTTGATAGAATATCAGTACAGTCAGAGCAAAGGAGATTGACAGAATGATGCGAAAACCTTTGATCCCTTTTGAGGAGATCGGTGCTACAAAGTTATCGGAACTTATCGACCTGTTTTACGCTAAAGTTGCCGTACACCCGGACCTATACCCGATTTTCCCGGACGACCTGACAGAAACAGCACGTAAACAAAAACAATTTCAAACACAATATTTAGGCGGCCCCAATTTATATACTGAAGAACATGGCCATCCCATGATGAAAGCACGTCATATGCCATTTCCCATTACTCCAGTTCAAGCAGAAGCATGGTTAGCTTGCATGGCAGAAGCGATGGATGAGGTAGAACTTGATGAAAAAATACGTGATATCTACTATAAACGCCTCGTCTTGACTGCCAATCATATGGTGAACAGGACCGGGGGAGAGATAACGTGAATCGACGAAATTTGATGGAGAATCCGGTTATTCCTTCCTCATGCAAAAGACCTGTCGAGTTGTATGTTTATATCGACCCGTTATGCGGAGATTGCTGGTCACTTCAGCCTTTACTTCGGAAACTGCAAGTGGAGTATGATCGATACTTTACACTGCGTATCGCATTGCGTACATCACTGCCCAAGATGAATCTTCAATCTAAGGAAAAATTCATTGATGAGCTGGCTTGTGAAAAAGTCCATCCCTCTTTTCCAAGCATTGCTGTTAAAACTGCGGAGTTTCAAGGTAAACGTGCCGGGTTCCGTTTCTTATCCAAAATGCTAGAATACTCATTTTTGAAATCTAGGAATGTCTTATCATTTTCGGTACTCCTTGAAATTGCAAATAAGGTAAATTTAGATGTCGACGAATTCATTCAGGACTTCTCTTCAAAAAATGTGTTGCGGTCTTTACAAGTCGATTTGTATATGGCAAAAGAAATGGAAGTCGACAAAGCCCCTACCTTCGTTTTTTTCAATGAAAACATTGAAGATGAAGGATTGAAAGTAAGCGGTTTGTATGACTATGAAGTGTACGAACAAATATTGGAAGAACTGATAGGCGGGCCTGTTTTCCCTGATATCCCTCCACCTTTAGAGGATTTGTTCCAACGATTCGATACACTTTCCACAATAGAAATTGCCAACATTTACAGCATCTCAGAGAAATCCGCTGAGCGTGAACTTAAAAAACGACTTCTTCAACAAAATGTTGAACGCGTTTCTTTTCAAGATATAACACTATGGCGTAAAAAAAAGAGCTAATTCATTAAACAAGCATCGTCCCCCAGAATTTATGGGAGATGATGCTTTTTTGATTGGGAATGAGATGGATTGCGCATTGTGGAAGAGTATTCAAAGTTGTCTGGACTACTATAAATTAGCACGATTGATTCATGGATATTTGGAGGTAAGTCATGACTATCTCACTCACAGACAATAACGATTCAAAGAATGCCATTCGTTTTAAATAAGCCCGCCATTTTCCGCCAACAGAAAAGAGCACTCACTCCTGGGGGGGAGTGAATGCTCTATATCAAAGGGAATGGGGGAAATGTTCACGTTCAAACAAAAGGGGTGTATGTTTGGTATGTGATTTATTTCACATCCTTATCTTATCACAAGATAATAGTAGCATCAACAATTCACAAAGAATTTCACAAGAACGTCACATTGACCGTTACACGAAGGCGGCTTACTTTATATTTTTCGAAATCTATGATAAAAAACAGCCTTATCCGCTTTTAAAATAGGCGGATAAGGCTGTTTCTGTATTTTACTTACTTTTTCAAGAGCAGGTCCTCTAATTCATTTAATTTCTCTTCGAAAACACGACACGCTTCTTCAATTGGCGCAGCGCTCGTCATATCAACGCCTGCCTTTTTAAGAACTTCAATTGGATAATCGGAAGAACCAGCTTTCAAGAAGTTATTTACATAACGTTCAACAGCGGGCTCCCCTTCTGTCAGAATTTGATTGCTGAGCGCAACTGCAGCACTATAACCTGTTGCGTATTGATAGACATAATAATTATAGTAGAAGTGAGGAATTCTAGCCCATTCCAAACCGATTTCTTCATCGACAACCAAGTCTTCACCGAAATATTTTTTATTGAGCGCATAATACTCTTCAGTCAGTTTTTCCGCAGTCAAAGCGACCCCTTGCTGGTCAAGCTCGTGAATCAGGTGTTCGAATTCAGCGAACATCGTCTGACGGAAAACAGTTCCTCTGAAACCATCGAGCCAATAATTCAGTAAGTAAATGCGTTTTTGTTCATCATCAATTGTTTTCAAGAGATGATCATTCAATATAGCTTCATTCACTGTTGACGCAACTTCCGCCACAAAAATGGAGTATCCGCTGTAGACATATGGCTGGCTTTTACGTGAATAGTAACTATGGACGCTATGTCCGAATTCATGTGCCAGCGTGAATAAGTTGCTGACATTATCTTGCCAGTTCATTAACACATAAGGATTTGTTCCATAGGCACCTGAGGAATAAGCTCCAGAACGTTTCCCTTTGTTTTCACGGACATCGACCCAGCGGTTTTCAAGGCCTTCTTTGACGATGGAGACATATTCTTCACCAAGCGGATGGAAACTATCCAGCATCGTCTGTGCGGCTTCATCATATGGAACTTTCATGTCAGCATCCTTTACGAGTGGTGCATACATATCCCACATATGAAGGTCTTCAAGTCCAAATACTTTTTTACGAAGTGCCACATAACGTTGCAATAAGTGGACGTTTTTGTTGATTGTAGAAACTAGGTTTTCATAAACTTGTTCAGGAATATGATTATTCGACATTGCCGCTTCACGAGCAGATGAATAATTACGGATGCGTGCGTTAACGTTATCGCTTTTCACATTCCCAGAAAGAGTCGATGCAAAAGTATTCTGGAATTCACCATACCTTGTATACATCGCTTTGAATGCTTCTTCACGAACGCGTGGATCGTCACTCTCTAAGAACCTCACATAGCGACCATGTGTTAACTCTATTTCTTCTCCCTTTTCGTCTTTAACCATCGGGAATGTTAAATCAGCATTGTTTAACATACTGAACGTTTCTGAAGAATTTCCTGTCACTTCCGATAACTGGGCAAGAAGCGCTTCTTGTTCAGCCGGTAGTACATGTGGTCTTTGTGTATTAATTTCTTCGAATTCCTGTTTATAAAGACGAAGTTCTTCATGTTCAACAACCTGTTTGTCGAGTTCAGCTTCATCAATTGACAGAAGCTCTGGGAGGAAGAATGATAACGCAGTCGACACCTTGACATAGAGTGATTTCACGCGACTATCCATCGCCTGGTAGAAGCTGTTAGTTGTATCCTGGTCAGTCTTTAGATGCGCATATGTGTAAAGCCTACGCAATCTCTCTGAGAGTGTGTCACGGTATTTTAGAGCATTGTATAATGCATCGCCGCCATTGGTTAATGTCCCTTTATAAGACTCTGCCTTACCGGAGAACGCTTCCACTTCAGTGTATTCTTTTTCCCACGCTTCATCTGTTGCAAAGATATCTTCAAGACGCCAAGTTTCCTCTACTTTTACTTCCTCACGCGTTAGTACTTTGTTTTTGTTTTCGGACATTTTCATTAATCCCCCTTCTCCCTTTATTTCGGGATACGAATCAATTCTATTTTCTCAATTTTCGCTCCACTTTGCAAGGAATCTTTCTGATAACAACTCAGAAATTTCTTCTTCACTTATAACTGTACTATCTTTAATGGAATGAACGCCAATGAAACGAAGATATTTCAAGTATGCAAGACATGCTTTTAGCTGTCCCTCTGACGATCCATTCAATCGGGATACATATCTTCTGACCTGGCTATTTGTAATTTCCATTATATTAATCCCTTCCCTATTCACGTGATAGAGGAAAGCCAATTGCCATTCACAATCATGCTCCTTAAATACATTGTTAAAAAGAACGGGTAATCCAATCCATTGCGGAAGATGCGCAGGTAAAGTACGCATTTCATAGCACATTCTTAAAAAAGGATTATTTACACCTTTTCTATTCAATAATATGCATGATTGAATAAATTGATTTCGCATGGATATATAAATTGCTGTATACTTTCTGATTTCATTCTTTGATGGTGCTTTTGGGCGTGCAAAAGGAAAGATTTGAAGGGATAACGGCAAAGTCCGATGCATGCCGATATAACGCTTACCAGCAATACAAATTAGACTAGTGAGGTAGTGAAAACGTTCTGTTTGGGGGTTATATGTGAGTAGTGTAAGACCTTCAGGGGATGTATTTGTTAAGAAACTCTCATGAAATTTTGATAAATGAAATACGCCTATACCTACGGGCGCATGCACGAATTTTGCCGGGGTATGCAAAATCCAGATTGGATTCATGCCAATACTACGATAGCCATCTGATCTAGATTCAATGTCAGCAATCGGAATGGTGCTGCATTGAAATTCGATTGGTATTGATTCTGTTGGTGTAGTTAAAAGAATATCGGGTCTTTGTGTCAGCATTTTCAAAAAGGGTTCAAGTTCTACATCTTTCGCGTATTGTTGCAGAAACCCATATAATTGTTGTTTTCCTCGTAAATGTTCTTGTGACTCGCCTTCAGAAAAAAGGGTCGAACAGGATGCGCCTTTCATATGTGAAAAATGAGGAACTTTAATATCACCAACTTTTAACTGAACCTGTGTATTACATTGTTGGCAATAGAATAATTGTAACTGTCGCCACTGTCTCAATTTTTCTCTTTTTAATTTCCTAGTTAGTACAATGATTTCACCTTCGCCTGTTTTAGCTGTAAGAATAAACAATCCCCTCCCTCATCTTCAATAGTACGAAAATTCAAATAAAAACGCAAACAAAAAAGCTACCCGTTGAACTGCACCTCTAATTGTTAGGTTGAGCTAACAATTGTAGTGCAGTTCAATAGTAGGTAGCTGTTTTAAGAAATTTTAATCAATCTCCAAAGTACTGTTGCACTTTTGCAAACACATCAGTGTCCATAATGAGGTCGCCATATTCTTCAATTCTATGAATTGTCAAATTTGATGGATCTCCAAATTCGGACATTACGCTAAACAAATCCGACTTACGCGAATCGTCCATCGTATCGACATCATATTCCACATGTAGATAGTAGTTATCTTCAAATGAATACAGCGATGTTTTTACATCATAGTCTGCTGCTTTAACAGATAATGGAATGAGGTAATCAAAATCAGTAAAGACGAACATATTGTCAAGCCACTCGTATGCGATATCGTCTATCTCTGACATTTTCGAGTTATTTCCATCCGCATCATCGTCAAACATTTTCCCATGTTGAAATAACTTTTTAGGATCATCCATTGTAAATGGTGATTCTAATGGTTCGCCATCCTCTGACATTTGTGCTCGCGTGACAGTCACTTCAATACCGCCATTCATCGCGTGGACCTGAATCCACAATGGTCCCTCAACTTCAAATTCGGCTTCGTCATTCACTTCTTCCATCATTTCCCAGAATAATTCCTCGCTTTTATCGCGATTATACCAAACTTCTTCACGGGTAAAGCCACGCTCTTCTATATCAATATATGAAAGAAAGAACTTAACTGTATTTTCATTAATGCGCTCTATCTCCATCCCTTTTCTCTCCCTTCCTTGGAACAGGACAAGTCCAGTTCCCTTCATTGTGTGTAAAAAAACTGCAATGCTTATACTTACTATATGACCGTCCTCTACGATTTGAAAGGGTTACGCCTTAGGACGAATAATTTTGATAGTAATAGCATTGTAGAGAACATCCACCAGGAAAGCAAGAGAAATACAAAAAGCTGATAGGAATACGGCATTTTGCAATGTCAATCCCTATCAGCTTCACACTATTGGTTTGATTAGTTTACCATGCGCCGCGCTTCTTGCAGCTGATAGGCTCTTACTTTTCTCGGTAGGAATCGGCGAATTTCATCTTCATTATAGCCTACTTGAAGCCTTTTTTCATCTAGGATGATTGGTCTTCTCAAAAGACCTGGATGTTCTTGAATTAGCTCGTACAGACGTTGCAGTGGAAGACTTTCCACATCAACATTTAGTTTTTGGAATATTTTTGAGCGAGTGGATATAATTTCATCAGTTCCGTCCTCAGTCATTCGAAGAATTTCTTTTATTTCATCAATATTCAATGGTTCTGAGAAAATGTTACGTTCAGTATACGGAATCTCGTGTTTCTCTAACCATGCTTTTGCTTTTCTGCATGATGTACAGCTAGGTGAAGTAAATAATGTAACCATCATATGCTGACACTTCCTTTCAGTCGGCTCGAATGTTTTGATATATATTTTTACAAGTAAATTAGAATAACTTTAATCTGATTGCTTCTATTTTCTATTATACACGTATTCATTACTGATGAATACACTTTTCCAGAAATATTCATTGGCTCATACACTATTGTCACAATTCCACAACATTAAAGGCTTTTGTTGAACTTTAACAGTATGTGTTTGTACTCTCTACTGTTATACCCGAAAGGAAAAATAATTAAACATCCCTCTTTCAATTAAATCTATTTCTCATTTAGATTGTATCTAATTGAAAATAAGTACTTCATCGTTTAATTATCTACACTATATAATACGTCTTATAGTGGTAAAGGTTTCATTAAATAAAAAGAAAATCCAGTAACAGCAATCGCGTTCCTGAACTTTCTGTATATCATGGATTGTAATTTACACCTGGTGAATATTTGTTTCCTGCATTCCATAGTAGATATTCGTTTATACCGTTATCCTTCAGACCTTGGATTTGCGCATCGACTTCAGCTTTTCCATAACGCAAATAATTTCCTGATCCAAGCCATGGTGCACTAAAATCTTGTATCCAAGGTCGTGATATCGGTGGATTGTCAAGCTTAGCTAGCACTGCATTTTCTAACTTGGCGTATTCAGAAACCAATTTATACGGTTCAAGGTCCGGCTTTTTAATACCAAAATAGGACGTCCAGTGACTTGGATAAATCATCGATGATATGACATCCACATTTTCCGATATCTTTCCGAAGTTCTGTCCGATGCCTGGCGCTTCCGGGAGCGTTGCTGCATAACCGAAAATATCAACTGATACTTTGACGCCATATGGTTTCAATTGCTCACGTGCATAGGCAACGAATTCCGTAATTGCTTCTACACGGCGTTGTACAGGGTCGAGTTCAGATTCCGCATAGGATTCATATGTATACTTCAACGAATCATGACGTTTTTCAAAGCCTTCTGGAAAACGAACATAGTCGAACTGAATTTCTTGAAAACCCATTTTAGCAGCCTCAATGGCAATATTGACATTGTGATCCCATACTTCCTTCATAAAAGGATTGACAAATGATTCTCCCCGTCCATTTTTCCATACGCTGTCGCCCTCCATAAATGATAAATCCGGACGCTTTTCTGCAAGGACACTATCTTTAAATACAACAATACGGGCAATTGGATAGATTTCCTTTTCTTCTAATGTCTTCAACATGATTTGAGGATTTTCAATATAAGGTTTACCGATATCCAATGCTTTCAAGGGTGAATCATCCGCAGGTGTATAGGTTATGTTTCCGAAATCATCTTTAATATCAATAACCATTGCATTCAGTTCTGTCTTATCTAGCAAATCTGTTAAATAATTAAAACGTTCACCGCCCGCAGAGTGCCCTGTTACGTAGACACCCCGAATTGCATCCGGGTATTCAAATGTCAGTCCTGAATCGAAGCTAAATAGCGTTGAGGAGGCAACTATACTCACATCTATTGCTTCAAAACCATAAGAGCGTTCGGCAAAATCTTCGTGTTTTTTAACTTCGTCGGCATCTGTCTTGATTGGTAGCGCAATTGCTAGAATAAGCAGCATAGCCGGTAACCATATCTTTGTTTTCATAACAATCGAACCATCCTCTCTTTTCAATCATTCTATCAAATTGACTACATGAATAATAGCGATATATAGAGAATTGCCAGTTTCCTTGTCGAAGACCGACCTAGTTTCATATATTAGCACAGCTGTCGATAAACCATTAATAAGTATAAAATACGGGCGGAAGGGATTAAAAACCTCATTTTCCACTGGACTATTTCCGGTCCGCTTACGGCTAATTAAAGACGACACTTTTACCGAGGGGCAAGGATGTCTAGAAGTGACTCCGTCACTTCTAGACACACTCTTTAGGGGAATCCTGTTGCGATTAATTGCCTGTCGCGATCCTACAATATTCAAGTGAAAAATGCTGTTGCTTTGAAATAAAAGAATAGATGCCTTTCTATAAAAGGTGTAAGTGCCCGAAGATATAATTTCGGGCACTCTTGCGCGTTGTATATTGTATTCTCTTCTATGAAGTAGTAGTTCCTTAAGTTGAAAATAGAGATACTATAGAAGAAGGTTAGAGCGGTCAAAATTGTATTTTTGACCGCTTATCTCTAAATAAGAAGCGATCTATTCTTTCGTCCCGAAAAGCTACGGCACTAATTGTACTAGTGTCTTTGGAAAGCGCCGAATGAATAACTACCATATGGCTACCGAAAAAAATAAGGAGGGATGCGACAAAGTCGCATCCCTCCTTATCAAGACATCTCGTTAATCGTATATAGGTTGTTCGATTCAGAGCAATCCAATAGTACCTATACATGTACTGCCCAGTGTGTAATCTAGTAGCTAATCACACTGAAAAGGAATCAAATTCACGTTGTGAGCAAAGGACAAAATGTCCCGGTGATACTTCGCGCATGCTCACTTCTTCATCTTCAGTGTAGTTATGTGCTTTTGGATTGTAGCTCTTACGGACACGGCTACGTTCATAAGCTGGATCCGGTAACGGAATCGCTGATAGAAGCGATTGTGTATAGGGGTGTAAAGGTGCAGTATACAACACATCAGCAGGTCCAATTTCGACAAGTCTACCGAAATACATAACCCCTATCCGATCTGATATATACTTTACCATTGAAAGGTCATGCGCAATAAATAGATACGTCAATCCTCTTTCTTCTTGAAGCTCTTTAAGCAAGTTAACTACTTGTGCTTGAATCGATACGTCCAACGCTGAAATCGGCTCATCCGCGATGATAAATTCAGGTTCAACTGCTAGCGCACGTGCGATACCTAGACGTTGACGCTGTCCGCCCGAAAACTCATGTGGATACCGGTTCGCATGCTCGCGATTCAAACCGACTGTTTCCAACAACTCGTGGACACGTGCTGTACGTTCTTTCGAGTTCTTTACAAGCCCATGTATATCGAGCCCTTCGGCGATAATATCAAGCACTTTCATTCGAGGATTCAATGAAGCATAAGGATCCTGGAATATCATTTGCATTTTCCGGTTAAACTCTTTCAGTTCTTTCTGCGATTTTTTCGCATGCACGTCGATGCCATCATAGATAACTTCTCCGCCTGTTGCATTATAAAGCCGAATGATTGAACGGCCAGTCGTGGATTTACCACAACCTGATTCACCTACAAGACCGAGTGTTTCCCCTTTATAGATGTCGAATGTAATATCGTCAACTGCACGCACTTCATTCTTTTTCCCATAATTGAAATACTGCTTCAAGTTTTTGATTTCTACTAATTTCTCAGCCATTAATGGTCACCTCCTGCATTACCAACGTAATAACGGCTTCCAGGGAATCTCTTCATTCGTTCCATGACAGCCACTGGAGGATCCACTTGAGGCGCATCCGGATGCAGAAGCCATGTAGCGGCATAATGCGTTTCACTCACTTTAAATAGTGGCGGAACCTGTTCAAGATCAATCTTCATAGCGTATTCACTGCGCAGTGCAAACGCGTCCCCTTTTGGAGGATCCAACAGATCTGGAGGCGTCCCTGGAATCGCATATAGTTTTTCGTCTATTGTATCGAGTGATGGCATAGAACTCAGCAAGCCCCATGTATACGGATGCTGCGGGTTGTAAAATATCTCATCCACCGTTCCCACTTCGACGATTCGCCCACCATACATGACCGCTACACGGTCAGCTACGTTCGCTACAACACCTAGATCATGTGTGATAAATATAATCGACGTATCGATTTTCTGTTGAAGGTCTTTCATTAACTCTAAAATTTGGGCTTGGATTGTTACGTCCAAGGCAGTTGTTGGCTCATCCGCAATAAGTAATTTTGGATTACATGCCAGTGCAACAGCGATAACGATACGCTGGCGTTGCCCACCTGAAAATTGGTGAGGGTATTGTTTCATTCGCATATCTGGCTGAGGCATCCCGACAAGGCCCAATAACTCAATCGATTTATTCCAAGCATCGGATTTACTAAGCTTTTGGTGTTTCAACAACGGCTCCATAATCTGCTTGCCAATTGTCATTGTTGGATTGAGAGATGTCATCGGATCCTGGAAAATCATCGAGATGTCTTTTCCACGAACTTTTTGCATCTCTTTTTCAGAAAGTTTCAGCAGATCTTTTCCTCCGAATAAAATTTCACCATTTTTATATTCTGTGCTGGATTTAGGAAGCAGTCGCATGATAGATTTTGTCGTTACTGACTTACCTGAACCCGACTCACCAACAATCGCGAGGGTCTCCCCTTTGTAAACTTCAAAATTGACGCCTTGAATTGCTTTCACTTCTCCTGCAAACGTATGGAAGGAAAGCTCCAGGTTTTTCACTTCAACAATTTTCTCCATTTCACTTTCCTCCTTTAATCTTTCATTTTCGGATCAAGTGCATCACGCATTCCGTCCCCGATTAAGTTGAACGAGATCATCAGAATACTCAAAACAAATGCCGGGAAGAACAAAATATGCGGCTGATACTGAATGAATTTATAACCATCATTAATCAGCGTTCCAAGAGACGCTTCTGGCGCTTGAAGACCAAGCCCGATAAAGCTTAAGAAAGCCTCGAAGAATATCGCAGTCGGAATTGTAAACATCATATTGATAACAATGATCGCCATAATGTTCGGTAGTATGTGTTTGCTGATAATTCGTCTATCACTTGCACCTAACGTTTTGGCCGCCAAGACAAATTCCTGATTTTTAAACTTAAGGACTTGGCCGCGGACAATACGAGACATGCCGATCCATCCGGTTATCGATATGGCAATAATGATTGCCCAGATACCCGGTTCCATAATCATTAGCATCAGTATTACGATGACTAGCGTTGGAATTCCGATTAACACTTCGACAACCCGTTGCATAATGTCATCGGTTCGACCCCCATAATAACCGGAAATCCCACCGTAAATAACACCTATTACAACATCAATGAAAGCAGCAACGAAAGCGATGATTAAAGAAATTTGCGTTCCTTGCCATAGACGTGAAAACAAATCTCGTCCTAGGCTATCTGTACCAAACCAGTAATACTCGTCAACCTTCTTCAGTTCATAGAGATTGACTGTTTTTGTACCAAGTTTACCTTCACCATCGAAAATCCCTAGTTTTTCAAGTCCTGGAACTTTCGGCGGCAAGCTCGCATGCGCTACTCTTACATCCTCTGGATCATGTTCAACCATGTAAGGGCCAGCAAATGCCATAAATACGATAAAGATTAAAACAAACATACTAACGATAGCTGCTTTATTTTTCCGAATACGAAGCCAAGCATCTTGCCAGAAACTCAAACTAGGTTTCGAAATTCTTTCTGCATGTGAACTATCTATCGTAATCCGTTCAAACGAATCCTTTGGTAATTTATCAAAGTTTTTATTCATTAATTGGAACCTCCAGACAAACGGATACGCGGATCAATAATCCCATAAAGAATATCCACAATTAATATGATCACAATGAGGAGGACTGAGAAGAACATCGTCGTACCCATGATGATAGAAAAGTCGTTCGTGCTAATAGAAGTGACGAACTGTTCACCAATACCTGGAATTGCGAAAATCTGCTCTACTACGAGTGATCCTGTCAATAATCCAGCTGCGAGCGGTCCAAGTACCGTGACGAGTGGAATAAGCGCATTACGAAATGCATGTTTGAAAGCTATCTCAAACCAGTTTGCACCTTTCGCTTTCGCTAACAAAATATAGTCTGAACTTAATACTTCTATCATTTCTGTACGAATGAACCTTGCCGAGACGGCAATCGGGCCCATTGCTAGTGCGATGGATGGCAGAATACTTGACTTCCATCCTTCCCAAAGACCGACAGGTAGCCATTCAAGCCACACAGAAAAGACATATTGCAGCAGAACGGCAAAGACAAACGATGGTATCGAAATTCCTAGAATTGCGATTATTGTACTTCCGTAATCCCAGACTGTGTTTTGCTTCAAAGCAGCAATCATCCCAAGAACGATTCCTATTAAGGTACCGAAAATAAGCGCTTGAGCACCTAAAATAGCTGAGTATTTTAGTTTCTTCACAATAAGAGTAGTGACATCCGCATTTTTATATTGGAACGATACACCAAAGTCACCTTTTGCAAGGTTCCCCATATACCTGACGTACTGTACGGGGATCGGATCGTTCAAGCCATATTTCTCATAAACGACTTCCCTTTGCTCAATGGATAATTTTTCTGCGGAAGCTAACGGGGACCCTGGAAGCAGTTTCATAAGGACAAATGTAAATGATGCGATTAGAAATAGTGATAGGAACATATAAATCACGCGTTTTGTGATATACTTTGCCATTTTCATACCTCCTGGAAATTCGTATTAAACCTACTACATAGTCAATTTGCAATACATTGATAAAATGAATTTTTAGTTTGTTCCATCTCAGTGAAAAAGAGAGTACATGGTCAGAAATACCCATATACTCTCTTTTCTATAAGATTTTAAGCTAACAAATTGTTATTCTTACTTTTCTGCAGCGTCGATGTACGCCCATTTGTAGCTATAGTCGCCACCGAATGGATGTGTAGCAAGATCTTTTACCGCTGGATTCATAAGAACCATTCTTCCGCGTTGATACTGAGGTGCAATAGCCACGTCATCTTCAAGAAGAATTTGTTCAGCTTTTGCAAAAGCTTCAAAACGTGCTACTGGATCAGTTGCGATTGTCGTTTTTGTAGATTCAATCAATTTGTCATACTCAGGATTAGAGTAGTTCATCTTGTTTTGTGGGCTTCCTGTTACGAACAATTCCATGAACGAGATTGGATCCTGGAAGTCAGGGCCCCATCCAGCTGATTGAATATCGTAATCACTTGTATCATCAAGTTCAAGACGTACAGCGAAAGGAACTTCTTTCAGTTTGATCGTCAAACCTGGAAGGTTTCTTTCAAGTTCAGATTTGAACCATTCTTGTTGTTTTTTAGCATTTTCAGTGTCTCCACCAAGGATTTCAAGTTCAACTTTATCTGTACCTAATGCTTTAAGTCCTTTTGCCCATGAAGCTTGTGCTTCTTCAACGTTATACACAGCGAATTCCTTGCTGTAGTCACGGAAATCTTTTCCGTCTTCGTCAAATGTGAAAGCAGTTGGTACTAAGAAGTTTGCAGCGATAGATCCATTGGCAAGAACTGCGTCTGCAAGTTCTTCTTTGTTATACGCTGTGGCAATTGCTCTACGAATGTCAGCATTAGCAAGTGGCGTAGCCTTACCACCACGTTCTTGGTTCATTTTGAAGTAGAATACTGCTGTTTCCATCTCATTGACGATGTCTGGATTATCAGCAAATTGCATTGCGTATTCAGCAGAAAGTTTTACACGGTCTTTCTTGCCTTGTTCATATAATTTAACTGCTGTTGCAGTTTCTTTGACAACGTCAACAACGATTTCATCAAGTTTTACAGTTTCTGCATCCCAATATTTATCGTTTTTAAGATATTTCCAACCGCTTGTACCATCCCAATCAGATAATGAGAATGGGCCGTTATAAATCATGGCGTCAGAGTTAGATGCATATTTGTCGCCTTGTGCTGTTACAAACTCTTCATTAAGTGGTAAGAATGTCCCGAAAGACATAAGTGATAGGAAGTAAGCAACCGGGCGTTCAAGTTCAATGATAAGAGTTTTATCATCTTCAGCTTTAATGCCTAGGTCTGCAATTTCTGCTTTCCCTTCGCCGATTTCAGTAGCATTTTTAATCATTCCCGCCATCAAGTACGGTCCGTAAGGTGAACCTGTGTCAGGATCAATCGCGCGCTGCCAAGCATATACGAAGTCATGTGCAGTTACAGGTGTTCCATTTGACCATTGTGCATCACGAATTTTGAATGTATAAGTCAGTCCATCTTCACTGATTTCTGGCTCGCCTTCTGCCATAGCTGGTACCGGAAGGCTTTCTTGGTCAAGGCGGTAAAGCCCTTCCATGATGTTGTTCAGTACGTTGAAACCAACTGCATCTTCTGAAATTGATGAGTCAATAGAAGGAATCTCTGCCTCTTCAACCAAATTAAGAACTTGTGCTACATCTTCAGCAGGTTCTTCCGTAGTTCCTTTGTCTTTGTCTTTTTCCGGTTCTGTAGTGCCTGCGTCTTCATTTTTGTCGCCGCACGCTGCTAGGAACACGCTAAGTACAAGCATGATACTAATTAGCCACATAAACTTGTGGGTTTTCAAATCGATGACCTCCTCTAAATTGTCTGATAACTAGGTACTTCATCATTATACTATGATTATTTCAGTTGTACATACCTTTTTAAAATATCATAGTGTACTAATACAGATATTATTCCTATAATGCTATAATGGTAACGCTTACAGCGGAACTTTTTGGTAAAACATTCATAAACTTTTTTCTGTACTATTGATTTTTTCTGTCTATACCATTACTATTACTTTGGAACGAGGTAGTTATATGAAAACAATTTTCCGTAACTTTCTAATCACACATCTACTAATTGCTGTAATGATGCTTGTCTATTTCAAAGAGATGACTCTCCTCTCTTATATAAATGCATCTTTCATCATTGGCGGTATTATAATGTTCATCGGTTTGGTTTCACTTGTTTTTTCAACCGGTTTTTTCGATGTATTCACGGTAAGCATGAGAAAAGTATTTACATCTAAGAAACGAATGGAAGATGTCATGTCGATGCGAAAGCCTTCAGAAATATTTACAGGGAATGTTGGCCCTTTTCTAAGCGTTGGTGCACTCATCCTCGCTGTAACAGGAATTGCCCTCGTTGTCTTCTATTTATAAGGAACCCGCCTATTGCATTGTTTTCTTTTACGCTTTATAATGGTGAATAACATTTATAGCGAATGGCTTTGAAGGAAAAGAGTATTTCAGTATTCGTATTGCAGAGAGCTTGTGGTTGGTGCAAACAAGCATACTAAACTGGAAGAATGGGATCCTGAGCCTGACAAGTCAACCCACTTGAGTTCGTTCAATTTAGCTTGAATTTATTGATCGAACCGTGTGGAAATTTGTCACGTCCCCCGCGTTATGGGAATCAGAGTGGCCTTCGGGCAATTCGGGTGGTACCACGGTTGATCAAACATCAGTCGTCCCTTTTTTACGGGGACGGCTGATGTTTTTTTATGATTGAGGAGGAGATGTAAAGATGAAAACCATTTTTTCAGGCGTTCAGCCTACAGGAACAGTGACACTGGGCAACTACATTGGAGCGTTCCGTCAATTTACAGAGTTGCAAAATGACTTTGAATGTCTGTTTTGCATTGTTGATCAGCATGCGATTACAGTTCAACAGGATCCGGTGGAACTCGCAAAAACCATTCGTTCTCTAGCTGCCATTTATATTGCAAGCGGGATTGATCCTTCCAAGGCGGTATTATTCATCCAGTCGGAGGTTCCGGCGCACGCACAAGCAGGATGGATGATGCAATGTATATCGACGATCGGCGAGCTTGAGCGCATGACACAATTTAAAGATAAGGCGGAAGGCAAAGAAGGTGTTTCGGTTGGCTTGCTGACATATCCACCACTTATGGCCGCTGATATTTTAGTGTATAACACTGACATCGTTCCTGTCGGCGATGATCAGAAGCAACACCTCGAGTTAACACGAGATTTGGCGGAACGTTTTAATAAGAGATACGGCGAGGTCTTAACAATTCCTGAAGTCCGGATTCCAAAGAATGGTGCACGTATCAAATCCCTTCAGGATCCCTCAAAGAAAATGAGTAAATCCGACCCTAATAAAAAGGGAACCATCTCTCTTCTCGATTCACCGAAAGATATTGAAAAGAAAATCAAAAGCGCAGTGACTGATTCAGAAGGCATCGTTACATTCGATATCGAGAATAAGCCCGGCGTATCAAATCTGCTAACAATTGAAGCTGCATTGTCTGGCGTGTCAATTGACGATCTCGTTGCGAAATACGATGGTCTTGGATACGGTGCATTTAAAGCGGGTGTTGCTGAAGCAGTTATTAATCATTTGACGCCTATTCAAGAAAGATATTATGAGTTGTTGGATTCACCTGTTCTTGATGAAATTCTGGATAAAGGTGCGGAGAAAGCAAACGCAATTGCGTCTGTCACTCTCGGTAAGATGGAGGCCGCGATGGGGCTCGGACGTAGACGGTAAGAATGATCACGATTGCGGAAATAACGAACAGTGTAAAATCCGCCGTACGTAAAATGAAATAGAATATTTGATACCACTCATATCCTAGTGATCTGTAGTTAAAATAGAAAATCATATTTGAAACTGTAACGACAATGAGTCCGTAGCTCATAAGGAATAGGAATAACCTTGTCATTATGCATCGTCCTTTTGATTTTCTTTGATTATATGACTGCATGCCCCTCTTTTAGACGAAAGAGGGGCTTTTGTGTGGAGTAAATTTGGAGATATAGTTGGCTGGCTTATATGGCTAGGGCAATTTGGAGTGTGGAATTTAGATTTCTTGGCGCTTTGGGGATGCCTCTCGCCATGAGCCTAGATTAACGCTTCGCATCCAGTCTTATAGCTTCGCCGACCCCTTTGCCGCGCCGGCACTGGAGTGTAACATTATTGATTGAGTTTTAGTTCAGAGTGTGGAATTTATACCGCATGGCGCTTTGGGGATGCCTCTCGCCATGAGCCTGGATAAACCTACGCATCCAGTCTCATGGCTTCGGCTACCCCTTTGCCGCGCCGGCGCTGGAGTGTAACATTATTGATAGAGTTTTAGTTCAGAGTGTGGAATTTATACCGCTTGGCGCTTTGGGGATGCCTCTGGCCCTGAGCCTGGAATAGCGCTTCGCATCCTGTCTCAGGGCTTCGGCTACCCCTTGTCGCGCTTGCGCTGGAGCGTTCCATTATTGATAGTAATTCTGAGATGTATGCACTGAGATTATAATGTGATTACTATTTGATACTAATTTCATTGGAGAAAAAGGCACTATAGATTGCAAGTCAAATCTCCAATAACGAAATATGCTTTCCTATTACATTGACCTTCCAGCGAAAGCGCGACTTCGTGGTAGCCGGAGCGATAAGACTGAAAGCGATCTCCTTTCCGGCATATCGCGGGAGGCATCCACAAAGCGCTGAAGCGGTATTAACCGGCTTTCTGGTTCGTTCTATATATACATACTGTTGTCAAACTCATTCTCTCATTTTATGGAATTAACATTTACCAATCTCATCCTCAATAACGAAATGTGCTTTCTAAAATAGACCTTCCAGCGCAGGCGCGACTACGTGGTAGCCGGAGCGATAAGACGGAAAGCGGTCTCCTTTCTGGCTTAACGCGGGAGGCATCCACAAAGCGCCAAAGCGGTATTAGCAGAATCTCCGTTTCACTCTACGTATATATACTGTCGTTAATTGCCATCGCATTGTTTATAAACCGAATCCAAAACCTAACCAAGCAAAAAAAGACGCCCCTTTTAAAAGGGACGCCCAACCATTTTAATTTATATCTTTTTGAACACGAGTGTAGCGTTATGTCCGCCAAAACCAAGAGAGTTGCTCATTGCATAAGTGATGTCGGCTTTACGTGCACCTTCAGTGACATAATCAAGATCACATTCAGGATCCGCATTGACATAATTTGTTGTCGGTGGAAGAATTCCTTCTTGTAGCGCCTTCACTGTGAAGATTGCTTCCAATCCGCCTGCCGCACCAAGTAAATGACCCGTCATTGATTTGGTTGAACTCATTGCAAGTTTATAAGCATGCTCACCGAAAACTGTTTTTGCTGCCATTGTTTCGTATTGATCATTATACGCTGTGCTAGTCCCGTGGGCATTGATGTAATCGATTTTGTCAGGACTGATGCCGCTGTCTTCAATCGCTTGCATCATCGCTCGCGCACCGCCTTCGCCACCAGGTGCTGGAGCTGTTATGTGATATGCATCACCTGTCGAACCGTATCCGACCATTTCCGCGTAAATTTTCGCACCGCGTGCGACAGCATGTTCATACTCTTCAAGAATGAGAATCCCCGCACCTTCTCCGATTACGAAGCCGTCACGTTCCTTGTCGAAAGGACGTGATGCAGTTGCTGGATCCGGATTTAGTGATAAAGCTGTGTTTGCACAAAAACCAGCAACAGCCATCGTTGTAATCGGTGCTTCTGCCCCGCCGGTAATCATGACATCCGCTTCACCTCGACGGATGACTTCAAATGCGTCGCCTATTGAATTCGTACCTGATGCACAAGCTGTTACTGTACATGAATTAATGCCTTTTGCACCGTGGTAAATGGAAACTTGGCCAGCTGCCATATCCGGTATCATCATTGGAACGAAAAATGGACTAACGCGGCGGTAGCCTTTCTCTTGGAATGTTAGAAACTGTTGTTCATGTGTTTCCATGCCACCGATGCCTGATCCAATCCATACACCTGTACGAAGCGCTAAGTCGCCTTCAAGTACCAGGTCCGCATCTTTCATCGCCATAATCGAGGATGCAAGCGCGAAATGTGTGAATCGGTCCATTTTACGCGCATCTTTCCTCGAGATGTACGTTTCGATATCGAAATCTTTAACCTCTGCTGCTACTTTTACAGGAAACTTATCACTGTCAAGTCTTGTCAATGGTCCAATTCCAGACTTGCCTTCTAATGCCGCACTCCATGACTCCTCAGCGGAATTCCCCAATGGCGAAACAGCACCAATTCCTGTAACTACTACACGTTTTGTTTCCATAGCGTATAAACTTCCCCTCTATATAAGATAATTCGATCAGTTATTGCAAAACCATTTTAAAACGTATTTCCCCAATTCTTAACGTCCCCACTTGATGCATAAAGCACCCCATGTTAATCCTCCACCGAATCCAACAAGAACCAGGACATCATCATCTTTTACTTTGCCTTCAGCTAAATCATCGACAAGTGAAATGGGAATAGATGCCGCAGATGTATTACCATATTTATGAATTGTCTTCGACATTTTTTCGACTGGTAAACCAAGTCGTTGTCTAGATGCTTCCATAATTCGGATATTTGCTTGATGTGGAATGAGAAAGTCAATATCTTCTTTTTGAAGACCCGCTTTTTCAATAACACTTTCAGCCGTTTCTCCCATTTGACGAACAGCAAATTTGAATACTTCGCGGCCGTTCATGACAAGTTTTTCATCCTGGTATAGATGTTTGCCGCCACTACCGTCTGCACCAAGTTCGAATGACAGAATTCCACGTCCTTCACTCACTTTTCCGATGACAGCAGCTCCCGCTCCATCTCCAAAAAGAATCGCGGTATTGCGGTCTTCCCAGTTGGTGATTTTTGAAAGTTTTTCAACACCAACAACGAGTACATAATCATATGCTCCCGACTCGACGAATTGTTTCGCAGTAACAACACCGTACATGAAACCTGCACAAGCCGCTGAAACATCCATTGCTGCTGCATGTGTTGCGCCTAACTGTTCTTGAAGCATGGCAGATACAGAAGGAAACGGTCGGTCCGGTGTTACTGTCGCAACAAGGATTAGTCCGATTTCTTCTGGCTTAATTCCTGCTTTATCAATCGCTTCCACTGCGGCATTGTAGGCCATATGAGAAGTATTCGTTGAATCATCTGCAATTCGTCTTTCTTCGATGCCTGTCATTGTACGTATCCATTCATCTGAAGTATCTAAACGCTTCTCAAGGTCCGCATTCGTTAAAACTTGTGTTGGCACGTATTTACCCATGCCTAATATACCAGCATTCATTTCGCATCCCCCGCTCTTTATCATCTATTATTAGTACCTGCTCTTAACTATAAAAGAAACAGGCCGATTTTTCAACCCGCTGACACTTTTTCGCCAAATAAACTTCTGATTCCATGGAAAATAGTTTCTCCAATGCACTTGCTGTGCTATGATAAATAATGAAATAGTAATGTAGAGGTGAATTCGATGAGATACGTAATGACATTTTTCTGGTCTTTCTGTTTAATCACAATGTTGAACTATGTAACTGGTGCAATTGCCAACGTACCATTTGACTTCATGGCAGGTGTGGTTGTTTCTTTAATCGTTGGTGTAGTCGTCATCATCTTGGGTGAAGCTTTACCAAACGGAGAAGTTGCAGATAATTGATCAACAAAAACCATCTCCCACGTCGGAGATGGTTTTTTATTGGATAACCCATAGAAAAAGCCACGGAATTCAAGCGCCGCGGCTTTTTCTTTTAGACTAGCTGAATAACCAGTTTTCCTTCTTCCATAGTAAGAACGAGCTTATCATTCAGCTTGAGATCGCCTTTAATGACTTCTTTTGCAACAATTGTTTCAACATGGCGCTGGATGAACCGCTTCAATGGACGTGCACCGAAATCGGCATCTGTTCCTTCATTAATAATCCAATCAAGTACATCTTCGCTGTATTCCAAAGCAATTTCCTGCATGCGTAATCGTTTGACGAGGTCATCAATCATTTTTCGTGCAATCCTGCGGAACGAATTTCCTGTAAGCGAATGGAAAATGATAATATCATCCATTCGATTTAATAATTCCGGTTTGAAATGATTTTTTAATTCAGCCATAACGAGATCTTCTGCTGCATGATTTTCTGTATCGTCCAAACCATGAAGCAAGTAGGCTGAGCCAATATTTGACGTCATGATGACAACTGTATTTGTGAAATTTACGAGTCTTCCCTGACTATCGGTAATCCGTCCATCATCTAGCACTTGTAGCAAGATATTTGCAACGTCCGGATGTGCTTTCTCGATTTCATCCAACAAGATGACCGCGTATGGATTGCGACGAACCGCTTCTGTCAACTGGCCGCCTTCTTCGTAACCGATGTAGCCAGGTGGTGCGCCGACCAGTCTCGATATACTGTGTTTTTCCATGTATTCCGACATGTCGATGCGGATGAAATGATCTTCCGAATCAAACAGTGTTGCTGCAAGTGTTTTCGCTAGTTCAGTCTTTCCGACGCCGGTTGGCCCTAAGAATAGGAATGAACCAATAGGCTTGTCTGGATCTTTAATACCTGCACGCGCACGCCATACGGCTTCCGTTACAAGTTGAACCGCATCATCTTGCCCGATAACTCGCTCTTCAAGTGTTTCACGCAAACGAAGCAGTTTTTCACGTTCACCTTCAACCAGTTTCGTCACTGGAATGCCCGTCCACCTCGCAACAATCATTGCAATTTCTTCTTCCGTTACTTCTTCACGGAGCAGTCGATTTTCCTGACCATCTACGAGGATGGCCTCCATTTCATGCAACTCTTGCTCAAGCGTTGGGATTTTTCCATAAGAGAGTTCCGCTGCTTTGTTTAAATCAAAGCGATTTTCAGCATCTTCCAGTTCGCGCCGGAAACGATCTAGTTTTTCGCGTTTGTCCTGAATGACACGCAATGCCGCTTTTTCCGAATCCCACTGCTCACGCATTCCTGCGGACGAATCTTTCAGTTCTTTCAATTCACCCCGCAGTACCTCTAGACGGTTTTTACTCACTGCATCTTTTTCTTTACGCATAGCTTGTTCTTCAATTTCAAGTTGCATAATCCGACGTGTCACTGCATCTAATTCAGATGGCATCGAATCGATTTCAGTACGAATCATCGCACTCGCTTCATCGATTAAGTCAATTGCTTTATCCGGCAAGAAACGTTCTGTTATATAGCGGTCCGATAAGGTTGCCGCTGCGACAATTGCGCGGTCATGTATGCGCACGCCATGATGAAGTTCGTAGCGTTCTTTCAAACCCCGTAAAATTGATACGGTATCCTCCACGGAAGGTTCGCGTACAAGTACCTGCTGGAAACGACGTTCTAGTGCTGGATCCTTTTCGATATTCATGCGGTACTCATCTAGCGTTGTAGCCCCGATACAATACAGTTCGCCACGTGCTAGCATTGGTTTCAGCATATTTCCAGCGTCCATTGCACCTTCAGATTTTCCAGCACCGACAATGGTATGGATTTCATCGATGAATAGAATGATTTCCCCTGCACTGTCTTTCACTTGTTTCAGTACGCCTTTTAAGCGCTCTTCAAATTCACCGCGGTATTTTGCACCCGCGATAAGTGAACTCATATCAAGTTCGTAAATTTGACGGTCTTTCAATCCTTCAGGCACGTCGCCTTTCACAATCCGCTGTGCGAGTCCTTCTACGATTGCTGTTTTCCCAACGCCAGGTTCACCTATTAAAACAGGGTTATTTTTCGTTTTTCTCGATAAAATCCGAATGACGTTTCGAATTTCTTCATCACGTCCAATAACTGGATCCATTTTACCTTTTTTTACTTCTTCGACAAGATTGCGTCCGAATTGTTCAAGAGGTGTACGCTGGTCTTCTTGTTGTCCATCCATTCGCATAACCATCCACCTTTCTATAGGTTAACTTCGACTTTGACTATCTTTGACTAACTAAATTATAGGATGAATTGAACTTGTTGTAAAGTATTTGCACTGGATTGTAAACAAGGAATAACCTCTGAGAAGAGGCTTTCCTTCTCAGAGGTTTGTCAGTTGCTAAATAGATTTCGAGGAGCGACGACGACACCATCCTCATCAGCATAAACGTAATGATTTGGCGTCCATTCGATGTCTCCGAAGCGTAATACGATATCCTGCTCCCCATTACCCACTTTTATAGTCTTCATTGGATTGCTTCCAAGCGCAAGAACACCGATGTTGTGCGCTGAAAGTTCAGTTGTATCACGGACACAACCATTTATAATTATACCGGCAAGCTTACGTGTTTCCGCAATTTCACCTAGGTTCCCTCCAAGTAGTGCACATCTTTTGGATCCGCCTCCATCAACCACGAGAACGCTGCCCTCAGGAATTGTTTGCAGCGCTTCTTTTACTAGAACGTTATCTTCAAATACTTTAACCGTTGCAATCGGACCAGAAAAGTTTTTATTTTTACCATAAGATTTAAATTCAATGGCACATACTTGTAACTCACTTGCAAAATCGTCACACACATCAGCTGTATTTACCGACAAAATCATCCACTCCCTATATGTATATCATTCGACATTAATTCCAGATTCCTTTTTTACCAGGTACTAATTTAAAGCTATGTTTGAATTACGTCCGACTTTGTAGATTTTCCAAACAAAAAAACTGCATGACTCATCTCTAAGTCACACAGTCTGGATATTGGTATCATCTAACGCCAAGCGCTATTTTTGCATAGCGTGACATTTTCTCTCTAGACCATGGTGGATTCCAAATGATGTTAACATCAACATTTTTCACTTCTGGGAGTTCCATCAGTTCTTGTGTCACGTTGGCAACGATTTGCGGCCCCATCGGACAGCCCATCGATGTAAGTGTCATCGTAACTTTTGAAGTACCTTCTTCGTCGAGTTCAACATCATATACAAGCCCTAAGTTGACGATATCGACACCTAGTTCCGGGTCAATTACGTTTTCCAGTGCGCCCATCATACTGTCTTTCATATCCTGACTCATCTACATCCCTCTTTCCCTGCGTTTGATAGTCCCATCATAACAGAGTTTGCTCCATCATTTCAAATGAACAGCAAGCCACTCCGCAGCTCCTAGCATTCCCGTTCTGGAAACAGCATGCCCTGCCATTTTATCTGAAACAAATTTAATGTTGTCGGGCGTGTCAGTATATGCTGCTTTGACTGCCTTATAAAAGTTATGCGTCGGTTCATAAGGCACTACTGCATCCTGCTCACCATGCCAGAAATAGACAGGTCGCTTGTTTAGGAGTGATGGGTTTTTCGTTAAATCGAACGTTGCTAACGTTGCCAGTAGCTTCTGCTTTTCTTCAATTGTTATAGGTAATTTAAAACCGCGTCGCTCAAACTCAGCCATTTGCGCTTTTGCCAACTGAACGAAGCCTGGTGCGCCCATCATAACCGCTGCCGTGTCGATCCATTCATAAAGGGCAAGACATCCGAGCGTTGTAATGCCACCCATCGATGTCCCCGCAAAACCAATTTTCCCTGTCGAATGAAGGCCCCGTTTGTGCAGTTCGTCATGCAAGAAACCTGCTTCTTCAATGGAGGTTAAGATGATTTCCCAAAACCGCAAACTCAACTGAACTTCGTCTAAATCCTCTCCCCTAGCGCCATGCAGATGCGCATCAGGCAGTAGAACCCGAATACCTTTTTTCGCTATATTATATGCGTAATGCAAATTATGTTCTTTAGCACTCGTAAATCCATGGAAGAAAATAACGACAGGCACTTGTTTGTCTGCAAACTCTTCTTCCACTATATGAAGTAATGGGATATTTCCCCAAGATTCGTCAGTTATCATCATAGACAATCACCTGTTCCTTTTCAATCTAGCCTACCAAAGTTTTTCTAATAAAACAAAAAGTACGTTTTATGCGTTGGAATTTTTTGACGTGCATCACACTTTAACGATAGACTAATTAACAGAAGGAGGCGTTTTTTTTGAAGCCACATTTAATCGTCCTCGACCTTGACGGGACGTTACTCACAGATGAAAAAGTCATATCAGATAAAACAAAAAGCACATTAAAATTAGCAGAGGATAATGGCCACCACATCATGATTGCAACCGGTAGGCCATACAGAGCAAGTGAAGTGTATTATCGTCAACTTGGGCTTAAGACGCCCATCGTTAATTTCAACGGTGCGTTCGTACACCATCCAGGCGATCAATCTTGGAAAATCATACATGAGACGATTTCGCTTCCAGTAGTCAATGATGTCATTGATGCAATGCAGGAATTTACGTTCCATAATATCGTTGCTGAAGTGATGGATGATGTATATATGCACTATCATGACGAAAAACTGCTTGATATTTTTGGTTTTGGGAATCCTACAATTACACAAGGCGACATCCGTAAGTTTTTACAAGTCGATCCGACTAGTTTATTAATCCATGCACCTGACGATAAAGTCGATACCATCCGACGGCATCTCGGTGACGTGCACGCTGAAGTTATTGATCACCGCCAATGGGGAGCACCATGGAAAGTCATCGAAATCGTTCGGCATGGGTTGAATAAAGCGGTAGGCATTTCTCATGTATCCAAATGGATGGATATTCCGAAAGAACGGATTATTGCATTTGGTGACGAAGACAATGACCTAGAAATGATTGACTATGCTGGGGTTGGAGTTGCAATGGGCAATGGAATTGACAGATTGAAATCGATTGCGGATGAGGTGACTGATACCAATAACGAAGATGGCATTGCACGTGTCCTTAGAGAGAGGTTACACTTGAAGTAACTATATGTACCCAATGGAGGAATTTAAATGAGAATTTTTGTGGACAGTGCTTGCGATCTGCCAAAGTCATTTTACGAAGAAAACGATGTTACACTTTTCCCTTTACGCGTCTTAATTGACGACAAGGAATACGATGACATAGCAACAATTGATGCGTTGGAAGTTTATAATGCCATCCGGAATGGTAAACAACCTAAGACATCACAAGTAGCTCCCGAGTTGTTCCTGAAAAAATGGAGAGAACTCGCAGCATCTGGCAAAGATGGAATATACATTGCTTTTTCATCGGAGTTATCAGGTACATTTGATACTGCAATTATGACAAAAGATCAAATAAAAGAAACAAATCCAAGTATGAATCTAATTGTCATTGATTCAAGATGCGCATCTCTTGGTTACGGACTGCTGGTAAAAGAGGCGGTCCGTCTCCGTGATGCTGGAGAAGACGATGTGCGGACAATCGAACGTAAAATCCGTTTCATGGCCGGTCATATGGAGCACCTTTTCACCGTGGAAGATCTTGACTATATGGCACGTGGCGGGCGTGTATCAAAAGCAAGTGCATTCATTGGTGGTTTACTGAACATTAAACCTTTGCTCCACGTCGCAGGTGGAAAACTTGTTCCAATTGAAAAACACCGCGGACGTAAAAAAGTGTTGCGACGTATGACTGATTTGATGGCAGAGCGAGGCGATAATTTGTCTGAACAAACGATTGCAATCAGCCACGGCGACGATGAAGCTGTAGCACTCGAGTTGAAGGCAACGATTGAAGAGCTTTTCCATCCTAAAAGCATTGAAATACACCTAATTGGTTCAGTCATTGGCGCTCATGTAGGGCCTGGGACGGTCGGTATCTATTTTTTAAACAAGTTGAATAAATAATATTTCTCGAGGAGATTGAATGCATGAAAGTAGTCATTGTCGGAGCGATTGCAGGAGGTTCTACTGTCGCTGCTCAAATTAGACGAGCAGTGCCGGATTCAGAAATCACATTATTCGGACGTGATCCAGTACTGGGTTATGGCACATGCGGTATGCCGTACGTCATCGGTGGCTTAATCGATGAGAAATCGAAACTCGTTGGTGCATCGCCTGAAGAATTTGGTGAACAGCGGGATATTAATGTCCAGTTAGCGCATGATGTTTTGTCCATTAACCGACAGTATAAAACCGTCGAGGTACAAAACCTGGAAACTGGACAGACTTTTACCGAATCTTACGATAAACTCATTTTGTCTCCGGGCGGCACTTCCCGTATTCCTGATTTGAAAGGTCTTGGCAAACTCCCTTTATTTACATTGAAGAATTTTGCCGAGATGGAAGAAATCATGAATTACATTGAACAGGAAAAACCGCAATCCTGTGCAGTCATCGGCGGCGGATTCATCGGCATCGAACTTGCTGAAAACTTCATCCATAAAGGATTGAAAACAACAGTTATTGACCGAAATGATCGCATCATGAATATCATGGATGCAGAAATCTCTGAAGTACTTGGGCAAGAGATGAAGGACAATCATGTAGAGATCTACTTCGAAGACGCCATTGAACGCATTGAAGACAAGCGTTTAGTAATGAAAAATGGTGTGGATTTTGAAGTCGATTTTATCGTTGCGAGCATCGGAATCGATCTGAATACAAAACTTGCCATCGAAGCCGGTTTAGAAATCGGTCCTACAAAAGGGATTGTCGTCAACAGTTTTATGCAAACTAACGATCCGGACATTTATACGATTGGTGATGCAGCAGAGTCCAAAGATTGGTTCA
This sequence comes from Sporosarcina sp. Y1004, assembly GCF_057669665.1. Classification (NCBI taxonomy): domain Bacteria; kingdom Bacillati; phylum Bacillota; class Bacilli; order Caryophanales; family Caryophanaceae; genus Sporosarcina; species Sporosarcina sp. Y1004. The sequence goes on along the minus strand of NZ_JBYHFQ010000029.1, from coordinate 12,809 downwards.
CGGGCAAACCGAAAAACGTCAAACTCGCATGGCACGCACACCGGCAAGCGTTCATTGTTGCAAGCCATCTGGCAGGAAAACCCGTAAAAATGAATGGTCTGCTTGGTTCATCGATTACAAAACTGTTTTCACTGACAGCTGCTATGACTGGACATTCAGCGAAAAGTCTGTCGGATGAAGGCATTGCGTTTGGCACTTCCGTCTATAAAGGCCGGACGAACGCGGGCTACTATCCGGATCACGGACAGATTTTATTGCGTGTCCATTATGATCAAAAGTCTAGGCTCGTCCTTGGCGCGCAAGCCGTCGGTGATAAAGGAGTCGACAAGCGAATCGATGTCATCACTACCGCTATCATGGGCAAAATGACAATTGAGGATTTAGCTGCTCTTGAACTCGTCTACTCCCCTGCTTACTCTTCACCAAAAGATCCGGTGAATATGGTAGGTTATAAAGCGGATTAGTAGACCTGAAAAGCGCTGGAGTTTAGACACTCGGCACTACGTGTATAGTATGTTTGGATCGCTATGAATTGAACGACTTCTATACCATTATCGAGATGTTTTAATAAGTAGGGATGCGACTTTGTCGCATCCCTACTTATTTTTCCGATAATCGTATGGTGTTCGTTCATCCGTCGCTTTCCAAAGACACTGGTACAAGAAGTGCCTAAGCTTTTCGGTAAGATAGAATAGATTGCTTCTCACATGGAGAGAAGCGGTCAAAGATACAATTTTGACCGCTAAAGCCTTCTATTATAGTGTTTCTCTTTTTATTATAAAGAAGTATCAATTTCGTATAGAGTAAGGCAATGAATACAATGTACAGCGTGAGAGAGTGCCCGAAATTGCATCTTCGGGCACTTACACTCTTTATAGAAGCTCATCTATTCTTTCATTCAAAACAACTGCACTTTTCACTTGAATATTGTAGGAACGCGACAGGCGAATAATCACAACAGTATGACCGAAAAATGCGTGGCTAAAAGTGTCGTGATTAATTCGCCGAAAGCGGGCCGAAAATAATCCAGTGAAAATGGCGGCTCAATAAAAAAACACCAGGGCTACTAACCTTGGTGTTTTTCCTCTTATTTTATATTTCCTTCTTTTTGTTCTTTTCTACCTTTTCTTCCTTTACGCCAAACTGTCAATAAGAATCCTAAGAACAGTACATATATAAGAATGGATGCGATTAGATAAGGGATATTGAATCCTTTGTCTTCATCAGCGATGTAAATCTCAGCAACTTCACGTTCCTGTACGATACGGAAAATCTCGTCTTTTCCTTCAAGTACCGTATCACCAGTAAGCAAACCGCGTAGTTTCTTATTTTCCCCGAATACTTCTTTCGGTATTTCTAGACTAGCCGTTTCTGTCGTATTATTTAGCGCTATAATCCATGTTTCCTCGTCATTTGAACGCTTATAGACCGTAAATCCGCCCTCATTGTGCAGCATTTCAAAATCTCCGTTACGCAACGCTTCAGACTTGTTGCGCAGTGTGTTGAGGTCCCCGATATGCTCAATCAGTTCTGTGTCAATCTTGAAATTCATAAGCTGGTGACTTTCAGGTGCCTGTTGTCCGTTCACAGCTATTTCACTACCGTATGTCATTACGGGTACTCCAGGAAGTGAAAATAGAGCAGTTGCTGCAATTTTCCATCTGGTTGGCGGGAACATTTTCGCTTCCACCATATCGAAAGTCAATCGCGGTCCTGTCAAATCATCGAACTGGATCATTTCCTTCTCAGTGTCATTTGAAAAAATCGATAATGGTGAAGAGTCCGCGTCAAATTGTGAAAAAGATGCTCTCATTGCGTTTACTTTTTCCATATTAGGTGTAGAATCGAAGTCCGCATCACTTTCTTCATTTGTCACTACATACGCTTTCGGATTAGCCGTTTTCACAGCCTGAATGATGTCATTCAATAGAGCCGTGTCAATTTGTTCGATCTTTGTTAAGCGAACTCCGTCCAACTTATTCGTTTTAACAAAATCTGCAATCGTTTCTATCAAAGCCTGTTGAGTAGCTGTATCAGAATAATCCCAATCGATTATTCCTTCAGCGACAGGCACTGCTTTCACTGTTCCTTCTGTCGCCCAGATATGATTCGAACTAACTCCAGCGAGTGGAAAATCAGCGATAACGGACATATCTTTCTTATGAATTGCTTTTACCATTTCTGAGAATTCTGCGTCAGTCCCAAAGTGAGGGTCAAACTTTGTATAATCTAGCACTTTGTTTCCGTCATACGTTTCCGTCTCAAACACAGGTCCTAGCGAAATAAGTGTGAAACCCATTCCTGCGATATAATCCAAGCGCGTAGACACGCCGGTGAAATCACCGCCATTAAACGCACTAAGGTCTGTTGCATCGACATCAAAATCGTTATTTCCGTCGCCATTGTTAAACCGGTCAACTAGTAAATCATATATACTTTCATCCTCAATTGTCTTTTCCGTTTCTGCAAATGCCCCCGATGGATTGAGGGTCGCTACCAGTAATAGAAAAGTTACAATAAGTCCAAACCATTTATTCGCTTTCACAAAATAGCCTCCTATATAAACGAACTGTCATCCGTCATTTTACCAAACAGAGTGACCGCCCGCCATCTATAACGTGAAAAACCTTCTTCTACACCGCGAAATAGGTCGATTTTGTGAAATTGGTAAGGATTAACGTTATCCACTGACCAACACTTTATTGTTTCCTAAAAATCAAAAAAAACACTTGCCGGCAATTAGCCAGCAAGTGTCTTATTCATTCTCTTCTGAAGATGTCCGCTTTTTCCGGGAAGTATAGAAGGCAGAAACGACAAACAATGCCATTAACATCAAGACAACAATCAGAAACAATATTCCGATTCTCGATTCCATCCTCATTCCTCCCCATCACAAAAATTTATGCGAACCAGTCAAATCCTACCGGTAGTTTGAATCCGAGGAATAACGTCGCCAATAAGAAGACGAAGAACAGAATCCAGACCACTTTGACGCTTTTGTTCTTTGTAGAACGGACAAGAACCATTTCCATCATACCTATTGTTACAAGACCCAATAGGAATTTGACGCCGTACAGCGCTGCGTCAAGCGAAGAGTATTCGAAGAATAGCAATGCGCCTGAGATTAGGATTAGTACGTAGAATAGACGTGCAATCATGTGAAGTATTTTTCTGCCTTTGGATTCGTTGTCCATGCTTGTAGCAACTAGGAATAGAATGATTCCGACAACCCAAGTGAAAATATGAAGATGTGTTGTGTTTGTTAATGCGTCCATACTTGTCACCTCATTTGTTATTATAACTACATAATAACCCTATCATAATCTCCTATTTCACAAAAGGAATATACCTTAAACAAACTTGTTTACAAGAGTACCAATGCCTTCAATTGAGACTTTCACCGAGTCACCTTTTCTCAAAAATGTTGGCGGCTTCATGCCTTTTCCGACACCAGCGGGAGTGCCTGTTAAAATAACATCGCCCGGTTCAAGCGTAACGAATCGTGAAATCTCTGCGATTAGTTCATCAATTTTGAAAATCATCGATGCCGTATTGCCATTTTGTCTAACTTCATCGTTGACCTTCGTAACAATCGATAAATCATGTGCATTCGGAATTTCATCTTTCGTCACAATATATGGACCCATCGGACACGATTCATCGAGACTTTTCCCTAGGAAGTATTGACCATGCGCAGTTTGTACGTCACGCGCTGTTACGTCATTCGCAATTGTATAACCAAAAACATAGTCATAGGCAAGCTGTTTCGGAATGTTGCGACCTTCTTTGCAAATAACAACAGCAAGCTCTCCCTCATAATCGAGGTTATCCGTTATATCGCTATGAATTGAAAGTTCTTGCTCGTCCGCAGCAATGGATGTCGGAGATTTAGTAAAGATCATCAATTTTTCAGGCGGTGCATTCGAACCCATTTCTGCCGCATGGTCTGCATAATTTTTGCCTACACACAGAATATTTTTAGGCGTTCTCGGAATTGGTGATAGCCACTCAATAGCCGTAAACGCATGTTTAAATTGATCTGCGTTTTCATCCTCCCGTGCTCGCTCAGCGAGTTTTGTCACTTTATCAACGAAGTCACGACCTGATGCGATACCTTCCGTGATTGTTTTAGGAAATTCAGCATCTTCATATGCTTCTGCAATGGCAATCATATCCCATACAGCTTCTTCCCTTTTCACTTTCGGACCGAATAATGTCCTACCTTCATAACGGAACGATAATAACTTCATCTGAGTGCCCACCCCTTCATATTGAAAAAACGTCTTATTCTAATTCATTACGACAAACGTTATCCTTTTTCCTCTTTATCCGGCAAATTCTTTCCATAAGTCGCTTTTCTCCAAAGCCATTCCAGTGGTCCTAGACGGAATCTCGACAACCATAGCTCTGCGAATAAGACTTGGATGACAAATACACCAACTGCAATCCATATCCCTGTAGCTAAATCCACTTTGCCGTACATGCCAAAACCATAGGCATAGAAAATTAGTGTACCCACAATGGATTGTGTGATATACGTTGTCAATGACATGCGTCCCACTTTTGAGAGCGGACGGAATAATGTGCGAAACAGCGGTACCTGATAAAGTAAAAGCACTAGACCGACATAACCCGCCCCTAAAACAGGACCGCCGAATAGCGATTGCAACATAATCGAATCTGATGATGGGCCTCCTATGAAGGGAGCAGCCTTCATCCATATCCCGGCAGCAAGCGTAATAACAGTCACTATTAGGATGCGTCCTTTAAATTCACTAGCTCGTTCAATTACTTTCCATTTAGACAAACCCGCACCGACTAAGATTAGTGGCAATACGATGAATAGAGCAGTGAGAACCCCTGTCAATCCGTATAAAGCCCACTCAAAAAAACGGAAGGTGAAGATTTCACCGAAATTTCCGTAAGCATACGCTTCTAGTGATCGTTCAATCTGATGAATATCAGCGTACCCTTCCATCATGGCATCCGGGCGCAATTTGTTTAAGTAGTAAGTCGCTGCATAAACGATACCCGTAGGAATGATATACAGCACCGCGGCTAGCGGAAGCATCCATTTCTTTGGGATTCTAATGAAAGCAATCATGATAAAGCCCATTAATGCGTAAGTAAACAGGATGTCACCCATCCAGATGAACAACGCATGGAACAATCCAAAAAGCAGCAAAATTCCCATGCGTCGTGCAAGAACTGGAGCAAACGGTGACCTGTTGACAAGCGTTTTTTCATATTGCATGTTTATGCCATAACCGAACAGCATTGCAAAAATCGGATAAAAACTAGCCTCTACAAATATATCTATCCACTTGAAGTTTTCCACATCACCCGGTGCACTGAACCATGTATACGGATCCAAGTACAGATAAGGGGAATGGAAATGCAACATATTCGCGATAAAAATCCCGAGCAGCGCAATTCCGCGTAACACGTCAAGTGTCTCAATCCGATTTCCAAGCGTAGTTGAAGTTAATTTCAATTTCTTTCCCCCTGTATGTCCACAGTCCTTTCTCCATCAAATAAATAGAGGACCATCTCTTTAATTTCGATTTTCAAGATTTCTTCAATTGCTTTCTTATACAAATTCAACTGGATTCCATAACGTTTTTGCATTTCTACTTCCACTTCTTCATCAGAACCATAGCGTCCGCTTACCCGGTCCGTTTTATAATCTAGCAGTACCCAACCGTCCTTTTCTTTGAATAGACAATCGGCGATTCCCTGCAAGATTTGATAGTCGCCATCTAGGTCATCAAGGGCATATGTAAACGGCAATTCCCGTTCAATGCGCTCAGCTGACATCAGTCGTTTTGCAATATCCATATTGAAAAATTTGGCTATCCGATTCGCATCGACTGCATTCGCTTCTTCAAAAGTCAGCAATTGGCGGGCCGTCAACTCTGTTATTAGCTTTTCAATCGTAGAGACGTTACCTTTTTTACGAATATCAATATGCTGCATAATTGTGTGCATCGCCGTTCCGACTTCAGCAGCAGACAGCGCACGCGATTGCATGAATGCCGGTCGTTGATGCAGATACGCTGTACTTACATCTTCATTTCCCGAGATTACGATGTCTTCTTCCGCCTGTTGTTCTAGAATCGCCAAGCGTTTCAACTCGCTGACGGTCTGTTTCGAACGCTTCGTTACGGACGAAAGAAACGGATAGGTCGCATCGAATCTTCGTTTCACTTCTACGAGCATATCTTCGTCGACTTCTTCTATTGGAACGATTTCGGGCGGCATCTCTTCCTCTTCTATACCCTCAATTCGCGTAAATAACGAGGAAACAGGCAGTGCATTTATATGCCAGTTTGATGAATCCATAATGGACTGCCCCCCTGGCATAGTGCCAAATTTCGCGAATGATGAATGTCTCGCAACAGCCGGCCCAATCCAATCTAAGTAGCCATTCGCACGTGATCGAGTATATTCCGGCAGCATTTGGTCAGGATTGACAAGCTGTGCATCCTGCCATTTCACAATCGATTTCTCGATGTCTTTTACAGAAGCAATTATTTCAAGCTGCTCTTTTGCTCTAGTCATCGCGACGTACAAAATACGCATTTCTTCCGCGCGCATTTCAAGTTCTTTCTTTTCCTTCATTGCTAAGAACGGCAATGATGTATACGTGATGCGATTATCTGGATCGATTGCTTTGACCGCCAAACCAAAATGCTGGTCAAATAGATAAGGTTCATTGAAATCCATTTTATTGAATTTCCGGCCAGCCCCTGCGATGAAGACAAAAGGAAATTCCAGTCCTTTGGATGAATGAATTGTCATCATACGAACGACATTTTCCTTCTCTGTTAGTGAACGTGCTGCGCCGAGGTCATCCCCACGCTTTCGCATCCTGTCAACAAAACGAAGAAAGCGGAACAATCCTCGAAACGAAGTCTTTTCATAATCAATTGCACGATCATGCAGTGCACGTAGATTTGCCTGGCGCTGCTTACCATTCGCCATGGCACCCACCATTTCATAGTAATGTGTATCCGATAATACTTGCCAGATAAGTTCTGACAACGAACCGCGTCGCGCCAAGTTGCGCCAGTTCTCAAATTGCGTGAAGAATCGTTGCAGTTTTTCTTGCGTAGATGGTGCAATACCGGCTCCACCAGTTGACACAAAACGGTTCAACGCCTCAAAGAACGGCTCACTTTTTCCAGCAAGTCGAATTTGCGCCAATTCATTTTCTGTCATACCAATAAACGGAGCGCGCAAGACGGACGCGAGCGGAATATCTTGATACGGATTATCGATGACCCGTAACGTGTTTAGCATAATCATTACTTCGAGCGCATCGAAATAGCCGCGCTTTAGTTCAGTGTAAATTGGAATACCCGCCAGTTTAAATTCCTCAGCAATTTCTCCAGACCAAGTCATTGAACGCATTAAGATGACAATATCTCGATACTCAAGCGGCCTCTTTTTATCACTAAACGCATCCGTCACTTCCGCGCCAGATGCAATCATATCTTGAATCTTTTTAATCATAAAGCGCGCTTCTGCTTGCGAACTTTTCAAGCTTTGTCCCGCCAGTTCAGTCGCATCGTCTAATTCTAGTTCGTCATCCGCTTCTTCGTAAAGAAGTGTTAGACCCGTCATCACAGATTTCTCAGGATAATTTGCGCCATATTTCAATGCTGCAGCGTCGTCATAGTCAATTTCACCAACACGCACGCCCATCACTTGCGAAAAAATGAAGTTTGTTGCATCCAGTACTTCTTTACGACTCCTGAAATTGGCATTCAAGTCGATTTTCAATCCTTGATCGCCATCTGTTTCGGTAAAGCGATTGTATTTTCCTAGAAACAACATTGGCTCCGCAAGACGGAAACGGTAAATGGACTGCTTGACATCGCCGACCATGAACAAGTTTCCATCCGCTTCCCCACCACGCTTGACGAGCTGGATGATTGTCTCTTGCAACAAATTGACGTCCTGGTATTCATCGACCAACACTTCCGCAAAACGGTTCTTATAATCAACTGCAATATCAGATGGCACAATTACCCCATCTTCTACTTTGGATAGAATCCGCAGTGCGTAATGCTCTAAATCCGAAAAGTCGACAATCCCACGGTCTATTTTTACAAGTTCAAAACGTCTGCCAAAATCGATGACTAAGTCAATCAGCGTATGCATCGTCGGTGCCATCAACCGGATTTCATCGAGCAGTCGAGCCGGAGTCCTTGTAAAATAGGACTCTTTAAGTGTGTTAATAATCTTTTTCACTGCATCACGAAGTGCTTTCGCACGTTTTGCCAATTCCTCGTCACACGAATCTTTGCGAATTGTAGCGGCCTTCACCCATTTCAGCGTACCAAAAAATGCATAGGTTTGTTCCCATGTACCTTCAGTTATGCGATGGATGGCTTCATTTATCCACAGTAGATCCGTTTCCGCCGTGGCCGCAAGCGGTTCTGGTCCGTCAAGCATAAGTGCAATTCGTTTCATGTCGTTGGTCAGTGCCGCCGCTTCCTCAAGGGTATGCGTGATAGCTGTTTTCAGCGGTCCGATAAATTGCAGATCATCTATGGAAGATCCGGCGTCGATTTCATACTGCTCCGGAATGAGGCGTAGCCACTGTTCCGGCACGGGATGGACGCGGGAATAATCATACAACCGGTCAATCAGTGTTTCAATCGACTGATCATTGCGGTCAGACGTGAAACTGTCCGCCAGCCGGTACATGGCTTCAGGATTTTCCGCGCTATACGCATCCTCAAGTACAGCGCCAATTGTATCGTCACTCAATAGCGCTGCTTCCGTGCTATCCGCAATTCTGAATCCAGGATCGATATCTATCAAATAAGCATATTGCCTGACGACATTCATGCAAAACGAATGCAATGTTGAAATCTGAGCTTTATTCAATAAATTCAATTGCCTGCGCAAATGTACAGATTCCGGCCTTGCAGCAATGGCTTCTTCCAGTGCCTCTGCCATTCGATGCCGCATTTCTGCAGCGGACGCATTCGTGAATGTAACGACAAGCAATTCGTCAACATCTATCGGATCGGTTTCATCCAACACTTTTTCAATCATTCGTGTGATTAATACTTTCGTTTTACCAGAACCGGCGGCAGCGGAAACAAGAATATCTTTTCCTGTCGCCCAAATCGCTTTCCACTGGGCATCTGTAAATGTCAGTCCTTCAGGTTTCAAGGGTATCTGCATCATCCGCAACCTCCTTACGCATTTTATCAAGTGACGTTTCTGGGTCCATTTCACTGTACGGCCTGTGCTGTGAAGAAGGATCTGTCGGATCGAACTGACAAACCGAACGGTATGAACAGAACTCGCACGGCATTTTGTCTTTTAATTTGTACGGGTAAACGCGGGTATCGCCCGCTAACATCGCGTCTCCTGCCTTTTGATGGCGCGTTCTGACAAATGACCGCATCATCTGTAAATCATCTGGAGACAAGACTTTTGAAGTTTTTGCAAACGTTCCATCCGTTTTAATAGAGGCCGGTACGATTGAAGAAGACCGTCCAATATCAGCGTCCATTCCGATAACGACTTCCGGATTATCGAGCAGATAGCCTCTCATTTTGTAGGACTTCACAATTTCTGCTTCTAAGAGTGTTGGTGTTAATTCCGTACCGGATCTGATCATCGGGTTATGGATATGCATATATAAAACACCCGCTGGATCTGCATGGATTCCGAGCCATTCGTCCGCATTTTCGAGTGCAACGTCAAGATACGTCATCATTTGCAGGGATAAGCCGTAGTAGACTTCCGTCAGGTCAAGGCTTTTCGCAGATGATTTATAGTCGACAACGCGGACATAGTTTTTTCCGCTTATTTCCGTTGCATCGACACGGTCAATGCGCCCACGCAGTTTCATCAAATCGCCCCGACGTAGTGGAATTTCAAGCGCTGGCAGTTCCTCGCCCGGACCAAATCCTGCTTCAATAGCAACTGGTTTAAACACAGTCGATTTCGCCTGCGTACTAAGTGAATAGATTGTCCGCTGAATAATGTGCATCAGCTTTCGTTTAATATAGACATAACGGTTCGTCGACAATAAAATCCGATTGAAAAAGTATGGCGAAATGTCTTCCACTGCACCTCTTGCAAGATTCCAGCATTCCTCGCGTGACAACGCTGCCCATGACTTCCCGAGACGCATTGTTTCATCCGAAATCCATTTAAGCGCAGCGTGAAATAAATCACCGATTGCTGGTGCTTCAAGTGTAAACTCCGTCCGCTCGCGTAAGCCAAGCCCAAACGACGCATAATGTTGAAACGGACAACTGTAGTAGGATTCAATGCGTGATACGCTAGAGACAAATGATTCCCCGTATAACCCTGTTGTGATCTCGGATCGCAGACGTTCTGCATCATTCTTTGAATGCATCGGGCGCGAGATATGGCTTATCACAGATGACCAGTAGGGATCCTCTTCGTAATACGCCATCACCGCACGCCATTCACGTTCCAGGACACCTGACTGTTCCGCCACTTTCAACTTCATGGAAACGTAAGGGAGTGCTGATCTTGGATGGCTGATGTAATCGAATTGATCGGCTTCAAGTGGCAATTCAGATGGATCTGTCACAGCGATTTCAAGTGGCGTTCCCGGGAGCAACTGTCCAATTCTCGTTATATATAACGATGGAATGAGTGCTTTTCCTTCCTCGTCTGCGATTGGATACGATACATATAATTTTTCGCGCGACGCCGTGAATGCACGGTACGCCATATATGTTTCATCCATCAACTTCATTTTCGAGGTCGGCGCAAGTTCAAAGCCAATTTGCGAAAACCATTCACGATCTACATCCGAGAGAAGCCCTTCATTGTCCACTCGTTTTGGCATTACGCCATCGTTTACGCCGAGAACAAACACCGCATCGATGTCCATTAAACTGGAAACCTCAACAGATGTAACAGTCACTTGGTCGAGCGACGGCGGAATGCGGGCAAATTCGAGTGAATCAAACCCTTCATCCAATATGCGAACAGCTTCCACAACATCCATTTCCTTATCACCAAACATCAATACAAACTGATCGAGGACGTTAATCCACCCGTTCCATGCCTGTTCATGTTCCGTTGCACCAAGCAAACGCCCCGCTCGTTCTTCCTCAGCACGTAAATCGATAATTTTATCGTACACATGAAGTTTTTCCATGAATACAAACAATGCCTCCGTTACATCGCGGCCTGTTTTCGATCGTTTTAAACGTTGTTCTAAAGCCGCGAGCGGTTCTCTAATTGCATCCCGAATCATATGCAATTGCTGCTCCATTGCTAGTTCTTCATCGGTTTGTACATTTGTATGCATTTCGAGCCCACGGTACTTTTTCACGCGCCAGCGAGTGTCGTCGAACCAACGATGTCCATGAATTCCATGTGCAAGTACGTAGTTTTCAAGTCTGTCTGCCCTGTCACGCCATAGTAATTTCGTTTCCCTATGCGGGAAAAACAAATCCGTTTTAACAGCACGGAATACCGATTCATACGACCATCCCATAGTCACCGCTTCTAACACTGAACGCGAAAACTCAATGAGTGGATGATGCAGCATAGGCTTTTTCTGGCTGATAAACACTGGTATATCATAATGCGGAAAAATAGTTTCAATCAGTTCATCATACTTTTCAGGCTGCCTGTACAGGATTGACATGTCTTTGTACCGTTTCCCTGATATCATCAGCTCACGAATTTTGCGTGCCACTGCATGGATTTCTGCACGCCGGTCCGCAGATTCAATCAGAACGACATTGCCTTCAGATGGGTTTTGCTGCGCTGGATAGTGGTCGAATTCAGCTTCAAAATGAGTAAGATCCGTATTGAGAAATCGGTGCGAACCCTGCATGAAGACATCTTCTTCAACGTCGATGGAATCCGCCCTAGCCAATTCACGCAATTTAAGCGAGGTTCTAACTGGATTGAAAAATAATTCGTGATCCGCAAAACCCGTTAGCGCACCTTCCATCGGCAATACGACCGTCAACCGATTTGCATGTTTCATCAGTTCCGTCACGATTTCGTATTCCCTTGTTGTAAAGTTTTCAAAACCATCTATATAAATGTCAGCCCCTTTTAACAGGTCTGCGTGATGAATTTGCGAAGCAAGGAGTGCAAGATGCCCTTCACTATCGACATATGTTGTGCCTAGTTTTTCTTCAAGTTTTGTCAGCAATAGTGATAAATCTTCCGCCTTGTCGAGCAATGTACGCGGCGCGCCTGATGCAGCGAGTGTCTCGTGTAGCGTGTTCATTGTCTGATGGTCAAGAGAATAGCGGCTGAACTCCTTCAACAAATCCCCGATTTGTTCAGTGAATCCCCGTTTACTCGCAGCTTGCCGAAATAGTTTAAAATCGTCTCGGTTGTCTTCAAGAACGCTTCGAACAAGCATCCTGTAACCAAAGCTATCTATTTCCTTACGTGTGATGCCGCCTGTTTCCTGCAACACACGCCATGCCAAGCGTTTGAACGTCAATACTTGTGCACGGATGATTCCTTTTAAGCCAAACTTAACGGACAAACTATGCTCCATCGAGAACGACATCTGATCCGGAACGATGACAATGATTGGTGCGCCCATTGGATTCTGCTCGAGTTCGGTAGCAATTTCGCGTTCAATGAATGTCGTTTTCCCGGATCCAGACCTTCCGGTAATGAAACGCAGTGACATATGGTTTCCTCCTTTTTATATATGTAGGTTATTTATTTCTATATGTGTTTAACATTTAAGACTAATTGATATTATTTCCCATCATACACGCTTCGGCGCTTTGTGGATGCCTCCCGCGATAAGCCGGAAAGAA
>NZ_JBYHFQ010000028.1:0-49088 GCF_057669665.1 Sporosarcina sp. Y1004 | reverse complement strand
ATCACGGGTTCGAATCCCGTAGGGGTCATAATAAAAAGCAGCTTTCCTAGTTCATTGAGAACTAGGAAAGCAGCTTTTCGTTTGCTTCGAGACACGCCCGAAAATTGCTTTGGCATACCAGAAGAGATACTTACGCATTTTGCGTGATTTATATTAAAACCGATTTTTCCTATTCAGGAGATGTCGGTTTTTTGCATTCAAAAAGGTATTGAAGGGAGTTGGAAGAGGATCTATTGAAATATGAATATAGGGTTATTTTAAAACGCATTTACTTAGCAATCACTATGTATAAATACGTTTTTCTACTTATTTAAAATACAAAATTCAGTCGTGGGAGGTTCATGAGTATTTTTTATCTTGTCGCTGGAATGTTAATTGTTGGATTCCCAATTTGTCTAATTGCTTTAGTATTTATAATGTTGCACTAACGGGGCAGCATTCCTGTTTGAAGGATGTTCGGGGTCTTGAAAGAAAAAAAGCCCTCTAGTATGATGTGGGTGTCAACGACCATTGACCCATCATCAAACAAGGAGGACTTCTTTATGCAGTTTAAATGCAATGAAAAAATTAATCAAGTTAGTTAGTTAAAGAAGACATACTTAAACAAATCATGTAAGTAGTTTGATAATACTATAGTAATTAAAAAAGTATTCTGAACTCGTTGAATGAGCAATAATACCTTGGTTTTTGGTCAAATATATAACTTTCAGGTAAACTTAATTAATACTAATAGGTGGCTAAATGTTTTTGTTGTGATTCTTTATTTTGAAAATGAACGATTTTCCCCAGTTAGTCGTATTACATATAGATTATTATTGTCTGGAGTAGATCTCATGGATGAAAAGGATTTAATTCGAAAGGCGAAAAAAGGAGATACATTGGCTCTTTCGAAACTGTTACAACAGAATTATTCGTTCCTATTTAAGTATTTAATGAAAGCTACCCTTCATCCACAAATCGCAGAAGATTTAACACAAGAGACGATGATGAAGTGTATTGAAAAAATCCAACTGTATAATGGTGAATCCAAGTTTTCCTCATGGCTCATAACAATCGCAACAAACCTTTTTATCGATCAACAGCGTAGAAAGAAGCGGGAGATAAACTGGCTAGAGCAGGAACAAGCTCTCCGAAAAATGAAATGGATTGCAGCCAATATGAACGAAGAATGGACTGATGTACTTGATATACTTGCTCAAATTAATGAAGAAATACGTATGCCAATCTTGTTAAAGCATTATTACGGATATTCATATAAGGAAATTGGGAAAATGATGGGTATTGCAGAAGGAACAGTAAAATCTCGAGTTTCAAATGGTCTAAAAAGTATACGAAAGGAGTTGGCTGAACTTGAAGGAGTATGATCTTAAAAATAGTAATTCTATGTTGGATGATGAAGATGAATTAACGGTTAAGCAATTAATAGATGGTTTAGAAAAACTGGATCAATGGAATCCAGTATCTACTCCACACTTACAATGGTTTCAACAGAACGTTGAATTAGAGAAAAAAAGAATACGAAAAAAACAATGGAAAGACCTCCTCACGTTTATCTCTGTTGCAGTATTTGTGCTATCGGTTGTGATTGCTGTCGTTTATCGTCAGCCAATTCTTTTTCTATATTTTCAGCTTGTGGGGATTATCTTATTGCCCGTAGCTCTTAACAAAACTAGAAAGAAGGTCAGTAATGAATGAACTTAAACGAACTCAGTAGCACACCGCTTTGGTTATTGGTCGTGATTGCATTCATTCTGATTTGCCAGAGCTCATGGATGTTTTGGGATGCACAGAAGAGGGGATACAATGCTTGGCTATGGGGCTTTTTAGGCCTTATTCAATTTCCAACGTATCTTATTATCTATCTTATTTTTGCAAGAAAAAAATTTAAAAGAAAAATCTCAGGATCAAATTCCTGAGATTTTTTTATTTATTTTTTCGTGAGTGAACGTTTAGACGAACGTAATCGTATTAAGGGTAAGTAAACAATTTGGAGGAGGAAAAATGAATGAACTGTTAAATGGAATCCCATGGGGAGTGATTGCGCCAATTCTTGTCTTACAATTAATTCTAAGCTGTTTTCTGAGAGATTGTTACTATTAGATGACATCTTTAACAATACGATAACTAAAATTGTAGAATATCTTGTCTTCGACGAAGATGTTTTCTATCGTTAACAGAGAAAACAAAAATTCATAATTTAATGACCTTTAAACTAAAATCAAGGAGGTTAGCTATGATAAAGCAAAAAAGTGTTAAAGGATTATTCATTTATCTCTTGGTTGGAATCATTGCAATTTTTTTCTCCATTTTTTTTGTACTATCGACAAATCGGACCCAGTTAGAGCAATTGAGTGAAATGACGGGGTTCTCAGGACCGCCTGAAATGTTAGCCTTACTCTCCGTCATACCAAATTTTGTTTTATTTATAATTTTTCTTGTCATTGGATTTTTCATTGCTCATA
This sequence comes from Sporosarcina sp. Y1004, assembly GCF_057669665.1. NCBI lineage: Bacteria > Bacillati > Bacillota > Bacilli > Caryophanales > Caryophanaceae > Sporosarcina > Sporosarcina sp. Y1004. The sequence goes on along the minus strand of NZ_JBYHFQ010000028.1, from coordinate 46,626 downwards.
AAGTGGGTTTAAAATCTGTGATTATTCACCCTCACGCTAGAGAAAAGCCAAAATCAGAGTGGATAAAAGGGATTAAACTAGCTATCATACTCGGTTTGATTGCAGCGGTTGTTTTGAGAGGTTTCGATTATCTTTTCCGACCGTTCTTACCAGATGGTTTAATAGAACTATTACGACCATATAGTGCGTTAGAATTTATAACAGCTTTACTCTACGGAGGAATTCTTGAAGAACTACTAACGCGTTTTGGGTTAATGAGCTTGTTAGTTTTTATTTTTTGGAAACTATTTGATCGAAAATCGGCAAAACCTTCTAACTGGGTCTTTATCGTTGCCATATTCATTAGTGCATTAATATTTGCATTAGGTCACTATGGCATAACCGCAAGTAATATAGAAATGACACCATTCATTTGGTTCCGAATGATTCTCCTAAATGGTTTACCTGGTTTCTTCTTTGGCTGGATTTATTGGAAGCACAATCTAGAACTTGCCATGCTTGCACATATGTTTGCACATATTGCTATGAATATACTAATGTTGATTTTCTCCTAATTTATGTAAAAGTATCAGAAAAGTTACGTCCATTTACTAATAAATTGGATTAACTAATAAGGTTTCAGTCAAAATCGTTATTATAATGATTAACATGGGGGAGGTAAGCATATCGAAATTCAAAAACTAAAAGTCCGAAAAATTTTCGGAAACCTTACAAAAAAAAAGCAAATACATGAATCTGTTCTTCTCGTAGAAAATTCCAATGGAGATGTTTCATACAGCTTTGGGTACGGGGGGAAGAATATAGATACGCCATTCTTTATTGCAAGTATCACAAAGCTGTTCACAACCACTTGTATTTATATATTGAGAGAGCAGGGAAAACTGTCACTGGATGATGAAATAACAAGATATTTAAAAAAAGACACATTAAAGAACCTTCACGTATACAAAGGCCGAGAGTATTCTAATAGACTTACAATCTCGAACTTATTGTTTCATACAAGTGGATTGAGGGATGTGATTGAGGAGGGGAGCAATAAGTCGAAAAAACGTGCTATCCTTTATAAGGATGTGCAAATTGATTTTAATGAAACCCTATTAAAGACGAAGGAAATAAAACCACACTTTGCACCAGATATGGGAAAAAGAGCTCATTACGCAAATATAAACTTTGAAATTCTCGGAAAAATAATTGAAATAGTTACTAATTCAACATTGGAAGATGTGTATAGGCAATTAATTTTTGATCCATTAGAACTCAAAAACACTTATCTTCCGAAAGATGAGGATGATTTTATCCCGTATGTCTATTATAAGGGCACTGCCTTATACCGTCCAAAATTACTTAGGAGCGTTCGCGCAAGTGGCGGTTGTGTTTCTACGGCTCGTGAATTAATGGTATTTATCAAGGCTTTCTTTAAAGGAAAGCTATTTAATAATACTGTTTTTCATGAACTAAAAGTAAACAACAGATTGCAGGCTTCTATGCTTCCAATTCATTACGGTTCTGGATATATGAGAATTCCACTAAATGGTCTTGCAACAATTTTTATGGGAAAAGGTGAGTTAATTGGTCATTCTGGTTCAACAGGTTCCTTTGCATTTTACTATCCCGATAGTGACATGTTTTTTATTGGAGATGTCAATCAAATGGAAAACCCTGCGACTCCTGTACGGCTGGTGATGCGACTTGCCATGTCTATAAAATCATGAAGATTAAAGTATCTTCCATTAACGGGCGCAATTTTTGAATAAAATCCTCTTTACTTATTGTGCTAACGGATGCTTTAGTAAAAGAAGAAAGGGTTCTATCTTTTTTAAAATTAGGTCTTGATAATTTTAGTTCAGTCGCCAAACGGCAAAAATACGCTCGTTGACGTCAGATATATTCAAATGGGTATAAATATAAAAAAGTGTATACTTGAAGATTCAAACGAACTTCGAGAAATTAGTCAAGAAACGTTTATTGAGACATTTAAGCATCAAAATGCACCCGAAAATATGAATGCCTATTTGGAAAGAGCATTTAACTTAAAACAATTAGAAAAAGAATTATCCAATCCTTCTTCGCACTTCTATTTTTGTTATTTTAATGATGAAGTCGCTGGATATTTGAAGGTCAACACCGATAATGCTCAGTCGGAAGAAATGGACGTTGGATCACTTGAAATTGAGAGGATTTATATTAGGAGCAAATTTCAAGAACATGGGCTTGGTAAGTGCCTTCTAAATAAAGCGAAGGAAATTGCGATAGAATGTAAGAAAAATAAAATCTGGCTAGGTGTATGGGAAAAAAATGAAAAGGCTATTGCTTTTAATAAAAAAAGGGGGTTTGTTCAAACTGGAGCCCACTCTTTTTATATGGGTAATGAAGAACAAGTGGACTTTATAATGATCAATACACTCACATAACTGTTTTGAAAGGTGGTTTACTATGTATATTCCTAAATATTTCAAAGTCAAAGATGCTGATGAAATTCGGGATTTTATTCAAAAAAACTCTTTTGGCACGATTGTCACAACAGAACAAGGAAAACCAATTGCCACTCATTTGCCATTGCAGTTAATGAAGGAAGGAGATACTTACTATATAACAGGACATATGGCTTATGGGAATCCTCAGTGGAGAACATTCGAAACCTGTGAAGATGTACTGGTTATGTTTCAAGGACCACATGCTTATATCTCTTCTTCCTGGTATGAAAAGGAAAATGTTCCGACATGGAACTATCAAGCTGTACATGCATATGGTATAGCCAGCATTTTGGATGAAGAAGAGCTTAAACAGGAACTGGCAATGTTGCTTCAAAAATACGAAAAACACCGTGATAATCCAGTTTTATGGGATAATCTATCTCCTGAAGTTTTAGAACAACTAAAAGGGATTGTTGGATTTAAGATTAAAGTACATGAATTTCAAGCTGCTAATAAACTAAGTCAAAATCGTAATGAAAAAGACTATCATAACATTATTGAAAAGCTGAATGACGAAGAAGATTTAAATTCTCATCAATTAGCAGAAGTAATGAAAAATAGATAGTTTGTTAGTTAACTCAATGTAACGAGAAGGTTTAAGAAGGTACTTAAATTTACCTTGCGTTAGTTAAGCTAGACAGTTGCTTATGTTTTACCACAATCGGGTACGTATGTTTAATAAATATATCATGAAAATGTCCATTTTTAGGTCCGTTTTATTTGCAAAAACAGCCATGCAACAACTCTTAGTCGTTGCATGACATCCTGGCGAGTAAAACCCTAAAATAAATAATTATGGAAACGGCACAAACGCTTATTTCTCAAGGCTTTAGCATAGTGCTACGCGAATCTAATTTGGAAAAATACAGGCATAGATGCTTAAGTGTTAGAGCCTCCGGACGCGGGTTCGACTCCCGCCGTCTCCATAGTTAAATATGGCTGGTAAATATAGTCGTAACAATGATTTGAAAAGATAGGGGTATTGAACGGAAGCTGGACTCTTGGGCAATATCCCTATTTTTAAGTTATAGGATAGATAAAATGATTATTAATAAAAGTTTTGCTCGTTTATCTAAAAGTACTATGCACATTAGAATGAAAGTTCCTACACCATCAATCAGTACACTACTAGAGGTAAAAGGTATACTTCAGTAAAACAGGGTACATTATATTTGTTTGAGTAGGTTCACTTTAAGACGAGAATAGAAAAGTAGGTGAACAAATTGGGGAAATATATATGTACGCAAAAGAAGCCATTCCAGTATTGATAGGAATGACTTCAGCTTAAAGACAGTTCTTATTTTGATAAATGTTTTGGCAAGTAAATCATCGCTTTAAATAAATCGCCGTCTACATGGATTTCGAATTTTCCTTTTTGAATTTCAACGAGATTTTTTGCAATGGAAAGCCCTAATCCGCTTCCTTGACTGTTTCTGGATTCATCGCCTCTTTTAAAACGCTCTATTAATTCATCTGCTGAGATATTCAATTCATAGGCGGAGATGTTTTTAAAGCTAATACGTATCTCATCCCTTAAATCCTCTATATCTATATATACTCTGGACTGTGTAAGTGTATATTTAAAGATATTCGATAATAGGTTCTCGATCGTTCTCCACAATAATCTTCCATCCGCTGTGACGTACACCTTTTCTTCCGGATAATTGAGTTTGATGTCTAAACCATTTGCTTCAATTTTGTCATTCAATTCGCCAAGTCCTTGGGTAATTAAAGACACGATAGCAATTTTCTCTAAAGACACGGGGATATTCCCACTTGAGGCCTTAGAAGCTTCAAATAAATCATCGGTTAACAGTTTGAGCCTTTGTGCTTTTTGATCAAGTACCTCAATATAGTTATCGACTTTAGTTCGATCCTTTTCATTTTTCAATAAATCCACGTAGGTGATAATGGAGGTCAAAGGATTTCGAATATCATGTGATACATTGGTAATCAGCTCCGTTTTTAATCGCTCGCTTTTTAACTCGCCATCGACGGTGACCTTTTTACTTTCATCATCGATCACCAGTCCACCGGATTGAAAGAGATTGCTATTCGTTTCAAGTGCTCCAAATGTTGTATATCTTCGCAGCTGGGATTTCACCCTGGCAATCAGCTCCAACGGATTAAATGGCTTACCCATATAATCGTCCGCACCTATATTTAAACCTAGAATTTTGTCATAGTCCTCTGATTTGGCAGAAAGCATAATTAAAGGAATACTATTTCTTTTTCTAATTTCCATCGTTGCACGGATCCCATCCATCTTCGGCATCATAATGTCCATAATAATGAGATGAATGTCATGTTCATTGATACCTTCAATTGCCTCTAGCCCAATAAAGGCTTTGAAAACGGTATAGCCCTCATTCTCTAAGTAAATGCCTATCGCATCAACAATAGCTTTGTCATCATCACAAACCAATATATTCATGCAGGTCCACTCCTATATGTACGGTTCAACATGTTTTTCACTCCTCTTAGTATTCGCTTAAAGAAATCATATCAACCAAACCTTAACAAACACCCGACGCCTTTCTTAAGATTTCCTTAATAAAAGGTTTCCTTCGATAATAGTAAGGTTTTATTAAGAATTCTATCAAGCATTTCTTTAGTTTTCTTATTTAGAGTCAAGATAAAAGAAGGGTAACGGATGATGGAAAGGAAAATATAGATTAAAGAAAAAAAGATTTTTCTACTATTAACGGATACAGATACGATGTTAACGAGGCTGGTTAAGGCATACACGAAAATGCCCTATAACCATGCCTCGATCGGGTTCAAGTTTATAGCTTTGGAAGGAAAACGGTCTATAACCCGTTTATAGGGGGATTTGTTAAAGAGGATATTCATTCTATTTTGTTTCGCGATATAAGAAAGAGATTTACCGGCAAGTATATATTTTTCGATTAATACACGTTTCCGTGGTAAAATGCGTATAGAGCTCATCAGGAGCACTCCTAAATTTGTTGATAATGAATCAGCAAATTTAAGATCGTAAAGATAAGTGTAATGAATACCATTTGGCTATGAAATATTTTACTAAGTTTTTACTGATCTATGTAAGGTTAGGCAGTACACAAATAAAGTAAATAGGTATACTTCATTAAATAAGGTATATTATATTTGTTGAATGGATTCTCTTTAAAGACAAGAAAAGTAGGTGAACGAAATGGGAAAATATCAATTGGATAACAAAGGTAAGGTGGCTGTGGCAAAGTATCATGAAAAAAACAAGCCTGCCATATTTGATAAAAAGCAGCAACTTGAAAAAATACGTGCGGAGTATTTGGAAAAAAAGCAAAAACAAACAGATAAATAATATGAATGAAAACATAGGAAGACTAAAATCTCCCTATGTTTTTCTTATTCGAAGTTCTTTTTTTCAATTGATTATTGTCCTTACTGGGTAAGTGGTGTTCATTAATGCATTCTTACTCTGCGACAATTCAAAGTGCAATGCGAAGAAATATAGTAATCCCATTGGAAATTTTAACCTTCTTCTATACAAATATACGAGTACAATGATGTCCAAAATCAGTTGCAAGTTTTCGGAATATACAACCACAACCAATCCTCATAATACTTGAGTAACCATGACGCAAATGTTATAAATAATTATTAGTAATCTTAAAAGATTGTCATATCAAGGGCGAAAAAGACACCTCCAGCGTGGTTATCTTAAATAACCACGCTGGAGGTGTCTTTTTTATTATCAAAGCAAGCCTATATTTGATATACTTAACACTATCGCAAGGAGGCTTTTTGAATGCAACAATATTTAGATTTATGTAAACATGTACTTGAAACGGGTACAAAAAAACAAGACCGAACAGGTACTGGTACTGTCAGTGTGTTTGGATATCAGATGCGATTTAATTTGAAAGATGGATTCCCTCTCATGACCACAAAGAAAACGGCTTTACGCCTTATTACTTCGGAACTACTGTGGTTTCTTAAAGGAGATACAAATGTCAAAACGCTCATTGAAGACAGGAATCCAATTTGGGATGAATGGGCTTTTGAACAATGGGCGACGAGTCCCGAATACACTGGGCCAGACATGAGTAATTTCGGGCGTCGAGCATCAACGGATTCAGACTTCGCGGCTGTATATAAAGTTGAAATGGATGCATTTAAAGCACGTGTTCTGGAAGATGAAAAGTTTGCAGCGAAATATGCTGACCTAGGACCTGTGTATGGTAAACAGTGGCGATCGTGGTCCGGTGGGGAAGAATCAATTGATCAGATTGCAAACTTAATTGATGGTATTAAAAACAATCCGGATTCTAGAAGGCATATTGTTACTGCTTGGAATCCTTCTGAAGTCGATGAAATGGCACTTCCCCCGTGCCATTTACTATTCCAATTCTATGTGGCAGATGGAAAGCTGTCATGCCAGCTCTATCAGCGAAGTGCGGACATTTTCCTTTTTAGTTAGCGAAAATAAGTTGATGAATCCTATAGGAAGACAAGTAAGGTTATTTGTAGAATAGATTCTATGAATAAGCTTTTTTATATTTCTAAAATAATGATGAGTAAATAACAGGATAATAATGTAAATAATTATATGTAAGAAAAATGAAAAAGTATATTATTTGTAATCATTCAAATTAATTAGTTGCATTGTTAGTATTTATAATATATCTTAAATACATAAGATTTAATGTTAGAATTCTTACAATAAAAACAAGGGTTGATTAATTTGAAGAAATACAATGTAGCTGAAGCTGCCATCATTTTAATTAAAAAGGGTATTATCCGTAGAGACAATTCAATTAATAAAAATCGGAATGGAAATTCCAAATTTTCAACTGGGGAACCACAAGTTCGTCTTTGGATAAGAGAGTATAGTAAAGTATTCGACTTAGAATACAATAAGCGGATTAGTTTGGGTGAAAAGGCTGAGAAAGCAGAAAAATTTGCTCATACAAATGCAGCAAGATATGGAATTAAAGCATCAATGGAAAGTAGAAAAATAGGTTATCGAATTAATGAAGAAGATTTATTTGAATTTATAGCATACAAATTGGGCTACAATAAAGAAAATAACTTAATCTCCCATTTAAATACTCTTAAGCAAACCAAAAGTCTTGAAATAAGAGAAACTAAAGGAAATGATTCGGCAGATGGATTTGAAGAAGGGGTAAAATTCGCGATAAATTACTTAGAAAAAAATTTATTTATTAATAAGGACGCAGTGGATAAAGAAATAATACATTTACCTAAAAAAGGATGGTTTACTGATGAAAATTGCGTTGTAGCGGAACATTTTTCATTTAGTCAATTTAAACACACTACTATGTTAAATATTGATTTTACGAATAGACAAATAAAACAAATGCATTTTTCTTTAAGAATAATTAATTATTCACATGATTATGATTCAAATAATGAAATTTTAATTGATTGGAGTTTAGAAAATGCTATTCTACCGGGTCATTATAGAGCTAGCTTAGAAAAAATCATTGTAGATATTAGTAATATACGATTAATTAAAGATATCTTAATTGAACAAATTCCTCAAGATAATGAAAATAGACTAGCTATATTGCTGTTGCTTAGTGAGTAGCTAGTTTTTTTAACGTTTTAATGTTAGAAAACTGATATTAAAGTAATCGGAGTTAATTCATTTTATTGAGAAATGAGGGGATTGAAATGGAAGTAATTGAAGTGGAAGATAATGGGGAAACATATTATGTGTTTTTAAATAAGAAAAATAAAGTTGTGGAATTACCATCAAAGTATATACTTTCCATTCATAATCATGGTCTTCGCTATAGCGATAAGTCTATAAAACATTATTCAAAGGTACTCCTTTATTTTATTAGATATTTAGAAGAAACCTTTAAAATGCGGGTAGATTTATCTCTTTCTGTTATAGATGGTGTAGGGATTGGCGATTATTTAAAGGATTTAAAAAACAAGGGTTTAGCAGCAACGACTATTCGAAATAGAGAAGCAATCATCCGTGAATTTATGACCTGGTTAACTTCTGATGAAGCAGGATGTGTTAGAGATAACAACGGCTATGCATCAAGTAAATATAAAAGTCCTAATCCAGTGAAGAAGATTCCAAAATACCTTACAGTGTTTGAAATCACTGAATTCATTAACTTATTACATGATGAAAATCAGAGATGCTTAGTTCATTTTCTATTTGATTCTGGGTTACGTATTTCAGAAGTACCTCGATTGAAAAAAAAGGATATACCTCAACTGCAAGATTTCCCCGAAGAAGCGATGTATTTCGATTTTGAGCTTAAAAGAGGAAGTAAAGGTCCTGGTGGTATGCCTAAAGAGCGTATTACATTTTTAACCAGAGCGTTGATTTCGCGAATTAATCGGTTACATAAACAGCATCCAATATACAGAAAAGCCAGACTAAAATATGGTGATGACATACCCTGTTTCCTGAATGTTAAAGGTAACCCTATAACAGATGATGCAATAAAAAATCTTCTTTACAAAACTGCAAAAAGAGGAGGGCTAAACCCTTCCAAATATTCATCACATAAATACCGTCATTCGTTTGCAGTATCTGTTTTAATGAGTGAGTTTGACAATGAGTTTTTAAATAAATTAGTCATTGTCCGAGATACACTTGGTCATAACGATATTAAAACAACAGAAATATATGCACATATTCCACCAGCAGCAATAAAAAATCTACAATTACAAAATGAACAACATGATATCCAGAACCGCTTTGAAGAATCGCAACGTATCTACGATGAAACGTATTTACCTATGAAAAACCATACTGAAAAACGAGGGCGAAAATGATGAAGAAAATACCACCAACACCAACCAAAGATAATCCATATGTACAAGTTGAATTTATTTTTAATTTAGTTGCCAATATGAAAACGAATAAATCTACTCAAAGTAATTATACAAACGCTTTAAGTTATTATAAAAAGTTTCTTGATGCAACATCTAATTACAACGAAGATTTAAAAAAGTATAGGTTATTTTATTTAGATACACATTTGGATGAAATGGTATTAGTGAATTTAAAAAAATATATTGATTCCACCAATAAAAAAGTCGACAAAGGTTATCTAACTTCATATTCGATTGTTGGAATTTTTAGTGCGGTAAGAACAGTAATGAAAGAAGCTATTGTTAATGATTACACTTCTTTTAATAATTTGATTGATGTTTCAATTGGTTCCGCTGGTAGGGAAACGGATGGAAATATTGCTTATAGTGAAAACGAGATGAAGCAAATTAACGCGGCTTTGAAGGAAGAATTGAAGTATGTGTATCGTGTATACCGAAAAGATGGCTATAAGCCGAAAGGTGTTGGAGCTGACCCTAGAATAAGAGAAAATCATTGGGGAGATATTGATAATATGCGTTGGTATTTTGAAAATGTACTAGATTTTGAACCTATACTTGGTACGCCTGAAAATAAAAGTTTACATAAGACTTATATAGAGTATGCACCTACAGCATATTTCAAGGATATTGGTGGTTTGAGAGGGATTTATCGTGAATGGGGTGTAGCGCCGAATGTTGATACGGATTTAATTATGCCATTAATAGTTAAGTTAGCGATTCAAACGGGTTTAAACGTACAGTCCTTATTAGAACTTGAACTGGACTGTTTTGAAGAAAAGAATCCACTCTCTGGTGTGCCAATATTACGCTACTTTAAAGCAAGGAGTGGTGGAGGAAAAGAAATGCATATTAATATTAATGAAAAAAATGAAAACGTAGAATTAAAGGAGTTCAGACAAGACCAAGTTAAGATTATTAAAAATACATTGACAGTGATAACAGCTTTAACTGAAAATATTCGATTACTTGCCCCATCTAAAATTAAAAATAATTTATTCATTATTCAGAGTAATTCCCAAAGAAATTTTGGAGAGATTATTGAAATCAATTCTAAAGTAACTCACACTTGGAGTCAGAATTTTATTCGAAGATATAAATTAACGAATGATGAGAATACAAAACTGAATTTTAATTTAAAACGATTTCGTGCTACTAAAGCTACTGAAATGATTCACAAAGGGGCTGATTTACATGAGCTTCAATATGAATTAGGGCATGGAAGTATTACCACAACAATGAATTATCTTGATAAAAACAAATTAAATATAAAAGCGCAAAAACAAACGGCTGCTGCTATTGAAAAAATATTTGCCAATAAAGCTTGGGCTGAAAAGAATGAGGTTCAATATGCTCATGAAAAGAAAAAAGATAGTAATACAATTTTCAAGGGGTTTTTATCTGATTGCAAAAACCCATTTAATCCACCAGAGGATGTTAGGAGACTGAAAGAATATCAGGAAGGTAGTGCATGTAGTCGAGTAAATATGTGCTTATTCTGCGATAATGTGATGGTTTTCAAAAGAAATTTACCATCATTATGGATGTATAAAAACCAAATAGAACAATCGATGGAGGTCCAAAGTACAGAGTTACCAAATGAAAGTTATTACTTAAAGACATTAGATGTTATTAATGCACTATTTGACGAGAAAGTTTCGGAGTTTTCCATGGAAGATATTCTACAATCAAAAGAAATAGCTGAGAACCTGGATGAATTAATTGACCCAGTAACATATAGAGCACATCTGGAGGGCTAAATTTGGAATTAAAACAATTGGATTTAAATACATTACTTTCCAAAAGATTCGAATTTAATGACGATATTGAGCTAAACGAAAAAAGTAAATTTGGAGATGATGTTTGGGATTTTACGGATAAAAAGAATATACGTAAAAATGCAATTGGAAGTTCGAAATTAACATTTGATTGGCTAAAAATAAGTAAACGTGTGGGTAATAACTTTACTTATGAAATAAAGGTTCTAACATATTTTATGATTTGTGCTTCGGGTATATTTAGGAAGGCAAAGAAAAATAATTACAAAATTAATACAGTGAGTAGTCTAACCATGAAATTAGTTCAAACCGTTGAACAGCTTCAAGTAGAATTCCAAAAAGAAATGGGTGTTAATTCTATTGCTATTCTACACTGTTTTGGAGATTTGAAAATAAAAGATTTTGAAACAGTACCTTTTCATCACTCAAGGATAAACGATGTGAAAAAAACCCTGAGATTATTAGCCAATCCATTGATTCAAATGCATCTTAAAAGCCCAGTTAATTGGAATGAAGCGGATGTAAATAACCTGAAATTCGTTTTGTTGCCAAAAAATAAATTAAAAGAAAGTTCTGCTCAACCATTGGACGATGTTTTGTATACGGAATTAATTAAGCAGTTGACTATTGATGTTATAGCTTTTAAAAAAGCAATGAATATGAGTGTCAACAGTAACGTAACTTCAAATATTGAAAAAGAAATTGAAAAGCGAACGTATAATTTTGATATAGAACAAGCATTTGAAGATTATGTCGCTATAAGAGAAATAGAAAAAATAAATGCAGTGAAAAGTGGCAAGAGGGGAAATACAACTGGGAAGAAAAGAAAACAATTTGATGAAAAATATAATTTCACTATAAAAGAATTTTATAACAAGTTACTAATAATCCAAAGAGCGTGTATTCTTACGATACTCACGTTTACAGGTATACGATATAGCGAACTTATTTCCTTTAAATCAAATTGTATTTCAAAACGTCATGATGTCTATGTAATCAAAGGTACCGTAGTTAAGCATAACAATGATTTATTACCTACTGATGATGATGATTGGGTTGCTATCCCTATTGTAAGAGATGCAGCTGATATTTTGAATCAAATTCTGCGATTTAACTTTAATTCATACTTAGTTTCTAGCTTAAATTCAGTCTATTTAAATCAAAAAGAAGAACCATTGTCAACATCTGGTATTATGCAAGGCATAAATTTATATGTTAATGGAGCATCCGTAGATAATGAAAAACTCAGTTACTATATAAATAAACCTGAACACAAAATTACTGTTCACCGTTTACGACATTCACTGGCTCAACAATTAATTCGAGGTAAGTTGGGTCTCCCTTATATAAGTTATCACTTAAAACATGTGAATTCCGCGGTTGTGGCTTATAACAGAGTAAATAATGTAACACTGGGATATGGCGGAATCAGTAAAGAAATTACCCATTCTGCAAAGCATTTTCATTCAGTAAAGCAAGAGTTAATTAACGAAATTTATCATCCTAATTCAACGGTAGCTGGTGGCAAAAATGCAAGGGAATTCTCAAAACGAAAAAAAGAATATTTTCAAGGCTTGATGGTAAATGACAGTGAAATCGATGAAATTGTTGAAGATTTAAAAAGTCAGTCATTACCGTTTCTTGACGTCGGATTAGGATATTGTGCTGGAAGAAAAGATATTGAGCTAATAGATGGTACAAAACAACCTCCCCCATGTATTGGTCAATTAAAGTGTAATCCGATTGATTGTGGAAATGCTGTGATACCTCAATCAAAACTACCGATTTGGAAAAAAGTGTATGAGGATACATTAAGCAAAATGGATAATGAAGAATTCCAGTACATGGAGCCTGAACTGAAAGAAACGTTAAAACGAGCGGAGTATGTTATTAATCATTTCCGTGATAACGAAGGTGGTATTTTGGATGCACATACCAATGAAAGTTCAAAAAGAAATGGAAGTTAACCTATCGCTTGATTGGGTTGAAAAAAATGACCGACTATATAATGATGAATTGTTAAAAGAAAAACTGAAAGTGGAAAACCAATTATCATTTTGGCGAACAAATTGTTCCATACGAGTCGCATTAAAAGAAATAGAACAAGTCATTCGAACCTCTCACAAGCCATCTGCAAGGCTTGTCGGATGGTCTGAGATAGCTAGAAGGTCTAGCTGTGACAGAAACACGTTAAAACACTCCAAACGCATAAAATGGATTGAAGAGAAGCGCGGAAAGTTACTAATGCTAATTGAAGAAAAGCGGAAAGAGAAGACAATTAATAATTTGTTAGTTATTTCAACCCCAGAACAAGAAATTTCGGAACTGCAGAAAAAATTAGAGTTAAGTAAAAAGGAAACTGCGAAATGGTTTGTGAAATATGAAGAATTATCAACAGAACTTAATTTTAATAAAGAGGCATTAAACAGGCAAATGAAATTCAATTCATTGTTAAATGAAGAAGTTAGTACGTTAAAAAAACGCATTAAAGAACTAATTGCACGAGATTAAACTAAAGTAATTTTTTTCGTATATACTTAGTATAGAATTTATCATATAAGAGGTGTAGCAACTTGAATAATGAACTTGAACGAACATATTTAGATTTTCTGAAACACATCCTAGAAAATGGTGCGAAAAAGGAAGACCGTACTGGAACCGGCACATTAAGTGTATTTGGCTATCAAATGCGATTTGATTTAACGAAAGGATTTCCGTTATTCACAACAAAACGTACTCCGTTTCGTTTAATCGCCAGTGAATTACTTTGGTTTATCAAAGGAGATACAAATATTCGATATTTGCTTCAAAATAACAATCATATTTGGGATGAGTGGGCTTTTAAACAGTGGGTTGAATCAGAAGAGTATGATGGACCAGATATGACTAACTTTGGGTTACGTTGTCTAGATGATGAAGAGTTCAACAAAGTATATCAAAAAGAACTACAATCATTTTGTCAGCGTGTTCTTAGAGACGATGTGTTTGCTGGAAAATACGGTGATTTGGGAAATGTCTATGGTAAGCAGTGGAGAAATTGGACTACTTCAACTGGTGAGAAAATTGACCAATTGAATGATGTAATTAATCAAATTAAAACTAATCCAGATTCAAGACGATTAATTGTAAATGCCTGGAATCCTGAAGACGTAATTAATGCAGGAGCTAAAGGCAGTAAGGCTGCTTTGCCTCCATGTCATGTTATTTTCCAATTCTACGTATCCGATAATAAACTTAGTTGTCATTTATTGCAAAGAAGTGCGGACTCATTTTTAGGCTCAAATTTTAATATTCCGTCCTATGCATTATTAACACATTTAATTGCCAATGAGTGCGGATTAGAGGTTGGAGAGTTCGTGTACAGTATTAGTGATGCTCACATCTATTTAAACCATGTGGAACAGGTGCAAGAGCAATTATCTCGTGAAGTTCGTGATTTACCTACACTGAAAATTAACCCAGAGAAAACATCGATATTCGATATAGAAATGGAAGATTTAATAATTGAGGGATATGACCCACATCCAGGAATTAAAGCTCCGATTGCAGTATAAAAATAAAAGTAACTTTGTGAAAACGAAGTTACTTTTATTTTGTATTTAATTTAATGGGAAAATAAAAGGGGGGGAGTTACTATGGGGAGAAAAAGCTGAGAAAAAAAAGAGAGACGGCACACATCTATCGGTAAACATGAACAAAAAGGAAAAGCATTGCTTTCACCATTTTCGAAAATAGAAAATATGAAAAAGATGTCCTGGAAAGACGATAGATTACCTAGTTTTCTATGGATTGGCTTGATTATTAACCAGAATGACAGAATTAAGGGAATCAATTATATTAAGAAAATTTGTAAATACTTTCATGATAAACCAGAAGGATTCAAACCTAAAGAGCTATCAATTGAATCCATAACAGAAATGCCAGATGAACAAATCGAAGATTTTTATAACTATTTGTTTAATGAACTATTCTTAAAAGAAGAATTAAAACCATTACTTTTATTTGAGTCTCTTCCTAAAAGGACAAACTTGGGGAAATTCATTAACATTGATAATCAAGAACGAGAATTAATGAAAATTTACAGTTGTGTAGCGAATATGTTAGACCATCAATCACAACTTGCTACAGATTGTCGCTGGGCTAGAATATTCTATTTGATGATTAATGGAAAGTTACAAATGGGACCATATGCTGAAGAAATTTTTTATTATCCTGAAAAGGGCGACATGAGAATGGTACGCCCAACGATTCGTTCTTGCGAAAACGCAATGAGTGGAATGCTGGACCCGAGTGAATGGGCGCAGCAATTTTGGGACGAAGCATTAAGTATTTCTCCTTGCTGGGATTTAAATGCTAGTACGGAAGAATTAAATTTAAAACCATTATTTGTGCCAAATATAGATGATGTTGAAAGACGGATTATAGAACATTTTTACATGACAAGAACTACATCAGCGATTGACGCT
Source organism: Sporosarcina sp. Y1004 (assembly GCF_057669665.1). NCBI lineage: Bacteria > Bacillati > Bacillota > Bacilli > Caryophanales > Caryophanaceae > Sporosarcina > Sporosarcina sp. Y1004. The sequence continues at coordinate 31,065 of NZ_JBYHFQ010000028.1, read as the reverse complement.
AAACACGAAGCGGTTTTTGCAATCGCTTTGTATTGTCTGGATATAGTAAAAGAATTGACTAATTCAATAATACAAAACGGGATAACTGGTCGATTGGGACTAAGAACTATAGCCGAATGTTATATAACGTTAGCGTATTTAGAAAAAAAGAATGATGATGAATTATGGTTAAGTTACCGTTCTTATGGTTCAGGACAAGCAAAATTAGCTTTCTTGAAGATAGATGAATTAGAAGCTCAACCACAATTTGTATCTTTAGAAACACTGGAAACTTTGGCTAGTGAAGACCAATGGTTAGAATATAGTGATATAAACTTAGGACATTGGGAAAACTCGAATTTAAGAAAGATGAGTGAGTATGCAGGAGTAAAAGATATTTATAATAGCTATTATGATTGGACTTCTGGTTTTGCTCATGGTCAATGGTCTTCGATAAGAAGTATGGAACTTACTGTATGCGGAAATCCGTTGCATAGGTTACATCGAATTCCAAGTGGAAATAAAAAGCTACACACAGTTATTCCAGATGCGGTTAATCTATGCAATAAAATTATAGAGATTTTGATTAAAATATATCCGACTGAACAAATTAAAATAACCATAGAAAATGAAGTAGCAGATGAAGACAATTAGAAGGGGTATTGTAATAAAGGGCAATGATATCAATGATTTGAAAAACATTTCTTGAGTCCGATAAAAGGCGTTGGAAACTTTATTTATCAATGGGTTCATCGAAACTCCATTAACGACATCGGCAATTAAAGCTCCCATATGAGTATGAAAAGTAGCAGCAGCCTTTTGTTAAATTATGTTGAAGCGTTTTAATGCTGAGTTTTGTGAGTATTTAATAATTAGTGAAATAAATATAATGGGTTGGTGGGTTTGATAGGTTCGGTTGCCTGACGAGACAACTTCTCCAACCTATTAAGGCAAATTGTCTAAGTCAAGTCCATAAACGCGGGTTCGACTCCCGCCGTCTCCATAATAATACGGCTGATAAAACTAGTCGTATCAACGGTTTTGAAGGTTAGGGATATTGAACGGGAGTTGAACTCTTGTTGAATATCCCTATTTTCATCCCTACATATTTTCAATAGAATTTTTGTTCATAGACCTTCTAATTCAACTAATGAATTTGGAGGTTTTTTTGTATGTCTAGAAGTAGAAAGCATGGAGTGTTTGCAGTGAGTGGTGATGTGGTGGTATTACCGTCTAATAATCACGAGACGAAACGAAATAGCTTAACAATCATTTCCGCACTAGATACAGTATTTCAGCAAATGAGGATATCGGGAAACCGTCAAAGAACGATTGAAAGCTATCAATACATATTTGAACAATTCGTGACTGTGAACAAGTTAGAGTACGTTGAGGATATTACAGTAGAGTCGCTATATCACTATTTAGATGTGCTAGAAGTAAAGCCGCAACGAAGTTAATTCGCTTAAAATCAACGAAAGCTGTTCTTAGCAAGTTCTTTAATAACGGTTGGATTAAAGAAAAGTTTTGGAATAACATTAATATTAAAATTGATAAGGAAGTTAAGAAAGGTGCAAAGGAATCGGATATAAATAAGCTACTTGAGTTGATTGACCAGAGTTCATTTACTGGCTTTAGAGATGAGGTGGCAATTAAGTTGATGTACAAGACGGGTATTCGTATTCGTACGCTAGGAGAGTTAAGAGAACGTCATATCGATTTTGAGAATCTGTGCTTGAGTTTAGACGGTTCTACGCTTAAAAATCACAATTTCTTAAAGCTGCCAATTGATGAAGAACTAGCAGTTATGTTAACAATGCTAATCAAATTTAATGAAGGCATCCGCCGCCACTTTGGAACGGATAATAGAAGTGTATTTATCACCCAAAACGGTTTACCAATGAATACTAGCAAATCATCTAACTGTGCCATTTCTAAACAGTTAAATAAATACTCAAAGCGATTCGGATTAGAAAATATCAATGCACACGCTATTAGAAGGGCTTATGCAAAGAACTTACTGAACAAAGGGGCGAGTATCGCACGGCACTAGGTCACTCTGATTTAGCTGTCACAACACAGTATTTAGATATTGATATAGAAGAAGTAGCAACCAATTTGAGAGACTTTTTATAATTGTATGTCCTAAAATGTATGGGAATTGCAAGTGTTCATGTGGATAGGAAATTTCCTATTCACTTTTTTCTTTGGAAAAAAACTAAAATGATTGTCCTAAAATCACTTCGAATTGCAAGTGACTTTTTGAGGGGGAAAGAGAGGTGAATAAAATGATTACGCCAAAACAATCATTATCTACACAAGGTGTCACCAAACGGTTTGAAAAAGTCTCTACAGATATTTTCTATTATGTTCAGCTAGGTTTAATCAAGCCTTTTGATATTGCTGTATATGTGAAATATCTGGAATTGTTTAATGAGGAATATGGCTATGCGTTCCCAACGATTTATCAATTAGAGGATTATATGAATTGTAGCCGTCAGAGTATTGTATCTGCAAATAAGCGATTAGTAGCGGCTGGACTACTAATAATAAGAAAGCATAAAAATAACAACAACATATATTTTCCGTTACAACCACATACCAATGAAGATTTAGCTAAACAAGTACCACATCTTTTAATTAAATTAGATAAGCGGCGAGAAAAGATTTATTCATTAGCGACAAGGGACAAATTTAGATTAGAAGATTTATTTGAGAACCAATGTCACTAACACTTGTGATTAACAAAAACTGTGACAGCAGTAGAAATGGTAGTAGAAGAATTAAGTATTGTAACTACTATATTGAAAAATGTCTAAAATAAGTTGTATGAAATTGTGCAATAATAAATACTATTATAGCACCCGCCCTATGGGGGACGGGGGTTAGCGGTATGTCAGTCTGGTGCTTGCACAATATACGAGGTAAGTGGAAAACTTTTTTATGCACAAAAAAAAATCAATAACTGTTGTATAATGAAATTAGAAATTTACAATAGTTATTGGAGGATTAAAATGAAAATTGCATTTGTATGGATAAACAACTACAAAAAATTAAAAAACTTTCAGACTAACTTTACATCTAAATATAATATTAAATTTAAAAGTAATAATTTGAATATTGATAAAAACAAGCAATATATAGAAAACTTTTTCAAGGTAAATGGCAGTGAGATAAAATTAGAAATATCGGCTATTGTAGGTGAGAATGGAACAGGAAAGTCGTCTATATTAGATTTTATTCAAAACTATATGGAAAAAGTTGAATTTAATACGGATTTTATTATAGTTTTTGAAGTGAATAATGAATTAGTGATTGACACAAATTTAGAGATAAAAGTTACTAATAAAGAAAACTACAATATAAAGGCTTTCAACAATAAGGTGAATTTGAATTTTTATGATGATTATTTATTAGACCATATAACATTGTTTTTTTCGAATGTGTTTGATGTTAGGTATCTTGAAAACAAAAAAAAATCATTTATTGCAGACGAGACAGTAACTCTAAATACCAGAAATATTTCTACAAATGCGTTATTAAATAATTTTGATAGTCCGGATGCGTTTCTAAATAGCGAATTTAAAAAACAAATTTTCTTTATGAACGCATTTAAAGAAAAGTTACAAATAACAGACATAATCGATATTCCAGAAGATATTTATTTAGAGACAAATAATTTCTCTGATGAATTAGATACTTTGTCTTATCAACTATCTGAATTTATAGAACACTTTAATTATGAGAAAGTTAGCAACTTGTATTTTGATTTTGATTTAAAAAACAATTTTGGAGAAAAGTTTACTGTTAGAATCTTACAAAGGTATTGTATTGATGTCGCATATCTATTAAGAGGAAATGGATTGAACGATACCTTAATAATATCTGCCTTTAATAAAGGGAAAAAAAGTAATAATTTAATTACGATGATAACCTCGACATTGATAAATCATTTTGAAAAAAAGACAAAATTATCTATAAAAGCAAAAATTATAAAAAAATTAAATGACATTCAAGAAAACTATTTAAAGTTAATTGTCGCATTTAATGAACTTGAATTATTTGAAAATGAAAAGGGGATGTATATTTTAACTACTCATAAAAAGACCCAAGCATTTTTAAATGTATATAAATCTGGTTTTTATAACAGTAATCTATTTTACTTCTATTGGTCTAAATTAAGTAGTGGTCAATATAGTTTGCTAAATTTATTCGGGAGATTTTATGACTCCCTATTACAAATTGAACGTGATTTTGAAGACTCATTATATGAGGAAGAAGCAGAAGAATTGAATTATGAAGTAAAGTCTTACTTACTTTTAATTGATGAAGGAGATTTATATTTTCATCCACAATGGCAAAAAGATTGGTTATTCTATTTTATTAAATTGCTAGAGTTGATATTTAAAGGAGAAGTTCAAGTCATATTAACAACACATTCGCCACTAATACTATCTGATTTTCCAAATTGTAATGTAACATTCATTTCAGAGAGTAAAGCTATTACTATAAATAATGAATTAGAGGGGAGTGTTAGGACGTTTGGTGCAAATATAAACGAGTTATTTACAAATTCATTTTTTATTAGTGATGGACTAATAGGTAAATTTGCTAAATATAAAATAAATAATTTTGCCAAAAAACTTTTAAATTCTGAACCTGATGAAGTTTATAGAGAGAAAGAATTTTATAAGAATTTTATTGATATAATTGGAGAACCTTTTGTGAAAAATAAACTTTTACACATATATAATGAAAAAATGCATTTATCATCAACTTTTAATATAGAAGATAGAATTAGGTTTTTAGAGGTAGAAATACTAAAGCTAAAGAGTGAGAATAAATGATAAGTTTAAATTTAGATGTAAAGATATTAAGTTTACATAAAGATTTTGTTTTTGGTGATAATAAAAATAAGAAAGCTAGATTATATAAAAAACTTGAAAGCCTTTATCATGAGGAAAACAATAGATTTTGTAGAAATGTATTGAAATTCATTAGCGAGAAAATGGAAATGATTTTAATTGGAGATATTTATGAACTAGATAAAATTAAAGATATTTATTTATATCTCCTTAACAGTATTCCTAATAAACAGTTACGTGATGATTTATACGAAAAAATAAAAAGTATATTCCATTCAGAATATATACACTTTTATTATGCAAGAAAATGGAATGCATATTTATATCAAAAACAATTAGAATTAACAATCTGTCCTTATTGTGGTACTCAATTTATTTTTTTATATGAGTCTGATAATGGACGAACTAGAGGTACTTTAGACCACTTTTTTGATAAGGCTACATATCCAATACTAGCAATTTCGATTTATAATTTAATACCAAGTTGTAAAGTATGTAATTCAGATTTTAAAGGGATAAAAAAAGTTGATTTGAAAACGCATTATACTCCTTATGAGAAAGATATCATACAATTTATAAACTTTAAAAGAGAAATAATTAAAGAAAAAAGTGATGAAATTTCTTCTGCAATTGAAAAGAAAATAAAGGAATTGAGTTATTCTGATGATATTGATTACGTTGCTGTATTGTTAGGTGCGGATGAGAGGTTTAATATAAGGATTGACTATTCTAATGCACCAGAGGATATAGCGAAAAAGATTAAAGGAAATCTAAAACTATTCCAGATTGAAGAAGTTTATAATACGTTTCATAAACCATACGTTCAAAAAATCATTAGAGATGCAACTATTTATAATTACATTTATAAGCAACAATTATTAAATGCTTTTCCCGTAATATTTAATAGTATGGATGAGTTGAAAGAATCTATTATTCCAAGTATAAATGAAGATAAAAATCAAATCTTGGGGAAATTGACAAGGGATATTGTTGAAACAGAAATTAAACATCTAACTTTAAAACAATAGCTTAACGTAAGGTCTTTGAACCAAGTTCGTGAATATGTAATACTCCCTATTGAGTAAAACCTTGATATATCAACATTTGCAAGCATAGATACTTAAATATACAAGCCTCTGGACGCGGGTTCGACTCCCATCTAAAGTCTGAATTTATTAAAAATAGTTATTGAAACATCCGGCATATACAGCACCTTCTTTTAAACTCATCCATTCATTAGTGGTGTTTTGTTTGAATTCATTTATTGCATTCGTGTTATCGTTGAAACGTTATACCGAGCCGCAAAAGAAGATAAAAAACTGAGGAAATCTGCAAAAAGTAATGATGCACAAAATTTCGAACAAAGTATCTTCCCCGACTTCTTTCATAAAAGCGCATTGGATAACTATGGGAAATCTATGAATTCATTTGAGAAGTTATTCCAGGATTCAACTTTTTATCAATCCGTTATGGAAGCTGTAGCGAAAGAAGCTTATAAGGATTTGAGATGGGATAAGTAAGTAGTATCAAATAGTATAGGTAATTAATATTTAAGTGCCAGGATATTTTCTTGGCACTTTTTTTGCATATAATATCTTTGCCATAAACAAGGATTGCTCTTTATACCAATAGAAAAAAGTAGCCCCCCTCCGCTAACTACTCAGTAAGCAGGATAGAAGGCTCCAGGTCAAATCTACTTGGAGTCTGCAATACACATTGCAATACTATGTATGAATCCTTTCAAATTCTCTGTACTTCATTTTTGCAAAATACAACTTTATAGTAAGTAAGGGAACTACATATTGTTCCTACATAATGGTAGCAAAGACGGTGAATTATACAAATAGGGGTTATTAAAGCTTTAAACCTGTGCTATATTCTCATATCTAAAGTGGGTACATATAATTGGTGAATGACGGAGTTTTGTTGATGAATTAGGGGGAATACCATAATTGGAACATAATAGTAACCTATTTTTAGTTTCTCGTTTGTATCTTTATCGTTCTATTTACTTATAGATATACGACATATTACTGGGAATAATGGCTTGTTGTCTACTAATAGTGCTTGTGAAAAGGTATAATGGACTAAAAGGTAAAGGGGTGTTGATGTTTTGAATAACAAATCAAAAAAAGTTGGTTATATACTGGCTTTTTTTTTAGGAGGAGTTGGAGCTCACGCGTTTTATTATCGTAAATACGTAAAAGGCTCTCTATACCTTCTTTTTTGTTGGACAGTTATCCCTGTTTTCTTAGGGTGGATAGATATGTTTTTCATTAAGGCATGGCACAACAAGTTAGAAGCCAACCCGTTAATACAAAAAGATAACTTGGAGCAGAAGGCAAAAAAAGACATCCCCGTAAAAAAGAAAACTAACAAAATTACAATGGATGACCTAGTCATTAAGAATCGACTAGACAAGGAAAGTATTCTGTTTTCCGATGGGCGTCCACTCAAACCTCTTGCAGAAGAAGCACTTAAGAGAGAAGAACGCAAAAATGTAAAACAAATTGTTTATGCAGCCATAGAGGACCAACAAAGAGTAGACTACACACTAAATAGTGAGCCTGTGATAAAGACTGAGGAAGTGCAAAACATAGCAAGCCCAATAGTCAGTCCTGAAAATACTATTTCTTCCCATGTCGAAAAAAGGAACGAAATTGAGGAGACGGTTATACCTGCACCTGAGGGTGACCTGGTAGCAAGGTTTACGGCAGCGCGTAAGAAAAGAACGCGTTTGAAAGACGAAGAAGCAATCGTACAGCCACCAAAAACACCTGAGTATCCTCGTAAAGAAATACAAGAGTTAGTATCGGCACTCAAACAGGTACAACAGGTACAACAGTTACAACGGGCTAAAGCAGCTGTGCCGCCTCCTACTGAAAACACTCACCGTGAAGACCAAGTAATAGCGGATACACAGACAGTGCCAAGCACAATGGATGACATGCCTTCCGTGCCATCACATCTGGAAGAAGTAGCGTATGAAGTAATCCAAAACACTGAGATAGATGTACTAGCGGTAGACACCAAAGTTAATGATTCTGCTGCTGTGAAAGAGGTTCATATGGAAGCAGAAGGCAAACAAGGACCGGTAGAGCCGATTCTATCGGAATTAACTTACCCTAGTCCCCCTGAGAAACCATCCGTGAATATGGACCCGGTAAGGCAACCTAAGAATGTTTTCTTATTGCAAGCCTCTAAATTAAAACAGAAAATTGAGGAATCGTTAAAAAATATGCCAGACGTCAGCGTTGCGAGGACAAACAACCAGTTTTACAATGAAAACGCGATTATTCTAGATAAATATAGGCACATTGAGACGCCTAGAGAGATACTGAAGGCTATCGAACAGATAAGACGCGTCAATTCATCTAAAAACAACCAGTCTTATGAAATTAGTTTTTCCTACAATGGAAGCCGATTCATCAAACAATCCTTAAACTATGCAACTAAAAGAGGTGTCAATAGCCCGGAAATCCCTTTACACGCCTATTGGACGACCTTCGACAGCTTGAACCATGAACAAAAAAAGTGGTACTTTTACTGGAGAGAACAAGTGTTGAATGGGAAATACCCAGATGTAGACCTTAGCTACATCATCTTGTTTGTTTATGAGCTATTGAACTACTCCTTTAACCAAAGAGCTGCATTCAATATAAGCATGGTTGTTCGGTTACATGATAATTACGTAGAAAGACTTCCTAAGGTGACAACGTACCTAGGTGCTTGGGCGGCTGATATGTTACGAGAAGTCGGTGAAAACGACCTATTAGAAGAGTGGTCATCCTCGTCGAGTGAGTTGTACATGGCGCCATTGTATAAGCAACTTAAGGAAAAACATGACGAGTTAGCGAAAATCTCCGTTACATCCTGGAAACCTTATATCCGAATTCATAAAGAAACGGTGTTTTTCACTGCCCATAAACATAAAATTTATAGACACTTTAAAGAGAGTTTTCCTCTTCTACAAGATGTGTATCAAAAGCAAGGCGAACAGTTAATCGACCGCTACTTTAAAATGCATGAGGAAAGAACTGTTAAACACTTATATGTCAGTGCTGTCATGGGTCGTGAAACGAACGCTTTTCATGTTCAAACGAAACGAATACTGCCTACTGAACGGATAAAAGACGAAGTGACTGCTTTATTCCGTTTAACTGAAAATGTAACAAGAATGCTTAGTGGGGAAAAACGTCAAATAAAAGTTGATGAATCGTTCTTACCGGAGGGGTTTAAAGAAATGATGTTGGAACACTTTACGCCGGCAGCGAAGGAAACGACAAAACGATTTAAAGTCGTTCAAAAAGCAGAAAAAAGAGAGGGATACGGAAACATTCCGCCCCCACCTGAAGACACTCCGGCACTTGAACAAAAACCGGTTATCGAATTCAATAATGCTAACATCGAAGCGTTTCAAGCAGAGACGGAAGAACTCATTGCAATATTCAACGAAAGAAGTGCAGAAGAGGAGGAAACTCAAGGTTCTGCTGTTAACGTAGATACAGGCACAGGAGCTTCTAACTTAGGGGGGACTACTGGTACTTCGAATGAAACCAACATCGACAACTCGAAAGCCAGAATGGACACCGAAGAAGTGAGTGTTGCTAGTAATAAGCACGCATTAATCAGTGATTCAAGTACTAAGATTGAAACAACAATACCTACGGGTGATACCTCTACGCCTTCGGATATCTTCCATGCGCTAGGAGGGGGCGGCAGTATCGACGGAGAAGATGACTTCATTGAATCCCTAACCGTGATTGAAAAAGAGTTTCTGGTTCAATTTGATAATGGGGTTTACGACCGAAACACAGCCAATTCGTTCTTAAAGCGAAAAGGCATCATGTTAGGTATGTTTATCAATGGAATCAACGAAAAAGCCAATGAATACCTAGGGGATAACTTCCTTGAATCTCAAGATGAAGAAATCGCAGTCTACGAAGAATTTGAACAGTGTATGATAACGCTAAAGGGGACCGAGTAAATGGATACTGAAAAAACAGAGATTAAAAAGAGAGATTCCACTGCCATTCTTAACTCATTAGGCGGTGGCGTCGTACCGAGTAGAGGGTTACATCACATCATGGTGGGGCGAACTGAAGAAGTTAAACAAATTTTAAGTGACTTGGACAACATTAAAAAAGGGTCGTCCTTCATGAAACTATTCATTGGACCTTTTGGGAGCGGTAAAAGTTTTATTCAAGCACTCATCCAACAAGCCGCTTTTAATGCGAAATTCGTTGTTGCGAAAGCAGACTTCACGCCTGAACGTCGATTATACGGGACAGAAGGTAAAGCGGTCGCGACTTACACGGAGCTTATGAAAAACTTGGCGACTGCGACTGTCCCTCAAGGCGGCGCATTACCTACCATTTTAGACAAGTGGATTAGCGAAATTCAAATGAAGGTCCAACTCGATAAGAATTACGATTCTGTTGCATTCGACAACCCTGCTTTCGTTAAAGACGTAGAACTAGCCATTACTGATGTTGTATCTAAAATGGATGAACTCGTCGGTGGCTATGACTTTGCGCGTATTCTCACCCAATACTTTAAAGGTTTCGTTGAAGATGATAATGAGCTCCAACGACAAGCGCTTCGGTGGCTTCGGGGGGAATACACATCCAAAATGGAAGCACGTAAGGATTTAGGTGTTCGCGAAATCATCAACGATATTAATTACTATGAGTATATAAAAGTCTTTTCTCAGTTCGTGAAGCAAATCGGGTACTCCGGTTTGGTTATTAATCTCGATGAAGCCATTAACTTGTATAAGATTACACATCCTCAGACGAGAGAGAAAAACTATGAAACGATTTTAAAGATTTACAACGATACGTTACAAGGGAATGTTGAGGGGTTATATATCACGATAGGTGGCACACCGGAATTCTTAGAGGATGAACGTAAAGGGTTGTTCAGCTATGGCGCTTTAAAGAGAAGGCTTCAATCCAATCGCTTTGAAACAAATGAATACCGCGACTTATCCCAACCGGTCATCACCATTAAACCATTGAAACACGACGAAACCTATGTGCTCTTGGAAAAGATAAGAGACATTCATGCCGTTCATAATGCGTATGCAACGAGCGTAACGAGTGATGAAATTAAGAACTTCATTCGTGGGGAGTATGCACGACCTGGTGCAGAAGAAAACCTAACTGTCGGAGACATTATTCGAAACTTCATCGGGGCATTAAACATTCTTCACCAAAATCCAGCATACAAGCGTGAACAATTGTTTGGCGAAGAAGAAACGAAGCCACAAACCACAAACGTGAATTCTCGTTTCTCAAGAACAGAAGGGTAGGGTTACGTATGCAAGCATTCGAACTGCTTTCCAAAACAATGCAAAAGAAGATATGGGATATGAAATGGGATAAGTTAATGCCTATTCAAAACAGGACGATTCCCGTAATCATTGAGACGAATAAAGATGTTATTCTCTCGTCTGCTACTGCCTCTGGTAAAACGGAGGCGGCTTTTTTGCCGATAATCTCCCTTATTGAAGACAATGCTGAAAATGAACTGAAAGTATTGTACATATCACCCCTAAAAGCCTTAATAAACAACCAATTTGAACGCATTGAAAGACTTTGCGAGTATAGTTCCATACCGATACACAAATGGCACGGAGACGTTAGTCAAAGCCAGAAAAACAAGTTCGTGAAAAACCCGTCAGGTATTCTCCAAATCACACCTGAGTCCGTTGAAAGTTTGTTCATTAATCGTACGGAGCATATCAAGAACTTGTTCAAAGGAATTGAGTTTATCGTCATTGATGAAATCCATTCGTTTATCAATTCAGAACGCGGCGTTCAACTTCGTTCTTTGCTCTCTCGCATCGAGCAGTACACCGTACAAAGACCACGGATTGTCGGTCTGTCAGCTACAATCGACAACTTTGAGCTAGTAAAAGAGTGGGTGAACTATAAAGACACGGACAATGTTGAAATCATTGAAGCTCTTGGCAGTGAAAAACAACTCCAGTATTACCTGATGCATTTTGAAACAGGGAAAGACAGAAGACTTCCTGTGGAATTATTTGAAGATATGCGTGAGGTATCTAGAGAAAATAAGTCCATTATCTTTTGCAATAGAAGAGGGCAAGTAGAAGAAACGACGGTCTTCCTGAATCGACTGGCTGAGAGAGACAATGTGGGTGAAACGTATTATGCACATCACTCCTCCATCGATAAAAAAGAGCGGGAATACGTGGAGAAAACAATGGTCGAATCCAAGACGCCTAAAAGTGTTGTGGCAACCAGTTCATTAGAGCTTGGTATCGACATTGGGGACGTAGACATTGTGATGCAACTAGACAGTACATTTACAGTCTCCTCTTTGAAACAACGATTGGGTCGTTCAGGACGAAAAAAAGGTGCGGACCAGATGTTACAACTGTATACGACCGAAGAAGATAGCTTGCTACAATCATTAGCGGTCATGGAGTTAGTACTTGAGAAGTGGATAGAGCCTGCTACGGGGTACCCAGTCCCCTACGACATCTTATTCCATCAATTGATATCCATCTGCCAGGAAACAAACGGTAGCACCTTAGAAGCGCTTATAGCAACCATTAAAGGCAATCATATCTTCCATAACATGCAGCAAGAAAAGGTAGAACAGGTTATTCTTCACATGCTTAAAAACGACCACCTTGAAAAGATAAAAGGACGCAACGAGTTAATCGTAGGGATTGAGGGGGAAAGGATACTTCGGAGTAAAGAGTTCTATGCGGTCTTTATGAGTCCTGAAGTTTACACAGTACTGGAGGGTGTAAGAACCATTGGTACATTGGATAAGACAGTGGTATTTGAAGTGGGTGACCCTATCATTCTTGCCGGTAGACTATGGGAAATTAACACCATTGATTTCAAGAAGAATAAAATATATGTGAAAAAGGCGGTTACCGCGAAGCCACCTAGGTACGGTGGAGGTCCTATTGATATCCATAATCGTATAGGCGAAAAAATGATTGAAATCTTGTGTTCCAATCAGCAGTTTGGTTATTTTAATGAGACTGCTGACTATACATTGCAGGATATGAGAAAACCGTATCATGATTATAACGTAAAGCCGAATGAGCGAATTCTGTGGAAGACCAAACATGAAATCATTTTCGATACGTACACAGGCTCTATGAACACTCAAAACTTAACTTGGGCTCTTCGCTCACTAGGGGTTACTACTAAAGAAAGAGATGGCTTAGGAAGGATACTCATAACAGGATTCAATGGCGATATAGCCGAAGTGATAAGACAAGCACAAGAAAAACAGTGGGGTATCGAAGACTTGGTGCATGTTACACTTGAACATGAATTATTTGTATCCAAATTTTCTACTTACTTACCGGAAGACATACAAGCGGAGCTACATGCATTAAGTAAAATTAACTTGAAAGGTATGGAAGAGTACCTAGCTACCTATTCGTTTAGAGTCATTGATTTAGAGTGAAAACCTACTTGTAATTCTAGTGTTTTTTTGTACTAAATTAATCAATGCGTATTGATTACAGTTAAAATGGATTTGCTCTCTAATGAAGTGTAATAATCAATTTAAACTATGCTTTGTGGAGAATAAAAGAGAGTGAAAAAAGTAAGTAATAAGCGCCAGTCACTACACGGAACCGGCACTATCCCGACAATGATGAATGATACCAAAGAAACAGCTAGGACTTTTTTGAATTCCTAGAACTAAAAGTTATAAGCATCTATTAAGACCTTGCACTGTTAAATGGAATAATTTGTAGAGGATTTATAAGGCTATTCTTCAGCAACTATAAATTACATAGATATTCCTTTACGACTCGATAGTAACAATGCTTACTATTGAGTGGTTTATGGCGATGGATTGGGGGATAAAAAATGAGTTTAATTACTGTTTACGCGCAAAAAGATAAAATAATAGTGATATCAGATGGACGACAATCAAAAATCATTGAGGGAAAGTCGGAGATTGTGACTGATAATGCTGATAAAATTCTTGTTAGTGAAGGAGGCTTCGTAGTTGCAAAAGCGGGTTTAAGTGTTTTAGGTACTTTAAAGTATGGTGATATTTATATGTCTGATATTGTTGACCATTTTATTGAAAAAAATAGGCGAAACTTGAATATATCCGCGGAGTATTTTTTAAAAGGAATAGTTGAAACAGTTAAGCGCACCATTACGGACTCCTTGAATATGGATTATAGAACAGACCGCTTTAATTTAGCTTATATAGTTGCCAAATGGACTGACGGTTCTCCTGAAATTGTTAGTTATCATTCTCACCTCGATTCAGGAAAGTATATAGATAAATTTGAAAATGTTGGCTTCTTGAAAAAAAATTCTGCGTTAATTGGCAAAAGTGGAGATGTAAAAACGATTATTGAGCATAGAAATATTGATATTGAAGATTGTTCTTTAGAAGAAGGAATTCAATTGGTATTGTCGTTATTTAGTAAAGTCGAACAACAAGAACCAACTGTAGGTGGTAGTAAAAAAGTATATATTCTAGATAAAGATGGTGAAAGTTCTCATTGGTATACTAGACACACGGATAGCCTGTAGTTGTTTTCTGTGTTTATAAGTGTATGTAGTATCTGATGAAAGAAACTATTTTTACTATTCCATGAAAACATTGTTGATTAAATAAAAAAGACTTATATTTTTGGTAGACGGCTATGCATCTGATTCGTCAATATGCAATACTCCCTAGCGAGTAGAACCTTGATAATTCAGTATTTGATGGCGTAGACGCTTAAGTATAGGAGCCTTTGGACGCGGGTTCGAATCCCGCCGTCTCCATACATAAAGTGGCTGTGAATGCAGCCATATCAACGATTTTTGAGATTAGGGATATTGAACGGGAGTTGAACTCTTGTTGAATATCCCTTTTTTCATACCTACATATTTACACTGTTCAAGACCTTCAAATTCACTAATGAAAATGGAGGTTTTTTATTTTGTCTAAGAGTAGAAAACATGGAATCTTTGCTGTAAGTGGTGATGTAGTGGCATTACCTACAATGAATCGTGAGGAAGTTCGTAACGCTATTACAATTGAAACAGCATTAGAAACAGTATTTAAACAAATGAAAATTGGTGGGAATCGTGAACGTACAATACAAAGCTACGACTATATCTTTAAGCAATTTGTTGAAGTAAATAAGTTAAAGTATGTAGAGGATATTATGATTGATTCAATCTATCACTATTTAGATGCTATCGATGTATCACAGAGTACGAAACTTATACGCTTAAAATCGATTAAAGCTGTCCTTAGCAAGTTCTATAACAATGGTTGGTTTAGTGACCGTTTTTGGGCAACGATTCAAATTAGAGTCGATAAAGAAGTTAAGACGGGTGCGAAATTATCGGATATTGAAAAGTTGTTACAGCTAATTGACCAAACAACCTTTATAGTATTTCGAGATGCCGCGGCTATAAAGTTAATGTATAAGACGGGCATTCGTATTCGTACATTAGGGGAATTAAGAGAACGTCATATAGACTTTGATAATCTGATTTTGAACTTAGATGGTTCTACGTTAAAGAATCATAAATTACTAAAGTTACCTATCGATGAAGAAACCGCGAATATGTTAAAAATGTTAATACAGCTTAACAATGGCATTCGCAATTATTATGGAACGGAGAACTATAACGTATTTATCACGCAAAATGGTTTATCAATGAATACAACTAAATCATCTAATTGTGCAATTTCAAAGCAGCTAAATAAATATGCCAAACGATTTGGACTTCAAAATATCAATGCCCATGCTATTAGACGGGCTTATGCTAAAAGTTTATTAGAAAAGGGTGCAAGTATCGTGTTAATCAGCAAAGCATTAGGGCATAGTGATTTTTGCAACTGATTGTTTAGGTACAATCAATTTATTTCACCTCTCTTTTTCCAAAATAAAAAGTGCAAAGGAGTTATCCTTCACACTTAAGTACTGACAATTCTATTTTAGTTTAGGACACACATTTATAAAAAATCTCTTGAATTTGTTGCCACTTCTTCTGATATTTTTTATTATGTACAACTAGGGATTATAAAAGCATTTGATGTAGCACTGTATGTGAAATATTTGGAGTTATATAACAAAAATTATGGCTACGCTTTTCCTACGATTTATAATCTAGAATTGTTTCTGAATTGTAGTCGGCAAAGCATTATGACCGCAAATAAGCGATTAGTAGATGCTGGACTTTTAATAGTGAAAAAGCATAAGAATAACAACAATGTTTATTTTCCTTTACAGCCGCATTCAAAACAAGAGTTAGCTAAACAAGTTCCACAGTTAGTTATTGAATGTGAGAAACGTAAAGAAAAGTTAGAATCAAAAGCCGTGATGGATAAAGTTCGATTAGAGGATTTATTTGATATTCAAAGTCACTAACCCTTGTGATTAACAAAATAGGTAGTATTAAAAATAGATTCAGAGAAGTAAGAAATAAGTTCATTAGTAGTCTAAATAATGACCGTTATACAGACTTAATATACAGACTTACACTATACAGACTTAAATATATTTAAAAATAAACTAAAGAAAATTAGCTAAAATAATGCTAAGGATAGGAGAATAAAATAATGTACTTATTAGAGGAACAAGAAACAACTATATCGATGCTTGAATATACGGAGGAGATTGATGTGTATTCATGTACCCCACGAATCGTTGAACAAATGATGAAAGTCGCGGCTATGAATAGACTACCAATAAAGGTAATGGATATCGTAGAAGGTAAACCAAAAGCAGTACAGATGACAGTAAGTAACTTCAATCTAGTTAGTGCTATCATGCAAGTAGCTTAATAGGAACTGTGCAAAGTTGTGCAAATAAAAAATACAGTATATGCCCCACCCTGGGGGATGGGGGTTAGCTGTACTATGGATAAGTGTATGCACAATATACGCAGTAGTTTGGAAACTTTTTTGTGCACAAGCTTTATCTAATATTCAGAGTGGGCTATTAGTAATTCTTTTAGGAAAGTAGAAAAAATTTTATTAAGTAATGAAAGTTCTTTTATTTCATCATTTTTAAATAATAGGAAAGTTGAATCCATCTTTTCAGCATGAAAATACTTATTTCTAATAAAATAGGAATATTTTATTAAATAAAAACATAATAATTGTTCATCCATCTTTTTATTTTGTGAAATAGAGTTGTTTATATGTTTTTCAACATCTTCATAGAGATTTTCAGATTTTAGAAAAGATTGTCTATAGACGAGAGTATCTTTAAATATTTCGTTTAACCTTATATCATCATATCTTTTTATAAAATCTGCATAAGCTTTAGTGTTGTTAACTTTACTATAATCATTCAGAATCATTTCTCTTATTCTTAAGGTACGTATATCTCTAGAAGTAAGCGGAGAAATAAGTTGAATACTTTTTGGAAATATATTCTGATTAGAACAGATAAAATTTCTCATGAATTTTAATTTATCGAATTCTATTTCTTTTTTAGAAATATATGTATAGAGAGTATTAAAAGATTTCCAATGTTTTTCGAACTTACCACCTTCTAAGTTATAATCTTGTGCTTTTAACCAGTAAATACAGGATAATAAAACGGAATGTGATTTGGGGGTTTCTTCCAAAAGGATTTTTGCATCATTTAAATCCCATATCAATTCGTTTGAAAGTGTCGATTCTAATGGTTGATTTATTTTATCTTCTAAGAAATGTTCTATCTCTGTTCCTTGAGAGTTAAGTTTAGAAATTACTATGTTTTTTATTGTTGGAATAAAACCATTTATAACAGCAAGAAATGTTAATGCTTTATTGATTTGTTTACTGAAAGTACTATTAAAATTATATAAAGAAGTATTTATATTTTTAGCCTTTTGTCTTTTACAATGAATGGTTAAGCTAGATTGGGATATATCTAAAGAGTCATAAAGACCTTCCTGATAATAAATCTTTTCATTAGTAATAATGTTTTTTTCGAGTGGGGTTGTAAAATTTACAGTTATAGAATACATATATGGCATGATATTCCTCCTTATTTAAACTTTATTATACATGTAAAAAAGAATTATGTTATTCTAAAATTCATAAGGTCTCCGAACTAAGTTCGTAAATATGTAATACTCCCTAATGGAGAAAATCGATAAATGAAAAAGTGTGGAATGTTTCAAACCATTGCAGCAGTAAATTTTAGCTTACAAGTCCGCGAACTGTAAATTACTAAACTACACTGAGAAGCACTGTGTATAACTGAATCTGGACGCGGGTTTGACTCCCGCCGTCTCCATAGAGATATGGCTGAGAATGTAGTCGTATGAACGGGTGTTGAACTTTGGAGGAAACTTCCTAATAAACACTCATATGTATTTGCGACGATAGACCTTCTAATTTATTAAAATTAGGAGGTTTTTTCTATGGGCAGAAAACATTGTATATTACGATTTCAATTTCAATAACAATCGTAATAGGCTCTTAAAAGGGTCACCCTATGACCGATGATAGTGTAGTAAAGAAATCATGTACAAAGGTTGTCTAAATGTCATTACACAGTCTTGCGGAGCGCACAACTATTATTTTTAGGTATAAAAAGAACAAGAAAGAAATATGGTTCATTCCTTCTTTTTTTCTTGTGACTGTTCAGTGCTATTGGATAAATTAAGTAGTTCATCGGCTAATCTAATTTCAAATTCGGATTTTTTCATTGAATTATCTAAACCAATTTTAAAGACAGTTAAGCCGATTGCTAACATTGAGAATGTGTTGCTAACCTTATAAAGTGTGTTATCCGATAGGCTTATTGTAAGGTAAGGAGCAATAATTAATGAAGTTATTGCCAAAAATTGAAAGAATGATTTAAATAGTTTTAAATTGCCTATTCTATTATTCCTAATTTTAATATCAATTGCTTTTTTTTGATGTTGAACCTTACAGCCATGTTCAAATATATCTCCTATGATAAAAAAGATACCTGACAATGAAATGCTTGTTATTATCACTATTGATAACTTAACCATTCCTAGGAGATAAAGGAATGCTAGAATTACAAAGGTAATTCCTAGAAATTTAATTATTCTATTTGCTTCATTTAATTCATCGAAAGCTACCAAGAATTTAAAAGTTTTAATACGTTGTCTAATTCTATTAAAAAAATTTGAGGTTCTAATATAAACCTACACCTTTCGAATTTGAAGTGGCACTTTATCCATGGTTATCCTAATGAGTAAACAATATCAGAGCAAATCAAAGTTTGGTAGCCCATGGTTATTATACAACAAATAAAGCGGACTGTTACAAGTAACCACACGAGAAGGACTAAAATAACTAATCACTTATGCGAGGGATTTGAAGCAAAACCTGTACTAGAGTACTTTACTTGAATAAAAGCGGGTAGAATGGAAGTATAATTGTCAAAACATGATTAATGCTAATTGCAGATAAATCTATGTGACTGTTTTTATGTGTAAATATACATTCTTGTCGACGGTAGTTGTGACACCGTCAATATAAGTTTGTAAAGGCAAGGAAAGACAAAAAGTTGACTGGTGTGCAGTTCGTGGAAGTCTCAAAACTGAAAAAGAACTCACTCTATAAAATAGTGAGTGAATATGAAGAATCTATGTAAACGCAAAAAGTTATTGATTTGTAAGCGTTTATCACTTATCCACCACCTACAAATAGACTTGTAAAAATTCCATTTTACTTAAGGTTGATATTGTAGATGAGTGAGTAGTTCCGGGTGCGGTAGAGCCATTGTAAAGCTGTGTAAGTGTTACAAGACAGTTATTATGGGTGGCGATTTCATTGTCGTAAGGTTTTAGTACCACCATGCAGTGTCATTATATGTGCTACACAACGTGACTGGGGTTAGGGGGTGTTTTCCAATGTTTTGATGGTGATAAATGAAGATTTCGAGCTAGCTGTTCCACAGACACCGAACGGAACACGGAGCGAATTGTTTTCTGGGGAGATATTTTGATATCCACATGTTTTATTGTCGGTTTTATTACATAAATTGTAAGTATCTCATATTGTGTTAATATTGTTAATGTGAGAATTTTCAATGGCTATTTTAAAAAAGTGGTTTATGTCGCTTAATATATACGGTACTTTATTATGTACTTGTTCTATCCTGATATATGTATTATTCGCTAATTGCTAGGGTTATCCCCTTGATGACTCATTTTTTAATAGAATAAAAAATAATTATAGATATGATAGGGGGGCGGTTATATGGCAAAACAGAAATATACAGATGAACGGCTAATTAAAATACTTAAAACATATGCCGAGAAAATTGGAGAGACTCCCACCCATAGTAGGTTTGATAGAGATAAAAGTGTGCCGAGTGCAAGGGTATATCAAAATAGATTTGGTAGTTGGAATAATGCTATTGCGCATGCAGGTTTGAAATCGAACGGGATTAGAAAATATAAAAAAGAAGATATAATTAAAGATGTCTTAGAATACTACGATGAGCATAGGCGTGCCCCTCAATGCAACGAGCTTAAATATACACTTGTACACGTTAACAAGTATTGGAATGAATGGACATCCATGCTAGAAGATTTGAATATCCCTTTGAATAGAAGATTTAGTTTGGTGACTGATGAAACTGGATTATTATTTTTGTTAAAACAACTAGCTGATACATTAGATGCTATACCTACTGGTGGAGATGTTGAAGTTGCGGGGGTTAATAGGAATTTAATTACGCAGAAGTTTGGGAGCTATAAAGCAGCTTTAATTATGGCGGGTGTTGTTGACAAAGAATATTTTAAGACAATGGAAGACAGAGTGCCAGAATCGATTGATGCCATTAAAGCTTATTATAAAATGAATGATAAAGCGCCAACAGTAGAAGAATACGAAACAATAGCTAAACGAGAGAACCTTGCTCATAGAAAAGCCTTGGAATTAGTTTTAGATAAACGTTTTTCTGAAATATGTAGGACTTATATAGGAGTAGCAAATCAATATAAAAGAGGAGAAGAAGAATTACTTAAGGATTTGATTCAATTAAAAGAAAAGTTAGGTAGAGTACCCTTAACAAATGAATTTACTATAAATGGATTAGCAGAAATAAAACAGTATTATAGGACTTTTAAAATGACATATACTCAAATAATTCAAAGTCTAGGATGGGAACCCACTTGGGAGTCACTAGAAATAATCGTAGATAATACACTTATTGAAAAAAGTTTAGGAACAGGAACTATATGTATAGATGATAATGGTCAGGTATGCCGCTCTTATCCTGAGGTGTTAATTACGAATCTGCTAATAAGCTTAGAACTGAAGTTCGAAAAAGATATTCTTTATAGCGAACTTATTCCAGGTCTTGGGAGAAAAATAAATGCAGATTGGATTTTAACAGATTCAAGTATTCTAATAGAGTATTTCGGGTTATTTATAGAGAAGCAACATCATCAAGAGAATTTCATAGGGAAGTACACGAGAAACGTCTTAGATAAAATTAGCTTATGTGAAGAGCATACTATTACCCTTATCGATTTATATCCAGAAGACAGAGAAGATATAGAGGAAGTTTTAATGAGAAAACTTTTAGAGTATAAAGTAATTTAACGCACCTAAGGTGGTTGGATACAACGATTCAAAGGCTTGGCAACAAAATACCTCGACATCAGGACTGTAATAGTTTAGCTTACGAGTCTTCATTGGCGCATGAATAAATAAAAACAGTCGAATCCTAAACATAAGGGATTCGACTGTTTGTTGTTTTAGCCTCATCAAGAGAACTCATAATAATAAATGGGGTTTTATTAATGATTTATCAAAAAAAATGTATAACAGAGCGATTAATTAAGCTAACACTACTTTTTCAACTTCTTTAATCATTGCACTTGGCTCGATATTTAAAGCTTTAGCCAAGGAAAAAACTGTATTAATAGTTGGTCTTCTCTTTCCATGTTCTAACATACTGATGAAAGTTCTGTCTAATCCGCATCTAAGTGCTAATTCTTCCTGTGAAAATCCAGATTTATTCCGGTACTTTTTCAAAACCAGACCAAATTCTTTTTCAATAAACATTTAGCATGCCCCTAAATAAATTAGTATATTTAGGTTCATTCTCGATTAATTGTGACAGATAGTCTACGGACTATAGTACGCAAGATTTCACTTCCGTAAAATCGATGTTTCTATTGCAATTATTTTTTGAGTACTATAGTCTACAATAGGGAGGTGGGCTGAGGCTACTAATTACAGAGAATATATGGGACGAGTACTATCAATAAAAGAA
This sequence comes from Sporosarcina sp. Y1004, assembly GCF_057669665.1. Lineage (NCBI taxonomy): Bacteria > Bacillati > Bacillota > Bacilli > Caryophanales > Caryophanaceae > Sporosarcina > Sporosarcina sp. Y1004. The sequence goes on along the minus strand of NZ_JBYHFQ010000028.1, from coordinate 8,994 downwards.
CCGTTTTTTTGATAGTCATTCATGGAATAAAATAATAAAGAAAAAATTTTTTCTATACAAAGGAGTAAGTTAATGAACAAAAAAATAAAAAGCATAATACTACACAGTGGGACGGAGCACGTATATTTTATTATCCACGATGGAAAATTTATCTTGGTGAATATCCCTCCATCTGTCTTAGGAATTGCGAAAGTTTATCAGATTCCGATGGGGATGTATATTGATTATGTGACAGGAATACAGCAAGTAGACATAGTACTAGAGCTTGCGATAAATGAATTCTTCATAATTCTTTTGGGGCAATATAAAAAAGCGGATTTAAAAAAAGTGTTCGGAAAAGAGGAAATTAATTCAAACGATATCATGATAAAACTTCAAACATCAGTAAAAAACGTTGGTCTGGAAACGATAAAAAAGGAAATGAGAAACATTAGTTCTTTTTTGGGAGAGAATATGGATAGAAATGACTTGATTAACGCTATTTTTATCGAAGGCGAAGAGTAAGAATTACCTTGTGATGTATATTGCGAATTTATTCATTATCTGCGTTAAAATAGTAGATTCTATTAAAGGGAGCTAGTAGTAATTTTCTAATTAGATTAATGTGATAGGAATGTTCGACAATTGGAAGTGGTTTGATAAAGTCGATAAACACTAAAAATTTTCAATAAACCTCGTTTATAAGTTATTGTTCCTTTTTAAGCTAACGGGTGCGTTAACTGTATAAGAATACCGAAAAAGGGACCGTAAATAGGTCCCTTTTCTTTCTGAATGAATTATCAGCAGAACTATTTAACAGAGCCTAAAAGAAACAGTTAATTACTTCGAATCTATTGGGTGAAAATCAGATATCGAAAAATATATAATCGCCAAGATAGAAAGTAAGGATATTAATACGAACAAAATACTGTTTTTGCAGCTGAAAAAGTATGCAACAGTTAGCAGTAAAGGATAGCTTAAGGAAAATGGATTGGTATTTAATAATTGAGGGCTTGCCTTAATGAGTTAGAATTTGCAGTAAATATAGCCCGTTAAATTTTCAGGACTATCCGAGGTCTAATTAGACTATTATTACGTGTAGAGGAATTGAACTTAGTGTACAATGGAGACGGGTATTTATGATTATTATATTAGCTCAATATAATAAACAGTAAATAGTTCGCCTAGATGTTAATGCTGTATTAATAGGATTAAACAACTTATAATTGATGCATCCTATTGTGAGTAGGTTTAACCCAATTAACTCCGTGGGTTCATCGGAATTTCGCTAACGAAAATTTCCTAGGGGTGCCATTTAATATTGCATCATATGCACTTCTTGTTCATTTGATTGCACATGAATGCAATCTTGAGGTTGGAGAATTTATCCACACACTAGGCGATGCACATATTTATGCAAACCATATTAATCAGGTTAATGAACAATTGACACGTGAACCACGACCACTACCAACATTAAAGCTGAATAGTAAAGGGAAATCAATTTTCGATTTGGAGACGGAAGATATTGAACTTGAAAATTATAATCCTTACCCAAAAATCAAAGCACCAATTGCTGTCTAAGAAAGGCGGAGTTAAATGATTTCTCTACTTGTAGCACATGATACGAATAAGGTTATTGGATTGAATAACGAATTACCTTGGCACATACCTGAAGACTTGGCTTATTTCAAAAAAATATCAATGGGGAAAGCTATGGTAATGGGACGTAAGACTTACGAATCGATTGGAAGACCATTGCCTGGAAGACTCAGCATTGTTGTTACACGTAATAAATCATTCACGGCTGAAGGGGCTATTGTTGTACACAATTTGAAAGATGCGATTGACAGAGCTGAAGAATATGCAGAAGAAGTGATGATTATCGGAGGGGCAGAAATATTTCGCTTGGCGATGGAAATAGCGGATCGCCTTTACATAACGGATATTCGGAAGCCTTTCAAAGGGGATACTTTTTTCCCGGATTACGGTCCAGAATGGAAAATTGTATCTGCTTCAGAAGATCATTTTACAGAAGATGGAGTCCCGTATTCATTTGTAGTATATGACAAACTTTCTGCTAAGGGATAAGCCTATGATGCGCATACTCTTTATTAAATTAATTTGTATGAGGAACTTTTAATACCCAAGGGGAGTGCTAACTATGAAAAAGATTCATATAGTCACGGATTCGACAGCCGATTTGAAAGAAGAAGATATTCTTAAGTACTCTATTCATATTGTTCCGTTGAACATCCAAATTGATGGAAGAACATATATTGATGGTGTTGATATAAAACCCGAAGCATTTCTAGGGTTGATGAAAAATTCCACTGAATTGCCGAAAAGTTCGCAGCCTGCTGCAGGTGTTTTCAAAGAATTATATGACAGACTTGGTGAGGATGGAAGCGAAATTATCTCCATCCATATGACAGGCGGTATGAGTGGTACTATTAAATCTGCTCAGGCGGCAGCTGAAATGACAGATTCAAAAGTGACTGTCATCGATTCTATGTATATCTCACACGCTTTGGCATTTCAGGTGATTGAAGCAGCTGAAATGGAGAAAAAGGGGAATTCTGTCACGGAAATTATTGACCGGTTGAATACAATCCGTAAGAAGACCACGCTTTTTGTAGTAGTCGATACACTAGACAATCTGGTTAAAGGGGGCCGGGTTGGAAAGGGTAAAGCGCTGATTGGATCACTGATGAATATTAAACCGATTGCTACTTTACAGGACGGAGTCTATACGCCGGTTGCGAAGGTACGCAGTCATAAACAAGTAGTCTCACATTTATTCAAAGTTTTCAAAGAGGAAACTGCGGGGAAAATTGTTCGCGGGGTCGGTATATCTCATGCACACGGTTTGGCTATGGCGGAACCATTGAGAAAATTGATACAAGACTCAGGTATAAAAGATGTGAAACTTACATTCACTGCACCAATTATTAGTACACATACTGGAGAAGGTGCAATTGGTTTCATGTATTATGCTGATTAATCAATTACGCCTCAGCGTAATTGCGTCCAGATTTTGAATCGAGCTTGCTCGATTGACTCCTTTCAAAATCTGTGACATCCGCCGGAGGCTTTATCTTTTGTTCAGCGGGTGTTTGGACACCCGCTGAACAGGAAAATAAAACCGCATTCATCTCCCACCTATGGAGGTGAGAGTCTTCTGCTGAATAAAGATAAATGATTCTTTACTGAAGAAAAGGGGAACTCTATTTATGAGAAGAGTATTCTTGATTGTGATCGCCTTCTCATTGTTTTTGTCTGGCTGTCAGCAAACGTTTACAAAAAAAACAAATTCATTCTCCGTGCGAAACGAAATTTCATTTACTGGGTGGGAAATCCCAGGTTACTTCATTCCACAACAGATAAAAGTGCTTGGTTTAGGTGATTCACTGACGCAGGGTGTCGGAGACGAACTAAAAAAAGAAGGTTATTTTGGACGTGTTACCAGCAAAATGGCTGATTGGAAAGGGGTAAAGGATGTCGACGTGACCAATTTGGCGAAACGTGGTCGAAGAAGTGACCAACTTATTACCAAATTAGACGAACGCGACATTCAATTATCAATAAAAAATGCCGATTTCATTTTCCTAACAATTGGTGGAAACGATGTTATGAAGGTCGTCAAGTCTAACCTTTTCAATTTAAAGATGGGTCCATTTTATATCGAACTCGGTAAGTTTGAAATTAGATTAGATGAACTCCTTAGCATCATTCGTGACTTGAATGGTGATGCAATCATTATTTTGTCTGGTCTATATAATCCTTTATCAATAGTGACAGATGAAGCAAATGAATTTGATGATATCATTGATGATTGGAATGAAGCAATTGAAGTTCGGACAATTATGGACGAGAGATCTTGCTTCATTCCTGTAAGTGACCTGTTCGATTCGAATACGAACATGGTATACCATACAGACTTCTTTCATCCAAACGCCAAGGGATATGAAGAGTTGGCAGACCGTTACCTTGAAAAGCTTCAACAATGTAATTTGAAGAAACTGTCAGACGGGGAATTGGAAATGTAGGAGCTGTTCACATGTGGAAAATCAGTTTTTTTGTACTTGCAGGACTAGTGGCTGCAGCAGTCGCAGCATTAATTGTACTACTCGGGGTTTCATCAGAATCCGCACCACTTCCGAAAATGGAAGAACCAGACAGAACAGACCATGTTCTAACATTGACCGCGACTAAAGAAGATTTAGAAGGAATTGCAAATACGTATATCCAAAAAGCGGTAAATGGTGAGCCACTTCCAGTAACAATGGAAATTGGCGACGACGTAGTTCTGATTTCTGAACTGAATATATTCTCCTTTACTTTGCCAGTCTTAATGCATTTCGATCCCATTGTACAGCAAGATGGAAATCTGATTTTGAAACAATCAGCGATGGAAATTGGCCAATTGAATATCCAGCCAGCTGTTGTCTTAAAAATCTTAAGGGATTCCGTGAAGCTTCCTGAGTGGATGATTGTTCGCCCCACAGAAGAAGAATTATTCATTAACCTTTCAGAAATTCCTTTATCGGGTAATTTACAAGTAAAGGCAAAAACATTCAACTTAGCGGATGACGAGATTAACTTCGAAATTTATATTCCAAAAGAATAGGGAGGTCTAACGATGACAAAGTCATTAGCAACATTTGCAGGTGGATGTTTTTGGTGTATGGTGAAACCATTTGACCGATATGAAGGTGTTACTTCTGTCATTTCGGGTTATACAGGCGGAGATATCGAAAATCCTTCTTACGAACTTGTTTGTACAAATACGACTGGTCACCGTGAAGCCGTTCAAATTACGTATGATGAAGAAATAATAACTTACAATGAACTACTCGACATATTTTGGAGACAAATTGATCCGACAGATTCAGGTGGGCAATTTTTTGACCGTGGAGAATCATATCAAACAGCGATTTATTATCATAGTTCTGAACAACAAGAAATTGCTGAGAAAACAAAATCTGAACTGGATAGTTCAGGTAAATTTGTGAAACCAATCGCAACAGAAATCCTTCCTGCTAAGATTTTTTATAGTGCCGAAGAAGGACATCAAGACTATTACATGAAAAATCCTGTACACTACAACAGGTATGCAACCGGGTCTGGACGAGAAAGGTTTAAATCAGAAAATTGGGGTGAAGATAAATGAAAGATGAATTGAAGAAGAAACTAACTGATATTCAGTATCACGTCACTCAGGAGAACGGAACAGAAGCTCCGTTTCGTAATGAGTATGATAGTCATTACGACGATGGGATTTATGTCGATCTTATTTCCGGCAAACCACTTTTTAGTTCCAAAGATAAATATGATGCAGGGTGTGGCTGGCCTAGTTTTACAAAGCCGATTGAAACTGTAGAGGTAGTAGAGAAAATCGATACAACCCATGGAATGCAACGGATAGAAGTGCGAAGTAAAACAGCAGATTCTCATCTTGGTCATGTGTTTCCAGACGGTCCAGGTGTAGATGGACTGCGGTATTGTATCAATTCAGCCGCACTCCGTTTTGTATCTATTGACCGTCTCGATGAAGAAGGTTATGGAGAGTATTTGGAACAGTTCACCAGATAAAAGTATAGAAAAGAGATGAACGGATGGACCGGTCTTTTTACCGTTTTGCCCTCGCCTTCCGCGGTGGGGCGAAAGATGATTTGAAAGCTTCTTTTGCGGAAGCCATGTTTAAAGATTACAGTTTTCCAAAAGAAGAAAAGGCTTTTGATCCTTTATCACGCTATATTGAAGAAAAGGCGGATGCGGAAATGCCATCCGTCATTTTCGATGATTTATTCCAGTTATATGAAGAGCGGTTCTTATAAGTTAAGTTCGCATTATTATTGCAAAATGGTATAGTTGAATGTACGATAAAAAATGAAAATTTGAAAGCGAGGCTATTCAATATGAGTATACATATTAATGCAAAAAAAGGTGATATTGCTGATACAATTTTACTACCTGGAGACCCACTCCGAGCAAAATATATTGCAGAAACGTTTCTTGAAGATGTCACACAATATAATGAAGTCCGTAATATGTTTGGCTATACGGGAACTTATAAAGGCAAACGTATATCGGTGCAAGGCACAGGAATGGGCGTTCCGTCAATTTCTATATACGTAACTGAACTGATGCAAGAATATGATGTTCAAAAACTAATTCGTGTTGGTACTTGTGGCGCGATTCAGCAAGACGTTCATGTACGAGACGTGATTCTCGCGCAAAGTGCTTCGACAGATTCTAAAATGAATGAAATTATTTTTAATGGCGTTAACTATGCACCGACTGCAGATTTTGACCTACTACTAAAATCATACAATGCAGGTCTTAAAAAAGGACTTGATTTGAAAGTCGGAAATGTATTTACAGAAGATGTTTTCTACAATGAATATGCTCAACATGAAAAATGGGCACAATATGGTGTGCTTGCGGTTGAAATGGAGGCTGCAGCATTGTATACGCTTGCTGCGAAATTTGGGCGACAAGCGCTCGCAATCCTTACTGTTAGTGATCATATTCTTACAGGCGAAGCTACATCTGCTGAAGAGCGCCAAACAACCTTCAATGACATGATTGAAGTTGCACTTGAAGCATCAATCCAAGAGTAATCAGAACGAAGGACCGCCCGCTATATAGCGGTCCTTTTTTTGAATATACTCCTTTATGTAGAGTAGAAAGTGGGGAATGAGATGAAAGAGAATACCGGTAACATACAAGAAAGCGAACCAAATAAACAACCACCGGAAAAACGTTATATTAAAATAAAACTGTTCTCTTTTGTCATGGTTGTATTTGGACTCGTTTTGGCTTCCGCTGCAGTGACTTTCTTCGTATTAACAACAGGTGATGATAAAGTCGTAGAAGTTGTTAGTCCTCAAAAACAAAATGTAAAAGACCGTAAAGAGTTTGAAAAGTTATATGACGCGTATGACCAGATGGAAGCGAACTATTTCCAGGATATCGATGAGACTGCAGTTATTGATGGAGCTATCAACGGAATGATTGATGCACTGGGTGACCCTTATTCTGATTACTTGAATGAGAAGGAAGCCCGACAATTGAACGAAAGTATCTCTTCAAGTTTCGAAGGGATTGGTGCCGAAATTCAGGAACAAAGTGGCTATATTAACGTTGTTTCTCCTATAAAAAACTCACCCGCAGAACGTGCTGGATTACTGCCAAATGATACTATAATTGCAGTTGACGGTAAAAGTATACAAGGTATGTCTTCATCTGAAGCGGTTCTTCTAATCCGAGGTGAAAAAGGTACTACTGTCACTTTAACTATTAGACGTGGCGAAGGAACAGAACCAGTTGATATCAAAATTGAGCGTGATGTTATTCCAATTGAAACAGTATATGCAGAAATGCTTGATGACGGAATCGCACACATTCATATCACGAGCTTTTCTGAAGGGACCTACGACGAACTGCTAGTCGCCCTTGATGAAATGGAAGATGCAAATATGAAAGGGCTGGTTGTCGATGTTAGGCAAAACCCTGGTGGAAGACTCGATACGGCGATCGATATTTCAGATCTATTTGTAGAGAATGGGAAAAATATCTTTCAATTTGAAGGGAAAGGGACGACTCCTGAGGTATACACGGCTTCGGGAACTAGGAAAGTCAAAGTACCTGTAGCGCTCATAATTGATGATGGTAGTGCTTCAGCTTCTGAAATCCTGGCAGGCGCAATGAAAGAATCTGCTGACATCCCTCTTATCGGTGTAAAAACATTTGGTAAAGGAACTGTTCAAACACCGCAAGACCTTTCGGATGGCTCAAATTTAAAGTTAACAACAGCAAAATGGCTAACTCCTGAAGGCAACTGGATTCATAAAAAAGGAATTGAGCCTGATTTCAAAGTACCGTACCCATCCTATGCATTGCTTCCATTCCTCGATCCCACAATGGTGATGAAGGAAGGTATGCTTACGACTACTATTAAGTCTGCAGAAGAAATGCTTGAGGCTGTTGGGTATGAGCCAGGCGAAATCGATGGACAGTTCGATGAAAAAACAGAGCTAGCTATAAAAAAACTCCAAGAGGATTTAAATTTGGACACAAATGGTATTCTAACAGGGGATACTACGTACGGTCTAATGGAGAAACTACGGACTAAAATTCAAGAAGACGATCCTCAGCTGAAAAAAGCTCAAGAAGTTTTACTCAAAAAGTAATGAAATAACTAAAAAGCGTCCAGTCCTAATCGGCGGGACGCTTTTTAAATTAAAAAATGAAAGGGGTATACAGATGATTGATGTATATTTAATTAGCGGATTTCTAGGCAGTGGTAAAACGTCACTATTACTCCATACAATTGTTCAATTAAAAGAACAAGGCAAAAAACCCGCTGTATTGATGAATGAATTTGGAGCTTTGCCTTTCGATTCGAATACAGTCGAAGGAGAAGGCGGGGTTCCTCTCAAAGAACTCCTTGAAGGATGTATTTGCTGTACAGGGTCTGAAAAGACTGAAGCACAATTGCAGGGGTTACTTGAGGAAAATAACGATATTGATGTAATTTTGATAGAAACGACGGGTGCCGCACATCCGGTGGAAGCACTGGATGCCATTTATTCTCCTTTGTTTGCGGATCGACTTAACATTAAGGGTATTGTATCGGTAGCAGATTCCAAACGCTGGTTGGAACGTGACAAACTGTCACCGCGTATACGAGCTTTGTTCATGGAACAAATTCGTCACGCCCATTTAATCATCGCAAATAAAGTAGATCTATTAACTGATGATGAAATGGCAAAAGTTACACTAGAAATTTCGAATTTTAATAATTCTGCACCTATTATTCAGACGACTGGTGCCAAAATCGCCTTTGCCAATATTGAGAAGGCTCTGAGCTCACCGCAAAAAGTTAGCAACAAAGAAATTATATCTGGAAAAAACCTGCCGCTCTCTTCAAAACTAATAACATTTTCGAAAAGCGTTAATAAGGAAGAGTTTGAGTACTGGGTAAAATCATTACCGGAAACAGTATAT
>NZ_JBYHFQ010000027.1:0-50535 GCF_057669665.1 Sporosarcina sp. Y1004 | reverse complement strand
TTTTGCTGTTCAGTTTTCAAGGTTCATTTGGCGAGGAACTGATTTGCATTCCTCTTTATTCGTTTGCCGCTTGTTTCAGTGGCAACTCTTATATCATACCAAATTACGTCGTCCGTGTCAACAACTAATTTCAATTTCTTTTTTCAAGTTTTGACTAAACACGATGTGTCGGACTGGCAACGTTATCTAATATATCACCTGGCTACTTTTAATGCAACACTAATTTTGAATTAGTTTCATCTTTTTATCCAAATCTATAAAAAACGCTGTGTAATAGCCCTTTAATAGGCATTACACAGCGGTTAACTCCATTTATTCTTTCGGGCGCATTTGCGGGAACAGTAAGATGTCACGAATTGATTGTGCATTTGTCAACAGCATGACAAGGCGATCCACACCGATTCCAAGTCCTCCAGTTGGCGGTAATCCATACTCAAGTGCCTCGATGAAATCCTCATCCATGTCGTGAGCTTCATCATTCCCTTGTTCCTTTTCTACAAGTTGTGATTCAAAACGTTCACGTTGATCAATCGGATCATTCAATTCTGTAAATGCATTCGCATGTTCACGTCGTACAATGAACAACTCAAAACGATCCGTAAAGCGGCTATCTTGTGCATTCTTTTTCGCAAGTGGAGAAATTTCAATAGGATGTCCATAGATAAATGTCGGTTGCACAAGTTGCTCTTCTACCTTCTGTTCGAAGAACTCATTCAACACATGTCCCACTTCCATCAATGGTTTAACTTCTACCCCGTGTTCTTTAGCTAATGAATGAGCTTCTTCTTTAGTCATCTCTTTCCAGAAATCAACACCCGTATACTCTTTTATCGCATCAGCCATATGCAGACGTTTCCATCCTGGCGCTAAATCAATCACATCTTCTCCATACTGCACTTGCATCGTGCCGAGCACATCTTGGGCGATATGAGCTACTAAGTTTTCAGTCAATTCCATGATGTCGTTATAATCCGCGTACGCTTCATATAACTCTATCATTGTAAATTCCGGATTATGGCGCGTTGAAATTCCTTCGTTACGGAATACGCGTCCTATTTCATATACCTTCTCAAGTCCACCGACAATAAGGCGCTTCAAATGAAGCTCGATTGCAATCCGCATGTAAAGTGTCATGTCGAGCGTATTATGATGTGTGACGAATGGGCGTGCAGATGCTCCTCCTGCAATCGCATGTAGCATCGGTGTCTCTACTTCAAGAAAACCTTGTCCATCCAAGTAACGGCGCATCGACTGGATGATACGACTTCTTAGAATGAATGTCTCTTTACTACCTTCCGTCGCAATCAAATCCAAATAACGCTGACGGTAACGTTGTTCTATATCTTTCAACCCGTGGAATTTCTCAGGTAATGGACGCAGCGCTTTTGTAAGGAATGTGAATTCTGTCGCTTTAATAGAGAGTTCTCCAACTTTCGTCTTGAAGATTGTCCCTGTAATCCCGATAATGTCCCCAAGATCTGTACTATTGTAGAGTTTGTAAGCATCTTCACCAATCGCATCTTGTCTTACGTAGATTTGAACCTGGCCGCCAAGATCTTGCAGATTCGCAAATCCAGCTTTTCCTTTACCGCGCTTCGTCATGATACGACCTGCAATTGTTACTGTATGAGGCGTTTCATCGAGGTCTTCTTTTGAAATCTCTTCAAAACGCTCCCGGATTTCATTCGATAGATGTGTCCGCTCGAATCTTGAGCCGAATGGGTCTAATCCACTTTCCCGTATATCTTCCATCTTCTGGCGTCTCACCAAAAGCTGATCGTTCATTTCATCCAAATGTGACATTTCTTTCACTCCTTCATCATTATCCGCTGCATAAGATAGCATGCATCTATTGTACACAATTTGCGCCACCCAAACACGTTTTACTTATTCACATCATCTAATAACACCAAGAATAACTGGTGTCTTGACGAAAAATCTCCAACTTTTAACTTATCCGTATCGAAAAAGGCTGCCACAACGCGTGACAGCCCGACTTATCCAGCGCAAACAGAACTTATACTAACTGCTACTTGATCAAGTTTCATCATTTCATCACCAAAGCCGTTCATAAGGTTCGTTAACTCATCAGCCGTTTTCATTGTATTGACCATGTTACGGATTTTCTATTACCTATCTCGCCGACAGAACAGTTATGGTATATGGTATGTGTCATTCCCCTTCTTGTAGGAATTCATCTACTTCGTTAAGCTTCTTCCAAAGTAAAACGCCTGTGTCTACCATCGAATCGGCAATTAAAGGAGCTATTTCTAGAAGAGGAATTAGAACAAATGCCCGCTCATGCATTCTCGGGTGCGGTACAACCAAATTCTCCGTTTCAATATTGTCGTTATTATACAACAGAATATCAAGGTCTACAGTCCGAGGACCCCACTTGACTTCACGAACTCGGCCAAGCTCTTGTTCTATACTTTGACACACCACCAACAGTTCATGTGCTGTTAAATCTGTTTCAACACGGATAACCAGGTTAAGAAAGTCTGCCTGATTTGTATAGCCAACAGGCACTGTTTCATAAATTGACGATATCGATGTAACCGTTGTGCCATTACTAACATGAAGCGCTCGAACCGATTCTTTCAAATGATGCAGCCTATCACCGATGTTCGAACCCAAAGAGAGGTACGCAACATTCATCAAAAGTTCCCCCTCGTAATGTCTACCGATACAGATGTATAATGGCCCGGAATCGGTGGATCAGGTTTTACAAGTATCACACGAACGCCAGTCACTTTATCTGCAAACATTACCAATACCTTTGTCGCAATATTTTCAGCAACTGTTTCGATCAGTTTTACAGGTTCGCCCTCTATGATTGTTCGACACAAGCTATATACTTCAGCATAATTAACCGTTTCATCCAGATTGTCTGTCTTTCCCGCTTCCGACAAATCTGTTGCAAGCGAAACCGTCACTCGAAAACGCTGACCAAGCCTTGTCTCTTCCGGCAGTGCACCGTGATAGCCGTAAAACTCCAATTCGTTCAGATGAATATAATCCATACCGCATCCTCCTCGTATGACTGATAAAGCAATAGGGTGACCCGCCTTTAAGTTAGCGTACGTACACAACTTATTTACTTCCTCAATTAAACTACATTTCTTATTTTGAAACTTTAAATCTAAGCACAGTCTTTAATTTCTCTGGCGCTGTTCTTCTAGCGTCTGTGATATAGATTTCTCTATGACTTTTTTCAATTCGGATCAAACCTTGTTCCTCGCAATACTTTTCCATTATAGTAAACGTTGCTGGTTCTTTATCGTAACTACCATGGTGCATCATCTGAACAGATAATCCATCAGAAAACGGCTCAAGTGTTGCCGTATCGACTGGTATATGTTTCTTTTTGACCCGCACGTTTTCAACAGCCCTTTGAAAAACTTCGCTCGTCACAAAGTCAGGCTGTCTGATCATTAATTGATAAACTAAATGATTTTTATCGAGGTAATCCAATTTTCTGCCCTCTTCATCTAAATCCCAAATTCCCTCAAGCGGAAATACTGTATATTCATAGTAGTCTTTTGGTGTGTAGCCACTCTTTGGCATCATTCGAATACTATAAGACAATGCATATAAAAGTTCCACGTTTGACCGGAACAAATCGCTATCTGGATGTCCTTCACCCTGTACTTTGATATACAACTTTTCGATGTCATCGTAAATAGTGGGTGTCTGTTTTGGCAAATAGATTTCTTTATCCTCTTTTCGCCACTCATACTTCATCATATAAAATGGACTCCTCCTATTGTTCGAAATCCTTTTTCCCAGTTAGTACGTCCATCATTTTTGCCATACGGGCGATTTCTTTCACGTCATGCACGCGCACAATATGGCAACCATGTTCGATTCCATAGCAAACAGTTGCTCCTGTTCCTTCAAGTCGTTCCTCAACGGGTAAGCCAAGAACGCTTCCAATCAGCGATTTTCGCGATGTTCCGAGAAGTACTGGGTACCCCATCTCAGCTATTCGATCGAGCCCTTGCATTGTCCATATATTTTGAATTGCATTCCGAACAAAACCAATACCCGGATCGAGCCAGATATTATCATGCGTTACACCTGCCGCAACAGCAATCCCTACACTTTCTTCCAAATCAGCGATAACTTCATCCATAAAGTTACCTTCGTACTCCGCCTTCTCACGATTGTGCATTAGAATAATGGGTACATTATGTTTTGCTGCAACGTCTGCAATATACGGTTCGCGTTTTGCTCCCCAAATATCATTGATGATCCTTGCGCCTGCCAAGATTGCTTCTTCTGCGACGCCAGCTTTATATGTATCAATCGACACGGTGCATCCAAATTCATTTGTCAAAGCCTTGATAATTGGAACCGTTCGTTCAAGCTCTTCTTCCAATGAAATCGGAATATGTCCTGGACGAGTGGATTCACCGCCCACATCAATAATTTTCGCTCCATCTCGAAGCATTTCTTCCGCACGCTTAAGCGCAGCGTCAATGCGGCCATATTTTCCGCCATCCGAAAACGAATCAGGCGTCACATTCAAAATTCCCATGATAACCGTTTCTTTTTTAAATTCCATTTCTACATTTCCAAACTGGTATGTATCACGTGCATGAATCAATTTCATTACCGATAACCTTCTTTCATATCATCTATCGCCCGCAAGTAGTATTCATGGAGCCTTTTATAAAAACCACCCGCCGCTCCCGGAAGCTGTATTTCTTCAATCATGGATAGGGGCACGATTTCCTGCACAGCGTTCGTTACAAATACCTCGTCAGCAGATTCCACATCTTCTTTACCATAAAACCCTTCATTCACGGTGATTTCGGCAGACTTAGCACCTTCTATGATAAACGCTCGTGTCGTCCCCGGGAGAATCCCCGTTTCGATAGTCGGCGTAAATAGTACGCCATCCTTCAACCAGAATACATTTGACGTAACTCCTTCAGCAACATAACCTTCAGCAGTTACGAAAAGACCTTCCATCTCTTTCAACGAAGATAGCTCCAGTCTCCCCTTTATATTGTTAAGGAAGTTGTGCGACTTATGACGTACCGTACTTTCTGGATTATTACGCGGCGTCTCAAGCCAGACTGCCCTCTTCTCCGTACCCCGAACAGTCGGAACCAATTCTTTTCTAAACAAAATAACGTTCGGCATCGCATAGGAAGAAGGTGCAAGACCGATATCATGGACTCCCGCCGAGACATTTAGCCTAAAATAGCCATCACTGCCGCCATTCAGTTCATCCAGTCTACCTACAGCAGTGAGAATTTCCATTTCATCGTAAGGCATCGAAATCCGATACTCTGTGAGTGCAGCATGTAGTCTATCCATATGTTTATCATACAAGAATACATTACCCTTATACGTTCGGAACGTTTCGAAAAAGCCAGCTCCATACAGAAAACCGTGATCGAAGGGTGAAATCTTTAACTCGTCCGCTCGCAGGAATTCACCATTCATCCAACACCACATAACGAACCTCCTATCTTACTTCTCCACCATCGCTTTTGCCTGCCAAAGCGCTTTTGCCTTATTTAACGATTCTACATATTCTGCTTCCGGCACTGAATCGGCGACAAGACCTGCGCCTGCCTGGATATGTGCAATGCCGTCCTTAATATAGACAGTACGGATGACAATATTAAGTTCAAAATCACCATTAAAGCCAAACCAACCGATTGAACCCGTATACAATCCTCTTCGCGTGGGTTCTAGTTCTTCAATAATTTCCATTGTCCGGAGTTTCGGAGAACCTGTGATGGAACCCCCTGGGAATACACCTTTGACAATATCAGCATTAGATATGCCTTCTGCAGCTTTTCCTCGGACGTTCGACACGAGATGCATCACGTGTGAATATTTTTCCACGACCATGAATTCATCTGTTTCAACCGTTCCAGTTTTACAAACACGTTCAAAGTCTTCTCGTTCCAGATCTACAAGCATAATATGTTCGCCCGTCTCTTTTTTGTTCGACAATAATTCAGCATGAAGCGCAGCATCCTCAGTTTCGTCTTTCCCCCTAGGGCGCGTACCACCAATTGGACGCGTACTCATTTCATCTCCACGCTTTTTCAGCAGTAGCTCGGGTGAACCCGAGACAACGGAGAATTCCGAGGACCCGATTGAAGCCATATAAGGAGATGGATTAAATGAGCGTAGCGCTTCATACATATCAAGCGGATTTGCTGTCAGCAATTGTGATTGCCTTACCGAGAGATTGACTTGAACAACATCGCCGCTTGAAATATAATTCTGCACGTCACGAACCATCTGCGCAAATTGCGGCCCCGTAACAGAAACAGCTAGATTTTTTTCACTAATAGAGACCTCTTTAGCATCCCCTGGCGCGAAAACTTGCTTGCTTATTCCCGCTAACGCAGCGGCTACCCAGTCGGATTCTAGCTCCGAGGGTTCTAAATCACTATCTGGGAGTGTCATGAAATAAGCCATTTCATTCTTACAATCAAGAACCGCCCAGCGGTCGAACAGACAGAAGAATAAGTCGGGTGTATCCAAGTCGTCCATTGTATCGTCTGGAATATTTTCATAAGTTCGGACATAATCGTAGCTTATGAAACCTATTGCACCACCTTGAAAATCCGGCAGTCCAGGAATAGATTCAATTTCATATGACTGAACAAACTCATTTAGTAGTTCGAGGGGATCTCCTTCTCTTACTTCCTCTGTGCCATCACGCCAAATTAGTTGTAACTTTTTTTCGTTCAATGTCCGCAATGTAACAAGAGGGTCGATTCCCGCCATACATAATGCCCCGCCCCGTCCACTTTCAAGAAGGACATGAGTGTCATGCATATGAGCCAATTCTTTATAGCCACAGAAAAATTGTTCTTTCGTCATCGCCAATGTTGTATAATCGATCTTTTGTTTGTGCATCCCAGTTTCCTCCCGATAACTTTAGTAACTTCATCTTACAGGGAAAAAGCCTTTTTACGCTATAATAATTAGCGTGAATTCCTTTTTTATTCGAAGAACATCTAAAACCAATAAAATTGAAATAAAAAAGAAGGTGCATTTTAGCACCTTCTAGCTGCATTTAATTATTCTTCGTCAAATTGATAAAGTGGTGTACTTAAGTAACGTTCTCCATTAGAAGGAAGAATCGCAACGACTACCTTCCCTTTACCAAGTTTCTTCGCAACTTGTAAAGCTGCAAAGATTGCCGCTCCTGATGAAACGCCGCCCAGAATACCCTCTTCTCGAGCTGCACGTCTTGCCGTTTCATACGCTTCGTCGTTCGTCACTTGGATAATTTCGTTGTAGACTTCCGTGTCGAGAACTTTTGGAACGAATCCTGCACCAATACCTTGAATTTTATGTGGTCCCGGCTTACCGCCTGAAAGTACGGGAGAGTCTGTCGGTTCAACTGCGATAATGCTCACTTCCGGAAAACGCTCTTTCAAGACGAGACCCACTCCTGTAATCGTACCGCCCGTTCCAATTCCAGAAATGAATGCGTCCACACGGTCTAGTGCGTCGGCAATTTCAGGACCTGTTGTTAAGCGATGTATTTCAGGGTTTGCCTCATTGTTAAATTGTTGTGGCATAAACCAACCATTTTCCTTTGCTAGTGTTTCAGCTTTTCCAATGGCGCCCTTCATTCCTTCAGCACCCGGCGTAAGTACAAGATCTGCACCATAAGCCCGAAGCAAATTGCGTCGTTCAGAACTCATCGTATCTGGCATAACGAGAACCGCTTTATAGCCTTTTGCCGCAGCGATCATTGCAAGCCCAATTCCTGTGTTTCCGCTTGTCGGTTCGATTATCGTACTTCCTTCTTTCAAATCACCCGACTTTTCAGCAGCCTCAATCATTGCAAGCGCAATACGGTCTTTGACACTCGATCCCGGATTCATATATTCAAGTTTCAAATAAATATCCGCATCTTCTGCACCTGTCATTCTGTTCATTTTAACAAGAGGTGTTTTCCCAACTAAGTCTGCAATAGAGTTTCCAACTAACGTCATTTTTACCCTCTCCCAATCCCTACTAATTTGATATGTTTTATAATACTAATTTTACTACCATTATGTGAACATTGTCAACAATTGAATGCGCACAATATATATTCTTTTACTCCTCTTAAAGATTAACCCTCTGACAGACCAATAGTGCATAATGCCGTAACCAAGTCGAAATTCCTATCTAGAAGTTATCCTATTCCCGAAGACAAGAAAAGCTGTCCGGATATGCCGATTAAAGTCGACTTCCGGACAGCTATCTATCATTTACCGTAAAACCATTCCGCATCAAACTCTTCCCAGAACGCCTCCGGGTTAACCGCTTGTGGAAGTTGTTCAATTGCAAGCTCACGCCTAATATGATCTTTTACTTCTTTAAATTTAAAAGATTGCCCCTTCACTACCTCATTCACACGCAAAACCGAGTAAGTACCGTCACTCAAAGCTATTACATCACTTATCGTTCCTTCTTTCACTCCGGACACTGCTTCAACGATAGCCAAGTCAATTGAATCTGTCGAATCGTTGATATAGCCGATATCCCCACCAAGGCTTGCTGATGCAAGATCCGTCGACCGCTCTTTTGCAAGTACGTCGAAGCTTGAGCCTTTTGACAGTTCATCAATTGTCTGTTTTGCTTCGTCTTTCGTCGGAACAATAATAATAGAGGTTCGATAGGAAGTTTGGATATTATAAAGTGAACTATTTTCATCGTAATGCTTCTTAATTGCATCGTCTTTCACCACAATGTCTTTCGTTAACACTTTTTCAAGGATGAGATTGGAATGGATTTTTTGACGCATCTTTTCTTCATCTTGACCTGAAATGGAACGGCCGTCAACGGAACGGATAAGCGCCATTTCAAGGTTAATCTCCTTATCAGAAACTTCAATCTCATACTGATCTGCAGCCACTTCCATCACCAAGTCATTTACTAGATCTAGGAGCGTTTCGTGACCCACTTCTTTTTCCATCGCAGTCATCCACTGTTCTCTTGTAATCGGCTTACCGGAAACCGATGCCACTACTTCATCTGTTTGCTTTGATTTGTTCGGCATAAGCCAACCTACAAACCAAAAGATATTAAACAGTAATAGAATTGCAATTAGGAGAACAAGTGGTTTCGTCTTTAGTTTACGTGTCTGTGAACTTTCCGTCCCAGACTCAGGCCCTCGATTGTATTTCATCGATAAAGCCTTCCAGCTCTTCTTTTGGATACACATACGTTTCCATACAGAAATGGCAATGTGCTTCAGCTTTTCCATCTTCGTCAATCATTTCTCTGATTTCCTGCTCTCCAAGGCCAATGATTGCATTACCAAATCTGTCTTTTGAACAATTACATTCGAATGAAACATCAATTTGGTCTAGAATTTCCACATTTTCAGAACCGAGTACTTCATAAAGTATTTCCTCAGGTGTAAGACCGCGGTTGATTAATGATGAAATTGGTTCGACGTTAGCAATACGCTCTTCAAGTTGTACAATCGTTTCCTCCGATGCACCAGGCATAACCTGGATTATAAAACCGCCCGAGGCTTTAACTGTATTGTCAGGATTTACGAGAACACCTAGTCCCACTGCAGAAGGCACCTGCTCCGAAACGACAAAGTACTCCGTAAAGTCTTCAGCAATCTCGCCGGATACAATCGGAACCTGCCCTGTAAAGAAATCGCGAAGACCTAAATCTTTTACGACTGAAAGCATCCCTTCTGTTCCAACCGCACGTTTTACGTCGAGTTTACCCATTTCATTCAAGTCAAAATGCGTTTGTGGGTTCGATGCATATCCCCGAACTTCGCCATGTGCATTTGCATCGATAACCATTGAACCAATTGGACCATTGCCGTCAATTTTAATTGTCAGTTTATCTTCGCCCTTTGACATGGCACCCATCATAACAGTCGCCGTCATTGAACGCCCAAGAGCTGCCGTCGCTGTCGGCCACATGCTGTGGCGGCGTTGTACTTCAGACACCGTTTCTGTTGAGCGTACCGCATACGCCCGGATTGTTCCTTCAAATGCAAGTGCTTTTACTAAGTAATCTTTCATTTAAAATATCTACTCCTTCTACATGTTTCTTTCGTATATTAGATGAAGCCCCTTTAGCGTCAGAAAGTTGTCAACAATATCAATAACTGTCGTCTCACTTGCAATAAGATCTGCAAGCCCTCCCGTAGCAATGACGGTAGGTTCTTCCTTACTCTGTGCTTTCATACGGGCAACAATACCATCAACTTGTCCAACATATCCATAAACAATTCCAGCCTGCATAGCGGCTACAGTGTTTTTCCCTACAACATGCTCTGGCTTCGTGAGCTCGATACGAGGCAATTTAGATGCCCGGTCGAACAATGCTTCCAATGAAATTCCGATACCTGGCGCAATTGCCCCACCCATATACTCGCCTTTTTCATTTACATAACAATAGGTCGTTGCCGTCCCAAAATCGACAATAATCAGCGGAGTTCCATATTCATGAATTGCTGCAACCGCATTGACAATCCGGTCTGCACCAACTTCACGCGGATTTTCGTACTTGATATTCAATCCAGTTTTGAGACCTGGTCCAACTATTAGTGGTTTTTGATTGAAGTATTTTCTGCACATCTGCTCCAATGGAAACATAACAGGCGGGACGACCGATGAAATGATAATGCCACGTACATCGTCAAAAGTTAGTCCGACATGTGAAAACATCGACTTTACTTGCATCGCATATTCATCTTCCGTCTTATGTCGATAAGTTTCCATACGCCAATGATGTTTAAGTTCTCCTTGTTCATAGACACCAAGGACAATATTTGTATTTCCTGTATCCAGCACTAGAATCATATTGGTTCCCCCGCTAACTTCGTCATTTTCCAACATATCATACCACATACCAAGCTATGAACAAAAGCAGAAGTGGCTTGAATGGCGACACATTGAACAGGGTCACATTGAGGATGGGTGCAAGTTTAATTCTTCCCATACAGTAAAGTATCGGACATAAAGACATTATTTTGCAACAAAAAAGCTGACTGTTTCAAAAGAAACAGTCAGCTTTCATAATTTTTAATCTCTGCGTTCTTCGTCGATTGGCCTAAGAGGTTGTTCGCCATCGGATTCTTTTCGTAAATCAACGATTGACGGATCCGTAGGTGCTCCAGTCGAATCAGAAATGACTACGTCATCTCCACTTTCTACTGCATCGATACTTTTCGGTTTATCATCTAAATTATCCAAGCCATAACGGCCATATGGACGATCTGGCAGTGTACCATGATCTTTTAGATGATTAATTTGCTCTGCATCAAGTGTTTCGACTTCTAGAAGCGTCGTTGCAATTAAATCAAGCAAGTCGCGTTGTCCAGATAGAATTTCATGTGTACGAGCGTATTGTTCTTTGATAATACGTTGCATTTCTTGGTCGATTTCATATGCAATCGATTCGGAATAATTTTGTTCAGAGTTGAAGTCACGACCAAGGAATACTTGCCCTTGAGACTGACCAAACTGCATCGGTCCTAGCTTATCGCTCATTCCGTACTCAGTTACCATCGAACGCGCGATGCCAGTTGCACGCTGGAAGTCGTTGTGAGCCCCAGTTGAAACTTCACCGAGGACAATTTCCTCTGCAACTCGACCACCCAGAAGCCCTGATATTTTATCGAGAAGTTCGGGCTTCGTCATGAAGTAACGGTCTTCTTTTGGAAGCATAACGGCGTAGCCGCCTGCCTGACCACGAGGAACAATTGTTACTTTATGAACGATTTCAGCGTCATCGAGCATTAGCCCTACAACAACGTGACCCGCTTCATGGAATGCTACAATATCACGTTCTTTTTTCGATATGACGCGGCTCGTCTTCGCAGGACCTGCAATAACTCGGTCAGTTGCTTCGTCGATGTCAGACATATCGATTTTCGTTTTGTCACGTCTTGCAGCCACAAGCGCTGCTTCGTTCAATAGGTTTTCAAGGTCTGCTCCCGAGAAACCAGGTGTACGTTGTGCAAGTGCCTTCAAGTTGACAGTGTCATCAAGTGGCTTATTGCGCGCATGGACTTTTAGAACTGCTTCTCTTCCTTTTACATCCGGGCGACCAACTGTGATTTGACGGTCGAAACGTCCTGGACGAAGAAGTGCAGGGTCAAGGATATCCGGTCGGTTTGTCGCCGCAACTATGATAACCCCTTCGTTCTCACCGAACCCATCCATTTCAACAAGAAGCTGATTCAGTGTTTGTTCACGTTCATCGTGTCCACCGCCGAGGCCTGCGCCACGTTGACGGCCGACCGCATCGATTTCATCGATGAAAATAATACATGGTGCATTCTTTTTAGCATTTTCGAAAAGGTCACGTACACGTGATGCCCCGACCCCAACGAACATTTCCACAAAATCAGAACCTGAGATTGAGAAGAAAGGAACTCCCGCTTCACCTGCAACCGCACGTGCCAATAGCGTTTTACCTGTACCAGGAGGTCCAACTAACAGGATTCCTCTAGGTATGCGTGCTCCGACTTCGACGAATTTAGTCGAATCTTTCAGGAAGTCTACAACTTCCACAAGCTCCGCTTTCTCTTCGTCCGCTCCTGCAACATCAGTGAAGCGAACTTTTTTGCGATCGTCTGTATGAAGCTTCGCTTTACTCTTGCCGAAGTTCATAACACGGCCACCGCCGCCGCCTCCACCTTGCGCCTGGTTTAACAGGAAGAAGAATAGAATGAAGATGATGATGAACGGTAAAAGACCGGTAAAGAAAGAAACCCATGCGCTTGCTACAGGAGTAGGCAAGATATCAATTTCAGTATTGGTTTTCGTAGCAAGTGAACGGATGTCATCTTGTATAGCAGCATCGTTCAGAACATTTGTTACGAATTCTTCACCTTCTTCATACCCATCCATTTTACCCCTCACTTCAAGGACGAGCTGGACTGGCTGTAAACTTACTGTTTCCACTTTACCCTCTTCCAAAGCAGTTATAAATTCATCGTAACGAATCTCTTTCTGTTTTGGGTTTGTGTTGTTTAGTGAACTGAATATCCCCATTATCGCAAGAAATATCAGTCCGTATAATAGAAAGTATCGAAGTATTCGATTCATCCCAAGCCTCCTCATTTCATTAGACAGAAAACTAGTGTAAATCTTATCATAGGTATGATTCACCTACAAAGGAAATGCCTTAGCTAAATGAATTTTTCGCAAACTCATTTAAGAAATACTTACCACTCTCTTAAAATGAGTAAATTTCCTTTTTCAGCACACCAATGTAAGGTAAGTTTCTGTATTTCTCCATATAATCAAGTCCATACCCGACTACAAACGCATCCGGTACGATGAAACCAACGTAATCCGCTTTTAAATCTACTTTCCGGCCAGTCGGTTTATCAAGAAGTGTGACAATTTTAATAGAATTTGCTTTGCGGTATTTCATCAATTCTACGAGGTAGCTTAACGTCTTCCCACTGTCGATAATGTCTTCAATGATAAGTACATCGCGCCCTTCGACACTTGTATTCAAATCCTTAACAATTTTAACTTCACCGGACGAAACTGTTGCATTGCCGTAACTGGAGACATCCATAAAATCGAGTTCAATATAAGCATCAATGCGCTTAATAAGATCACTCATGAAAGGCAAGCCGCCTTTTAGAACGCCAATTGCAAGAACGAACTTATCTTGGTACTCTTCAGTAAGTACTTCACCAAGCTCACGGATTTTCCCTTGGATTTCATCTTCTGTAATCAGTATTTCCTCGATATCTTTTGCCAACATCGGAATTCCCCCTCTTTCATACATATCAATTATAACTTCCTTGTACTAACTATGTATTTACTACGATCTGTTTGTTTTCTCGAAAATGCCACTCCATATCTTAAGCCCGGAACCGCACACACTTCACCTTGTGCTGTAATGAGTACCGGCAATTGGTTGCGCGAAGTCATAGCAACCTTCGAATCGATAAACAACCTGGATAAGCGTTTCGGATGTGACATTCCGGGTAACAAAATCCGATCCCCATCTTCTCTGTTCCTAATTCCCAGAGGCAATGCAGAATGAGGCAGATCAAAATACATGATATCATCTGCATCCGTGAATAATTGTGCTGCGGGATTATCCACATCAGTCCAATAAAGCTGTACGTCATTTCCCCAACTGATCCAACTATCTTTCGGCAATCGTTTTTGCCCAGAGATTTCCTCGTTTGCTGTGTCTCGAACGAACGTCAACACCCCATACTCCCGAATGAATCGGTAACCGCGCGGAAGGTCAATGGAGACATTCCCATTCTGTGAAGCCAGATGATGCAGTAGTTGGTTAATGAGCGCGAAATTATATTTTACGGGCACAAATTCCCCATTGTAAACATACTTCAATAGTAGTGTAATCATCCGTCTTTGTAAAGCTTGATGCATGTTAGAGAAAGCATTTCCATCGACGCTAGGCAAGCCCGCTTCTGTGAATTTAATAATTCCATCCAAACGGTCTTTCGCCATTATTTCAAGCAACTCTTCATCTTGCTGAAGCCAACCTGACATTCTCACTGCATTTTCCGCAACTGCCGGGTTTTCCTCTTGAAGGAAGGGGATGATTCGGTGACGGAAACGGTTACGCTGGTAGGCGTCACTTTCATTACTCGGGTCTTCACGGAACTGTAAGTTGTTTTCAGCAGCGTATGAATAGAGATCCGCTTTCATGACAGGAAGGAATGGTCGAATAAGTTGACCCCCATCGACTGCACGTTTAACGGGGATACCTGAAGGCATACTGCCTTTTGTCACTTGCATCAATACCGTTTCCAACTGGTCTTCTGCATGGTGCGCTGTTGCCAAGACAGGATAACCATGTTTTTGCATGATATCTGCAAAAAAAGCATATCTTCCATCACGGCAGACAGCTTGCACATTCCCGCCGTCTCTCTCTATAATTTCAGGCACCGGAACACTTCCACCAAAAAACGGTACTCCGTATGATTCACATAATTCTTTCACAAAGGTACCGTCTGCCTCCGATTCTTCTCCACGCAATTTATGATCTACGTGAATTGCGGCGATTTCAATACCCATTCGTTCCTGATTGGAGACCATGAAGTGTAGTAGCGCCACTGAATCGACCCCCCCTGAACAAGCGACAAGAATACGGTCATTCGGGGAAATTAGCAACCAATCCTTGACGAAACGAAAAATTTTCTGTCCCAATGTATCCATTGCCCGACTTCCTCCTATAGTGACTTACTCTTAATCAAATTTTATCATAAAACTTCTAAAGGGGCTTCAATTTAGGGTCCCCTCACTCCCTTAAAGATTCTTCAAATCGCCTTTTCCCGGGAAATAATTTGCGAGTACGGTGTAAAACTTGACCACTTCGGCAATACATGATCGATTTTCATAACTAACACTGTACGGTCGTCACCCATTACACCAAACTTCCGCTCCATCTCATGCATAACTCGATCGGCAATTTTGTCGCATTCGTAACCTCCGTATTTTTCAAGGCTGTTATACAGCGACTCCTCTTGTTTTTCAATTGGAATATCACCGTTAAAAATGCCGTCCGTTAACATTAGTATAATATCACCCGACTTTAACTCTTCATTCTTCGCCTCAATAGAAAAGGATGGGAGAAAACCAACGGGCACAGATTTGCTGTCCAACCTTAAAAAGTCCTCCCCCCGTTTAATATACGTACTCATCGACCCGGCTTTCCAAGACCAAATACGACCGTCCTGTAAATCAATTAGAGCAAGATCTAGTGTTGCATACATATCATCAAGTCCGTTCAGGGACATCATATAGTGAAGCGTATGCATGGCCGTTTCAGGATCCATTTTCCTATCAAGACACTCCCGCATCAGACGGATTACTTTTCGACTCTCATGATAGGCATTCAAATCCTGTCCCATCCCATCCGACAACAGGACTGCAGTTAGTCCTTCATGTATCGGGAACACTTCATAGGCATCTCCTGCTCGGAATGTTTCACCACCCGCCGTCGCGACAACGCCATAGTCCAGTGAAAAGCGAACTGCAGAGCCGAACGTCAGTTGAATATGCG
The DNA here is from genome assembly GCF_057669665.1 of Sporosarcina sp. Y1004. Classification (NCBI taxonomy): domain Bacteria; kingdom Bacillati; phylum Bacillota; class Bacilli; order Caryophanales; family Caryophanaceae; genus Sporosarcina; species Sporosarcina sp. Y1004. Next base: position 34,515 of record NZ_JBYHFQ010000027.1, on the reverse strand, counting down.
GAAATGGTTCTTGCAGTACGAGAGATTTTGCGACCCGGAAAGGCTCGTCATACATTTCTTCTAGAACAGGTAGGATTAACCTTTCTGCCACCGTAGTATCTGTTTCGAAGTCGGATCTTTTCTCCGGGATACAACAGATGATGCGACGTGCTCCCCTTTCTCCTGACAACATATCAATCTGAAAGAATTCGATGTCTTTTTCTAGCAGACGTTTTGCTAACTCTTCTTCAGCTGGTTTATAAACAGATAAATCCTCTTTAACTTCATTCATTATTTTATCGAGATGAGTACTCATATCCCGTAACTGGAGAGCCAGCATTTTCCGTCCGTGTTGAAGTTGCCCTGTCAATAAACTTGAAGCTGCTGTTTCTTCAAGTTCTGCCACAAGTCCGTTAAAACGAATACACTTGTATTTTATTTTTTCTTCCACGCGGTGCCGCTTCGCTTTTTTCGTCATGGAATAGGTCATTTCCCATTCATTAATCAGTCCTCCCATATCATTGTCTCCACTATCCCAACACTTTGAGTACCTAAAACAAGACTGACAGATTTTCGGTATGACTTGTTGAGGCACCATATTCGAATTACTCTGCGGAGAAAACCGGTCGCTAACGAGTGCCGACATGAATTCGGAGAACTGTTGGAAGTCAGATAACTGTTCATCTAGTCTTTCCGCTAGCCATTTCTGTCGCTTTTCAGTCACATCCGTGTTTTCCGGATGAAATACACGCCGAATTGTCTCAAGTTTTTTTGTTGGGAAAAACAAAAAAAGAACAGTAGCTACGCCGATTGTCACAAAATGAGATTTATCAAGAGGCAACGTCAGATCATACATAAGGAAGAATAGTGATACCGCAATCCCCCCCACTGCAATACCCATTTTTTTAAAGCGTCGTAATGCACCTGCAAAAAAGCCCGTCATCCCATAGACCGCCATCATTCCGGTAAACGATAATTCTGCTATCCCAACGATTGCAGCGATTATCATCGCGACTGTTGTTGAAAATGGAAGTCCCCCCACTAGTGCTGCTAGTAAGATTGCAAGATGGATAAGTGTTCCTGAAACCGATACAGATCCCAACATAATCCCACTCATACCAGTTGTAGCCATCGCTCCGATAAGGCAAGCCGCCCCAAGCCGCTCAGGTGTCCACTTTCCAAAAAAGATTCGATCAGCAGGCGGGAAAGCAACAAAAAGGAAAAACGTCATAAATAAAGCAAGAACTGCTTCAAAACCTATATATAGTTGAACATTGACTGGGGGTTGTCCGGCATGCATAACAAACTGCCATATCACCTGTACGATGATGATGCATCCGGCTACCGTGAAAGGTACCGATTTTCGTAACAATGGATACTTAATGACTGCGTTGAACAAAGCAAGCATCAGTAGATGAATGACAGCTTGTCCAAGACCTAGAAAAGCACTCCCTAGCATTCCACCGATAAATACCCATATCAGATGCTTCCTAAAGCGCGCCCGTGCCAATGCCCAAACCGGCAAGAAAAAAGGAACAGCCGCGTCGAACAAAACAGCTTGTGCCAAGAAAAAGGATCCAAATAAGAATAGGCTTGCAACTAAAATATGCATTTTTCGTTTCCCAATCATTTCGAGATACATGCCAATCGGATGGCCCACAGGACGCATTACGCTATCGATTAGTTTCATTTCCCATTCCCCCTATGTCTACTATGCCTTGAGTATACATAGGTGTTTGCCAGGAAATTGTCTGTTCATGACAAGAAGAAAATAAAATGTTTCGACTCATTCCGAACTGTTTTTTCTTTTTTCCTTCGAAGTAGGTTGACACTGGCGCGGTTCGATTGTATTATAAATATTGTTGTTCGTATGAGCAGAAACAAGTTCTTTTGCAAATAAGGTTAAGGCGGCGTAGCTCAGCTGGCTAGAGCGTACGGTTCATACCCGTGAGGTCGGGGGTTCGATCCCCTCTGCCGCCATAAATGAGTTACAAAAAATGGTCGTTTATATGCGAAAATCATCATACGATTAAAAAAACAGTCTAAGTTCGCTATATCGTGTCACGAGCAGCAAATGATTTAAACTTGCTAGACGATAGGTTGTAAAAGAGCAGTCCCAGTGTCGTTTGCTAACGACGCTGGGACTGCTCTTTTATTTTTAGGTCAAACAAGAAGAGGAGCTATTATTGACGAGCCATGACAATTTGTCAGACTACTGCAATTATCCTAGGTAGAATTATGACAGTCTCTTAGACATTACATCTTAAAATCCAAAAAAACGGCGGTCAAGAGTAATAACCCTTGGCCACCGTTTTTCTTAATACTATCGTACATTTTTTCATGAATTGAAACAGCTAGCAAGTTACCCTCTGCTTGCGCCACGGCCACCGCGTTTCGACTCTGTCGCTCTCTTAAGTGTTGAGAGGCGCTCCTCGCTATCTTTCATGAACTTTGCCATCTTTTGTTCAAAGTTCTCCGGACGATCAGGAGCAGGTCGACCACCTTGACGCGGACGTTGCGGACGCTGAGGACGTTCTGGACGCTGCTCAGATTCAGGCTTCGCTTTTCTAATCGACAACCCGATTTTACCATCTGCACCGACATTCATCACTTTTACTTCAACCATGTCACCGACTTTAAAATGATCATTGATGTCCTTGACATAATTGTCCGCTACTTCACTTATATGGACCAGGCCTGTAGAGCCATTCGGTAGCTCGACAAATGCCCCGAAGTTTGTGATCCCTGTTACTTTACCCTCTAGCTTGCTGCCTACTTCAATTGACATAAAAAAAATGCTCCTCCTTAAAATTTAAGCGGGCCCCACGCTGGAAGCCTTGCAACCATATTAATCAGTCCTGCAAATGCAAGAACCGTACTTCCATTATAGCCAATAAAAAAAGAGTGTCAATAAGACTACTCTTTTCCTTCATCTTTTTTTTCCTTTTTTTTCTCATTTTCCGGTATTGCGAAAATAATCTCATTCTTTTCGGACAAGAAGTATTCTTTGCGCGCAAGCTTAGCAATATAGTCATCATCATTCAATTTCACTAATTGTCTTTTCAGCATGTCCTGCTCTTCATTTACCTCTTCAAGCTGCGTCAGCATTTCTTCTTTTTGTAGTTCTTTCTCTGCCAAAGCTTTCTTCTGAGTGAAAAACATATTCGTTAGACCGCCAAGGATAATTGCTGAAATGATAGCAAAAACCGCTAGTCTCCTGTATAGACGAACTTTTCGCGCATTCTTCCTATCTACTTTCTTTTTTAGGGAGCGGACATATTCAGTTTGAATCGATGCAATCCTTTCGGACGATTTCTTCGGCTGCTTTTGTTGCATGTCCCACACTTCCTCTCTTCACACCTTACAAGTTGTTAGTCCATAAATTATACATCATTTCACTCTCACTTTAAAGAGTTTTCCAGAAATGAAGTGGTATAGTTTAACAATTGGTGTGAAAAGTATTACAAAGACTTTTATAATGAAACGGATGATTTGTCGAATAACCGTAATAATCAGACGCGCAAGAAACCAAAGCGGCTTTATTAGTAATGCCAGTATTAATCTACCAAGAAACCGGAATGGCTTATAGAAGATACTTGCATAAAGAAGCAGTCCGCTTATCTGAGCAAAGGGGTCATACATCCGCCATGCTCCATCCCTGACAAGATAAAGAATATAAAACGTTCCGCATCCGACAAGTATCCATCCAAACACTTCAATCCAGGCCGCACGCTTTCGAATAATTGATTTCTTACCGGCGTGTGTGGTGCCTGTTCCAATCATGTCCATGAATGCCCCGGCGACAATGCCCGTCCCAATCATAGCGAGCAGGCTAAGAAATTGAACGGATAAACTCATCCAAACAATTTATGGAGGAAACCTTTTGAGCCTGATTCTTCTTCATCATATTGAATCGTGCTGACCGTTCCCTCCAATGTAAGAAGTCCTTTATCGACATCTAGGTGGACGATGCGCAGTTCCTCTCCGCGGATTTGTAACAATCCTTGAGATGTACGAACGAGAAATTCTTCCTGATCGAAGCGGTCAATTGATTTTACCGATGTGAGATCCATCCGCTTTCTGTTGCGCATCGTAACGACATGGTCTCCTGATGGAATTGCGTACGTAGGACTATCAGTTTGAAATTGCATTATATGCTTCCCCCTTTGCTTGTACGTTCATTGCCATCTTATGCCGGACCATAAAAAAACATGACAGGAATATTCCCTGTCATGCCGTTCAATCTTCGTCATCCATGAATTCAGGTTCCACTTTTTCAAGTTTCTCCTCTTTCAAAATCGTGTACATTGAAGCTGCATCATCTTTTTTAGTCGTATCTTTCAGCAAATTGATTTTAACCGTTACTACTTTCTGACCAAAACGGATTGCCAGTTCGTCGCTTTCTTTCACGACGGACGATGCCTTCGCAACCTTTTCATTAATCGTTATACGACCTTGATCAGCTACTTGCTTCGCGAGCGTCCTTCTCTTGATAAGGCGGGATACTTTTAAAAACTTATCGAGTCTCATGATTATCTTCCCCTTCTTTTGCTAATTGCCAAAATGCTTCGAGTTCGTCAAGTGTATAGTCCGCAAATTCACCACGTCCATCTTTCACACCTTTTTCGACGAATGAAAACCGTCTATTGAACTTTTGATTCGCGTGAACCATCGCTTCTTCAGGAGACAATTTGAGGAAGCGCGAAATGTTGACGATCGTAAACAGGACATCACCCAGTTCATCCATTTGACTGTATTTTGTTCCGCTCTCCAATTCTTTACGGAATTCCATCCATTCCTCTTCAAACTTTTCAAAAGCGCCATCAATTGTTGGCCAATCAAACCCGACCTTTGCCGCTTCTTTCTGGTAATTTAAAGACGTCAGTAGTGAAGATGAAGGTCGGCTCTGCCGTGCCAAAAGAGATGCCGACTGCGGTTTTTCTTGTTGCTTAATTTCCTGCCAATTTTGCAGGACCTCTTCAGAATCCTTCACACTCTTATCACCAAAAACATGCGGGTGTCGACGGATCATTTTTGAACCGACCGCTTGAAGTATATCCTCCATCGCAAAGTAACCGTCATCTTCCCCAACTTGAGCATGAAGGAACACTTGAAGTAATACATCACCAAGTTCTTCAATGATTGCTTCGTCATCTTCGTTATCGATTGCTTCAAGCAGTTCATGTGCTTCTTCGATTAAGTACCGTTTCAATGATGCATGCGTCTGTTCACGGTCCCATGGGCAACCATCAGGAGCGCGCAGTGCAGCAATGATTTCTCTAAACGTCGTCCAGTCTTTCAACCGCGCTTCCCGTTCGAAGACAGGCGGTACATATATGGTCGTTAAATTATCAATTTCAGTCACTCGGTCCAGTTCAAATAGAGGGACTGTGCTAATTTTCTCGCCTGTCGAACCGGCCGCCGTCACAATCGTCACCGGGTGATCATAAGCGTATTTCTCCATCAACGATAATTTCACTTCAGACGCCACGAATGCATCGTACACTTGTCCAATCAGCACATGCTGCGTCATATGGACATCATCGCGTTTTATATCCGTACCATCAAGCAATTGAAATCCTTCAATTGGATCAATGCGCAGCGCTGCGAAAATCGGGTCAAGAAAACTGTTGCCGCCCGCAATTTCAAGCTGAACGATACCTTCGCGCTCTTTCTCGACTAATAGCTGAACTGTTCGTTCGGCCACGAGCGGATGTCCCGGAACAACATAGGTAACTGGCTGTTCCTCACACATTGCAAGCAGCTGATCTACGATTTCATCATATACTTGCTCGAACGAGTCGTGTTTTTCATAAATTTCATCGAAGCTTGTCAGAACAAGCCCTTCTGCCCTTAATTCAGCGACAGCAGGATGCTGATCCGTACGCGCTACGATGCGGTTTGCTTCTTTTAACTTTCGGTATGTCCCGAGCGCCAATTGATCAAGGTCACCCGCACCGAGACCAATAATTGTTAACCGATGCATGTTATTCACCTTTTCTTTTATTAAGTCGTAATTGCAATGTAGCAAAACGCTTGCCAAATGGCAGCAGAAACCATTCCTTCTCTGCCATTATACGTGATTTCATAACAACGAAAAGGAAAACACTTGCACCTGCAGCGACAGAAGTTAGCGCGATAATTGTCGCACCTATCCTACTTGGAAACTTGTCGAATATAAACCCGTCTGCAATAAGCATCCATGGCAGGACAACTGCAATCATAAGGACAGTCGCCGCTATCACCCATCCGTAAAAACGGATTTGTGCAAGGCGGATCGGCCAAACCTTTTTGAAATAAAGTAAGAGCCCAAACGTAATCGCCGCGAAACCAATATTTCCTGCAATTGCCGCGCCAATGACATTCCATCCGGGGACAAGCAGTTGATTTGCAAAAACTTTTATAACCAGTCCACCAATAAGTAGAAGCGTCGGTACTTTCACTTTCCCTGCACCTTGTAGCATCGCCGTTAGCGGTAAAATAAGCGATAGCCAAAAAATTTGAAACGAAAAAATCACGAGTGCTGCGGTACCATCACGTGTTTCAAACAGCATTTCATTCACATAGGGTAAAACTAGCGCAAGCCCCGCGGCGGCGGCCCATCCGAATAGGAATGCTGTTCGGAACGTTAATCGGATAAATGGCAATGCCCCTTGTCCCGCTTTTTTTGCCGAATGATGAGCGATTAGTGGAACAATCGCAAGCGCTAATGTCGAAGCGATTAGAATCCCCATTTGCACAAGCGGTTGTCCCCGGTCGTAGACACCTTTCATTACCATCGCCGTATCTTCTGCAAGACCATTAGACATGAGAATATTATAGATCGTAAATGAATCGACCAGTTGAAACATCAGGAGAATGAGTGAACTTGCGCTGACCCCCAAACTGACAACCGTTAATTCTTTTACCACTCGCCATGTATCGACTCTTTCCAGCGGGCCTTTGAATGAATTACGAAAATAGAGTGCGAGAATTACAACGCCCGCACTTTCTCCGATAACTGCACCCCACATCGCCACTTCACCCGCTGTATACAGCGATGCACCTGTCCGCATCGCAATCCATGTCCCAATGAGGATAACCGTTACACGGAAAGCCTGCTCACCAACACCAGAAACGGCAACTGGCACCATCTGTCCCTCCGATTGAAATGACCCCTTCAACACCGCTAACGCCGGCATAAGCAGAACGATATACGCGCCTGCCCGCAGAAGTGGAGCAAGTGCGGGATCTCCCATGGTGTGCGCGAAAAATGGTGCAAAAACAGTTAATAGAACAAAAAAGGTTATTGATAATAAAAGTAGATATGTAAATGCCACACGCATCATCGCTTTTGCTTCACCGCGGCTTGTACTTCCCGCAAGCAGCTTCGATACAGCTACCGCAAAGCCATAAGACGTCCAAACGATAAAAATACCGATAAAAGGATATACTTGTTGATAAATATAGAACCCTTTGTCGCCGACAAGATTTTGGAACGGAATTCGGTAGACCGCACCAAGTAATTTCACAATAATCGCAGAAATCGTCAGAATCGACGCGCCTTTCATGAACGTTTTCATATCCCATTGTTGCGCCATTTTCGTGCCTCTTTCTGTCGTTCATAATATATACATTATATCATGAATGAATAATGTAAAGATTTTCAATAAATATTCCTAATGTCCAAATTTATTTTTCAGAATAGGTTTAATCGTTCAACGATATGGGAAAGAAATAGGTATGAAGTTTATGAATATATTACTTAAAATTGTATTTAAAAATAGGAAATGATGATATGAGTAAATCGGAGGGGCTAAAAATGATAAAAACAATTCCTAAAAAACGGATTCTATTGGTTCTAATAAAATTGAAAAGGGAAATTATGTATATGAAAGCAAAAGACTTTGGTTTGAGTCATCCAATTGTCGTCGAACACAGTCAAGAGCTGGATATATTACTGAATAGATATCAAGGAATCCGACATATATAACGACCAAAGAAACTGATGTTTTTTATCAATTAATTCATCAAGGAGCTACAAACCGCCATGGTTTGTAGCTTCTTTTTGTAAATAACTAAAAAAACAGCAGATAGAAGATATTCTTTCGTTAACTTTCAACTCCGCCATGTCCTTATTGCCCACCACGTAAATATAAACAGCCCACTAAAACCAGTGTTATCCGGTTTTGGCGGGCTGTTTTTACGGTTCCATCTGTTTTGCTAAAAAATGAGCAGCTGTTTCCGCTGCTTTCAGTTCGGTTTCTCCTATAAAATGCACCTTCGACAGTAAATAGACAGCTCCGATTGTATCCCCAGCAGCTACAATTGGTGCGATACAATAAGATTTAACTTGTTCGACTTGTCCCGGAACCCATTCGATGGCTTTTTCAAGTTTTTCCGTGACGACTTTACGACCATTCATGATTTCGTCGATATCAGGGGACAATTGGCGATTCAAATAATCTTTTTTAGATAACCCGGAGACGGCAATCATTTCATCACGGTCACTAATCAGTGCTGGAGTTCCAAGTGTTTCGTAAAGGGTTTCCGCATACTCTTTTGCGAATTGCCCGAGTTCCGATATCGGTGAATATTTCTTTAAAATAACTTCACCATCACGGTCGGTAAAAATCTCAAGTGGATCCCCTTCACGTATCCTCAATGTTCTGCGGATCTCTTTAGGGATAACTACCCTTCCAAGATCATCAATTCTGCGAACGATTCCTGTTGCCTTCATGTATGATGCCTCACTTTCTACAAATTGAACAAAGACTTCATTTCAATTGTAGTATGCATCAACAATGGACAAAATATGCAACATGTCCTTTAGAAGGAATCAGCAACAATCGTTTCCTTTTTGGATGACTCAAGAATCCTCATTATCGCTTCCAAAACGTCGAATCCAGTCTGTTTTCCCGTATGACGCTCATCTACTGTCATGATGAGTTGTCCGTTTTCCATCGTAAATCCAACAGCGCGCCCAAAAGGCATTGAATCTGATACAAGTTTTGCGCCGTCTGTCCACGCTGTTCCTTCCGATGAAATACGAACTTCAATAAGGGATTGTTGCTTTTTAATTGATTCGACACCTGCAATACGGCCCCAAGCTTTTAAACGGCCTACACGGAGCAATAAGTCAGCTTCCAGTGGTATATCGCCAAACCGGTCTGTCATTTCGTCGACAAGTTCATTATAGTCAGCTTCACTTTCGATTGCTTTTACCATTTTATACATTTGAATTTTCTGGAATCCATCGCGCACGTAATCGTCAGGAATATATGCATTTAGCGGCAATGCTATTTCCAAATCAGGAATATCCGCTTTTATAATACCTGTCTGCTTCTCCTCGACAGCTTCTTGAAGCAATTGAGAGTAAAGATCGAACCCGACCGAGTCGATGAACCCGTGTTGCTGGGAACCGAGTAGATTGCCTGCACCACGAATGGATAAATCGCGCATAGCAATTTTGAAGCCAGATCCAAGTTCTGTAAACTCCTTAATCGCCTGTAAACGATTTTCCGCAACCTCTGTAAGCACCTTGTCACGCTGATATAGGAAATATCCGTAAGCTACACGATTTGACCGCCCCACTCGTCCGCGAAGTTGATAAAGCTGAGACAAGCCCATACGGTCTGCATCCTGGACGATAAGTGTGTTGACATTTGGAATATCGATACCTGTTTCAATGATTGTAGTTGTCACTAGGACATCGTATTCCCCTTCAAGGAAACTTAATATTACTGACTCAAGTGCAGACTCCCCCATCTGTCCATTGGCGAAACCCACTCTTGCTTCTGGCACTAACTGTTTTATTTCATCCACTTTCCGTTCCATGTCTTCGACTCGATTGTATAAGTAGAATACTTGACCGCCGCGGCTCATTTCCCTTTCAATTGCTTCACGAACGAGTGCAAAATTTTGTTCCATGACATAGGTCTGGACTGGGAAACGGTTTGCAGGAGGTGTTTCAATGACGGACAAGTCACGAACACCAAGCATCGACATATGGAGTGTCCGCGGAATCGGCGTTGCTGTTAGTGTCAGGACATCGACATGCGTTTTCAACTGCTTCAGTTTTTCTTTGTGCGTTACGCCAAAACGCTGTTCTTCGTCGACAACCAATAATCCAAGATCATGGTAGACGATATCTTTGGATAAAAGACGATGCGTACCTACAACCACATCAACTGTACCGGCCTTCAATTTTTTTAATGTCTCTGTTTGTTCTTTTTTTGTTCTGAAACGATTTAAAAGGGAAACTTCAACTGGGAAACCAGAAAAGCGCTCTTTCATTGTCTCGTAATGCTGTTGTGCCAGAATCGTAGTGGGAACGAGAAATGCGACTTGTTTGCCGTCGGATACAGCTTTGAATGCCGCACGGATTGCAACTTCCGTTTTACCATATCCTACATCTCCGCATAGCAGACGATCCATAGGCCGTTCTCTTTCCATGTCTAGCTTCACTTCCGCGATAGATCTGAGTTGGTCATCTGTTTCGTCATACGGGAATGCATTTTCAAAAGCCATTTGCATATCGTCGTCCTCCGCAAAAGCATGTCCCTTTTCAGATTCCCGTTTTGCATAGAGCTTTATCAAGTCGTCAGCGATATCTTGAACAGCAGCCGTAACTTTACTTTTTGTTTTCTTCCAGTCCGCTCCGCCCAATTTATGGAGTTTCGGTTCTTTTTCGCCGGAGGCTACATACTTCTGAATCAGATCAATTTGGTCTGCCGGAACAAACAGCTTATCTTCCCCACGGTATCGGATGTCGAGGTAATCTTTATGAATTCCACTTACTTCAAGCGTTACAACACCATAGTATTTTCCAATGCCGTGATGCACATGAACGATGTGGTCGCCCGGTTTGATCTCCGAGTAACTTTTGATGCGTTCGGCATTTGTCAATTTATGTGGTCGTGCTTTTCGTTTAGATTTCCCTTTGAATAATTCAGAATCCGTCACAACTGCAACTCGTTGGAATGGAAGCTCGAACCCCGCAGACAAATCACCGTCTATAACCTGCACTCCACCTGATTTCGATATTTTTCCTGAAAAGGAAGACGACACATCATAATCTTGAAGAATCGATTGGACTTTTCGCATCCGTTCTTCCCCGTCTGCAACAATGAATACATTAAACTCTCCTTGATGCCAACGTTCTATTTCACTTTTCAATAAATTCATTTGACCATGAAACTGTTGCATGGGTTTACAAGAAAATGTAACAGTCCTCTTCACGACGATTCCCGGCACGGTACGGATGAATAAAGAGAAATACATTTTCCTTTGTTTTAGCAACGCATTCATTTCCTCAAATGAAATTGACAATGTTGCATCATGAACAATTTTCCCTTCTTCAAGAAGAACAACCATCCATTCCTTTTCTTCTGTTTCAAGTGACCCTACAACTTCAAGAATACGTCCAATCTCGTCGAACAGAACGATTCCATTACTCGGGAAATAACTCTCGAGCGAGGTTGTGGAACCCGAAAATGATGCATATTTCAACATGTTTTCAGGCATTGACCCTTCTCTCATCAATTGAATATCATTTGTTATATTAATCATTAAGCGCTCTTTTGCTTCTGCATCTTTCATCTTCTTCAAGCTAACCCCAAGTGCTTTTTCAAGTTCATCGGCGATTGCTGTAAGATCTTCTTTCATCCAGACAAATTCAGAGGCTGGGAGGATTGACACAGCTTCCAACTTCCCAGTTGAACGTTGGTCTTCTGCTGAAAATGTACGGATCGAGTCTATGTCCGTATCGAATAATTCTATTCGAACTGGCTCTTCCATAGTTAACGGGTAGAGATCGAGTATTCCCCCCCGTAACGCAAATTCACCTGGCGCGGTAACCATTGGCTGTCTTGTATACCCCATTGACACAAGTCTAACAAGCCATTCAGAGATATTAAGTTCTTCCCCTAATTTCGCTGATAAGGAGCTAGCCAACCATCGTTCTTTCTCTGGCAATCGTTTTTTCATGCCTGCAATGGGGGCGATGTAAATTCCTTTTCCGACACGAGCCATATGATCGATTGTATCGATGCGCTGTGCCCTTAGCTCGTAACTGGAAACAGAAAAATCCGCAGCAATTAGCTCCTCTGCGGGATAAAGGTGTACGAGTGAATCCCCCAACACCTTTACAAGGTCTTCGTATGTACGTTGCGCTTGCAACAAGTTGGGGGAAACGATTAGAACGGGCTCATCCATTGCTTGATGGAGCACCTTGAAAAGGATCGACTTCGCTCCGCCTGAGAAACCAGCGATAAGCTGGCGGTCATTTCCCGCCTCCAACTCTTTCACTAGTTCGTTAATCTCTTTCTCTTGTGAAATTAAATTCATCAGCGTTTCCAATACTACACACCCTTTCTATAATTATAGTAAACGCTCAAAATGGAGGCCAAAACGAGTTTGGCCGCCAAAAGTTAGTAGATAATTCCCCTTTATAAATAGGAAAACAGAAAAAGCTTTGGACGCATTCCGCGCCAAAGCGTACATCTTATTGAAGCCATTTCTTGAGTGTATAGTAATCCGGGAAACTCCGAAGCGATTGCTCACACTGTTCGCATATGCATCGCACCATTAATGCCCCGTCCTCTTCATACGTCAGAAAATGCTCAACTTCCCCGTCGTCCAACTTTTGCAGAAGAAGAATAGTCTCCTTCGCGGATTCAAACGGAAGTGTGCCAATTTCGGTCTCACAATGTCTGCAAGTATAACGGATCGCCATTCTAATCCCCCGCCCTTTTATCAAAGTATAGGCGAGAAAGGGCTTTGTTATTCCTTACATACCATTAAAGTTGTTCATCACTTCGTTAAATGGTTTGTTCAGCCAGGCTTCACAAGCAGATGCACTTTTTTGCACCATATCTTCAATCAATGGTTTTTCATCCTTACCAAAAGGCGATAGTACGTAATCAGGTACCTTCATGCCGCCAACCGGACGACCGACACCAATACGGATTCTGTTGAACTGATCTGTTCCGAGATGTGCAATGAGTGACTTCATGCCATTGTGACCACCCGCACTGCCTTTTTGACGCAACCGGATGGTTCCAGGCGGAATATCCAGATCATCGTACAAAACTGTGATATCTTTCACATCGACTTGAAAGTAATCCATTAACGGCCGAACACATTCCCCGGATAGATTCATAAACGTAAGCGGCTTCACGAGCATCACTTTGCCTTCTGGACGATGTATGACCGTGTACATCCCACCGAACTTGGACTGCATCACAGGCGCCGTCAGACGTCTACAAAGCTCATCTATGACATGGAAGCCTACATTATGGCGCGTTTTTTCATATTGTTTACCCGGATTCCCGAGTCCTATTATCATTTTCATCGATTTTATCTTCCTTTAACAATAGATGATTAGACAGAAAATAAGCGCACGGGTTTCCGTACGCTTGTTTTCATATTACTTCTCTTCTTTTTTCTCGCCGATTACTTCGGGTTCAGCCGTTTCAGAAGCTTCACTTTCAAGCTCTTCCATTTCTGCTTCCGTACGTGGAGAAGAAATTAGAACTAGTCCATGATCATCTTCATTTAGAATTTCATATTTCGATTTCGCACGAATATCTGCGACTGTAATTGATTCACCAATTTGAAGTTCTGAAATGTCGATATCGAATGTTTCAGGAATATCTGAAGGTTTCACTTTGATTTTCACTTCGCGGTTTGGCTGTTGAAGTACGCCGCCCGCTTTCAAGCCCGCAGATTCTCCTACAAGATGGACAAGTACTTCCACTTCTAGTTCTTCTGTCATATTGATAGCAAGGAAGTCTGCATGTCGGATTTCACCTTTTAGTGCGCCAGACTGATATTCACTTAGAACAACGTTGATGTCCTTACCGTCAACATTAAGTTTAATTACACCGTTACGGCCCACTTCACTCAATGTTTTCAAGAGGTCACGTTCTTTTACTGAAATCGGTGTAGCTTCAGTTTTATAACCATAGACAACTGAAGGAACATAGCCTTCTTTTCTTAATTCTGTTAGTGCTGACTTTTTAGCTGGTACTCTCGCTTCTGATTGTATACTTGTACTCATTTTATTTAATCACCCTTCTGATTGAAAAAATTGTGCTAATTGATAAATACCCAGTGGCAAGCGACATGAAACATCTTGAATTAATCAAATAAGGTGCTGACGGACTTCTCCTCAAATACACGGACAATTGCTTCCGCAAGAAGTGAGGCGATAGATAGTTGTTTTATCTTCGGAGACTGCTTCGTTTCCGGAAGCTCGATTGAATTCGTAATGACCAATTCTTTGATTTGAGAGTTGTCAATTCGTTCAATTGCGGGACCCGACAACACGGGGTGTGTACAACAAGCATACACTTCTTTTGCTCCACTTTCGATTAATGCGCTCGCCGCAATCGTAATTGTCCCTGCTGTATCGATGATATCGTCAATCAGGATTGCTGTTTTCCCCTCGACATTCCCAACGATATTCATCACTTCAGCTACATTCGGACGAGGACGGCGTTTGTCGATGATTGCAATAGGAGCTTTCATACGGTCCGCCATTTTACGCGCACGCGTTACACCGCCATGATCCGGTGATACTATAACTAATTCGTCACTGTTGAATCCTTTTCCTTTAAAATATTCAGTAAGAATTGGTTCTGCAACAAGGTGATCAATTGGAATATCGAAGAAACCTTGGATTTGGGGCGCATGAAGATCGATTGCAATGACGCGATGCGCACCAGCCGTTTCAAGCAAGTTTGCAACAAGCTTCGCCGTGATTGGTTCACGTGAACGTGCTTTTCGGTCCTGACGTGCATAACCATAATAAGGCATGACGACATTGATTGTGCGCGCAGATGCACGTTTCAATGCGTCAATCATAATTAGAAGTTCCATCAAGTTTTCATTGACAGGGAACGATGTTGACTGGATGACGAACACGTCACAGCCACGGATACTTTCTTCGATATTGATTTGGACTTCTCCGTCACTAAATTGCTTAACGGAACATTTCCCTAGTGGTCGTCCGATTACTTCCGCAACTTGCTCCGCAAGTCTTTCGTTCGAATTCAAAGAAAATATCTTTAGTTTATCGTTCGGATAGTGATTAGCCATCATGTTCCCCCTGTTTACTTATGATTTAGTTTGTTAGTATATCCTTCTTTATTCTCCTGGCGCGCGCGCGCAATTGCAAGTGAACTTTCTGGTACATTTTTATTGATTGTCGACCCAGCGGCCACATATGCACCTTTACCAATTGTTACCGGTGCAATTAAATTGGAATTACATCCGATAAATGCGTCATCTTCAATCGTTGTTTGGTATTTATTTTTCCCGTCATAATTTACGGTAATTGAACCACAGCCCACATTCACATGCGTTCCGACATTAGCATCACCAATATAGCTCAAATGAGATACTTTACTTCCTTCGCCCAGTGATGACTTTTTCACTTCTACAAAGTTACCAATTTTCACATTATCACCTAGATTAGAATCAGGACGGATATGCGCAAAAGGCCCCACAGTTGTAGTTGAACCGACTATACTGGATCGTACCACTGACGAATGGACGGTAGTCTCATCCCCAATTACACTATCTATAATCTGGCTATTCGGTCCAATTATACATTTCCCGCCGATAACAGTGTTCCCTTCAATCATGGTACCCGGTTGAAGAACTGTATCTCGACCAATCTCAGCAGCCGCACTTATATACGTATTGTCTGGGCTGATGATAGTTACTCCATTACGCATATGCTTTTCAGCAATGCGTTGGCGCATTACTTGTTCAGCCTTAGCCAGAACCACACGATCATTGACGCCGAGCGTTTCACTAAAGTCATCCGTCACGTAAGCTGAAACAAGTTCACTCTCAGATTGTAAAATTCCGACAACATCAGGCAGATAGTATTCGCCTTGCGAATTGTCGTTTTTCACTTTTCTCAATGTCTCAAAGAGCGTACGGTTATCAAAACAGTACGTACCTGTATTGATTTCCATTACCTTTTGCTCTTCTATCGTTGCATCTTTTTGTTCGACGTTCCGTAGAACCTGTCCACCTGCGCCTCGGATTATACGTCCGTAGCCAGTTGGGTTATCTGCATAAGCTGTTAAGATGGTTGCTTTAGCGCCTGTTTCATTGTGATGGGCAATTAGTGCCTCCATCGTTTCAGAACGGATTAGGGGCGTATCTCCACAGACAACAATTGTCGTGCCATCAAGATTACCGATTAACTTCTCCGCCTTCTGAACAGCGTGTGCTGTGCCCAACTGTTCATCCTGCAATGCATATTCACTTTTATCTCCAAGTGTCTCTTCGACCATTTCCGCGCCATGCCCAACAACAGTGACAACGCGACCGGTTCCAAGACCCCGAATATGATCAATTACGTGTTCCACCATTGGTTTTCCGCAGACTGGGTGGAGTACTTTATATAAATCTGACTTCATCCGTGTACCTTGTCCTGCTGCAAGGACGATGGCATATGTATTTGTCATTTGAATGCCTCCAAAAATGTGTGAGGAAGGCCGATCCCTCTATTAATGTTTTCTTTATAAACTATAGCTGAAAACAGGCTTTTTTTCAACCTCTCTACTCTTGACAAGCTCATCGTTATTATTTTTCTATGCTCAGTCCCCTTTTAAAACTAAAAACAAGAAAAAACTGCCGCATTAAAAAAGGGCAGTCAATTTCACTATATAGGTGTTCTGCATATTATTGAAGAGGGCACGTCATGCGCCGGCTCCCTCGAATACTGGCTCTTCAGCAGACAGATGGTACGCCGCAAGTACGGCATCTTGGATTTTTGTGCGAGCATTCGTATTAATCGGGTGTGCTACATCGCGGAATTCCCCATCAGGTGTCCGTTTGCTTGGCATAGCTACGAACAATCCTTCATTTCCATCGATAACCCGAATATCATGTACGACAAATTCATCGTCAATCGTAATCGATGCAATCGCCCTCATCCTTCCATCAGTCTCCACCTTTCTTAACCTAACATCTGTTACTTCCATTCCCTACCACTCCTTTTGTCTTTAAAGCACATGAGGACTATATTCCACAAAAGTAAGCAATTTCCTTCTTTACAAACATAATTTTTTAAAAATTTGAAAGACAAGGAATAGAATGCCTACTTTGAATTCCTTTTTACTGTTGACAAAATGTACATAATCCGGTTATCCAGACTATTGAAAGGGACCACTATTATAGAATCGGACTAGGATTCTCACAGAGGAACCCTTGCAAAAATTCCGCATAGGAAAGGCGACATTTCGTTAAAACCAAACGAAATGTCGCCTAATTAAATTTAGATTTAATTGCAGGGTTTGAAATGTTCGTTTTTAGCGGCTTCGGTTAATCGGGGCCGCTTCCGTCATTCTGCTAAAAGCGCAATGACTTCAATTTCAATTTTTACGTCTTTCGGCAATCTTGCAACCTCAACAGTTGAACGTGCCGGGGTATGCGTACCGAAGTGCTGTGCGTAAATGTCGTTGACAGCAACAAATTCATTCATGTCTTTGATGAAAACAGTCGCTTTGATCACTTTATCCAAAGATGAACCTGCTTCTTTCAATACTTCTTTCAAGTTAGCGAACACTTGGTGCGTCTGGTCTTCGATTGTTTCCGCAACGAGTAGACCTTCCGGTGTTAAAGGGATTTGTCCAGAAGTGTAAACCATTCCGTTTACTGTGACTGCTTGTGCATAAGGGCCAATTGCCTTTGGCGCTTTTTCTGTTGCTACATAATTCATATCATTTTCCACCTTCCGCAAAATAGTTTCCTTCTTCTAACTCAATTGTTCGACGCTTCTCATTTACAGCTTGAAGTTTAACTAGGGAGAGATAATTATCGACCAACACTTCTTCTGCATGATCAGACTCTACTAAAACAGCGATGCCTGCCAGCTCACAGCCGAACTCTTCTAGCAGACTCTTCATCCCTAGTATCGTACCTCCCGCCTTCATGAAGTCATCTGTGATAAGGACCTTTAGACCGCTTTGCATACTTCTTTTCGATAAAACCATCGTTTGAATGCGCCTGTTTGAACCCGATACATAATTAATACTCACAGTAGACCCTTCGGTTACTTTGCTGTCTCGGCGAACAATAACAACTGGAACATTCAAGTGACGGGCAATTGCGTGGGCAATCGGAATCCCTTTCGTCGCCACCGTCATAATAACATCTATCTCTGTGTCAGCAAACGCTGAAGCAAATACCTTACCTACCCGGTCCATAATCCGTGGATTGCCAAGAAGATCTGTCATGAATAAATAACCACCAGGTAGCAATCGATCAGAATGACCAATTTCACCCATTAGCGTCGATATCACTTCACGAACAGCCGAATCCGACATTTTCGGAATGAATTTCACTCCTCCTGCCGCCCCAGACACCGTTATAAGTTTACCCGTTCCTTTTTCTTCAAACGTTTCTTTTACAATCGTCAAATCCTCACTAATCGAGGATTTTGCCGCTTGGTAACGTTCAGAAAAGAAGGTTAATGGAATTAGTTCATGTGGATATTCCAAGAGGTGGCGAGTCATATCTACAAGTCGCTCGCTTCTTTTCCACTTCATGGTACCATCTCCTAAACCCGAATATTTTAATGTACATTACCACAATTGTACGTGTTCAATCAAGAAATGTATGTCCACCGACCATTCTTACTGCATAGACTTCCGGACAGAATCCTTTTAACCCATTGTAAATGCGTGGCACTCTCGATTCATGTTTAACAAGGCCAAAAACGGTCGGGCCACTGCCACTCATCAATACCGCATCTGCACCGAACTTTTTCATCTGATCTTTCAACACGACGACTTGAGGATGAAGATTCATCGTAACGGTTTCGAGTACATTCCCAACTGATTTGCACATTTTGTCGTAGTCACCTGTTTTTAATGCGTCCACCATACCAGCTGTGTTTATATGTTCAATTGTAGTCAAGTCCAGATTTCCGTATATATCACCTGTTGATACTGAAATTGCTGGTTTGGCTAGAATGACCCAACATTTCGGTGGAGCGGGCAGAACTTCAATTATTTCGCCTCGCCCTGTAGCAAGTGCTGTTCCTCCGTGAACACAGAAAGAAACATCCGAACCAATTCGAGCCCCTAGCGAAGCAAGCTCTTCAACGCTTAATTTCAAGTTCCATAACCTATTCAAACCACGCAGTGTAGCCGCCGCATCTGAACTTCCGCCTGCAAGCCCAGCAGCTACAGGAATGCTCTTTTCAAGAGTAATCTCAACGCCTCTGGTAATGCCAAATTCGTTTTGTAAGAGTTCTGCGGCCTGATACGCAAAGTTTTTACGATCATTCGGTACGTACCGTTCAGATGCTTTAATTGTAATTTCACCGTTATTCATTGGACGGAGCCAGACCCTGTCTGCTAAATCGACCGTAGTCATTATCATTTCGACTTCATGAAAACCATCTGGCCGTTTATGTAATACATCAAGTGTTAAGTTGATTTTTGCAGGTGCTTTTTCATAAAGCATCCGGCTTCCCCCCATTCCAGCTTGTCTTTGTTCCCTATTTTACCATAGGGTGAAATAATTGCGCTGTGAAATGATAACAATTGGGTAATTCATTTCTCCTTGACGGAAAAAGCGACAAAAAAAGTTGGCCCGGTTGTCTTGACGACCCCGGTTCCAACTCTTCTTTTGTCAGCCTATTAGTGGGATAAAGGGTAATTCATAGCTGCTGTTTCTGTTGTGCTACTCCTCTTTCGGCCATTTCAATCGCTCGTTTCACCATATTACCTGCGTCACGTGATTTGATGCCACCCCAACCTTCCCGCTCAACAACATCGTAAAATCCAAGCTCTTTGGCAATTTCTACCTTTAAGCTCTCAGACATAATACCACGTTTTTTCGCCATTCGGTTTTCCTCCTTTTGGCTGACAAATTTAGTATGGACTAAATCAAATAAAAAACACCTCCACAGGGCATTCATTTCTGAATGGCTGTATAGGTGTTTCTTTACAAAATGTATTAAATCATAAATGCTGTAATCATTTGACTATGAATGCTGTAGGATCTGCACCCTCGAGAATTGTTATTTCAACCGCTTCGGTCAAAATGTCTGCATAGCTGTAAGATACTCTTTCAAACGCATTTTCATCCTGGTCAAGCTCAACTACGAATACTGCACGATATGTTTCTCGCAGGACTCCAGCTCTCTCAATCGTCTTCTTCCGACCGCCGTTTGCTTTCAAATGCAAACGTTTACCCAGATGTGAATCCAATGACTTCTTAATGTCCGCTAATGTTTTTGGCACGTCGCTTACACCTCACTAAGTATAAGCATAACACTTTAAAAAGGTTCTGTCAATTAAAAACTCCATTTTAACAATCGCTGAAGTACTTTGTCAATCATTTTATTATGAAAAAGCTTATTTTATTGTGAAAAATGTTCTTTTTTCGTTATTTCTTACGCTTTATGAAGAAATCCTCGTACAAGGCATTGGAAAGACTTGCAAATTCTGCAATTGTCAGTGTTTCCCCTCGTCTGCCTGGATCCATACCTATTTGTTCGAACGCTTTCAATATCTGCTCTTTTTTTAATTTGCCTTCAGGCAATGAAGATTGCAAGTTATTCAAGATCGTTTTTCTCCGTTGGACAAATGAACCTCTGGATACAACGAACATGAAGTCTTCATCAATCACTTCAGCGGGTGCAGATTCTTTTCTTGTTAAATGTAAAACGGCAGATTCCACGTTTGGTTGTGGCATAAAAACTGTCTTAGGCACAATCATAGCCACTTCCGCATCCATATAATACTGAATAGCGATTGACAGCGAACCATAAGCTTTCGTCCCTGGAACAGCAGTAATTCGATCCGCTACCTCTTTCTGCATCATGATAACCATTCCTGAGATAGGAACTTTACCAATCAAGAACTTCATGATAATCGGTGTTGTCACATAATAAGGCAAGTTTGCAACAACAACGACATCCTCGTAATCGGCAAAGTGTTCTTTCATCACTTGTAGAAGATCGACCTCCAGAATATCCTGGTGAACAATCGTAACGTTGTTATAAGGTGACAATGTGTCTTCCAAAACCGGTAAAAGACGGCCGTCAATTTCAAATGCCACCACTTTTCCCGCGCTTCTAGCAATATGTTCAGTCAGTGCACCTATTCCTGGTCCAATTTCAATAACGCCTGTTTTTTCCGTCAGGCCTGCATGAGTTATGATATTTCGTAAAATATTTGGGTCAATCAAGAAATTTTGCCCTAAACTTTTCTTAAGTGCAAAACCGTGTTTGGCAAGAATCTCTTTCGTCCTGACCGGAGTTGCTATATCTTTATTCATTATTTTCTTTCTCCTCCTTGTCTAGAACTTTCAACGTTTCTCCCAATCGTTCATAACCGATTCGGAACATCTCAAGCCGCTTTTTTAAGCCTTTCCCATTTACCGGGCCGATTTGTAGCAATTCACTCAAACGTTCTCGCCGCCTTTTTGCATCTGGATGACCAATTAGTCTCGCTTCCATCAAGTCCGCAAACGGGATATCAACAACTGGCTTATCCTCCACTGTATAAACAGAACGCAGCGCTGACCGGATGTCCTCATCGGCTGCATGCTCAATTCCGACACCTGAACCATTTTTAGCTATGGTCAACTTTTTTTCAAGAAATGCATGTTTAACGCCCGGAATCCGTTCTTCGATGATTGCGCGGATTCTTCTGCCCGGAAAGTCGGGATCGGTGAATACGATGACACCTCTTGTTTCCTGCGCATGGCGAATACGTATAAGTGTCAATTCATCGATTGCGGAACCGTTTGTTTCAATCGTATCTGCACCTGTAGCTCGTTTTAAGGCAACTGTATCAGACTTTCCCTCAACAACAACAATTTCTTTAATGTTCACAAAAATCCTCTTTCCCATTGCGTTCTTACCCTAATTCTACTCTGCACACAGGCGTATGTACAGATATGTAGGTGACCAATCATACTTCGGCATAACGCAATAATCCGCAGGACTACTTAGAGTCCTGCGGATTGTTATATCAATCGATAATTTTAACTTTCACTTGGCGTCTGCCGAATTTATAAGCATCGCTTTTCGTCGCAACATGAAGATCTATCTTTTTGCCCTTGATTGCGCCACCTGTGTCTCCTGCAACCGCGTGTCCATAACCTTCAACCCATACCTTTGAACCGAGCGGGATAACGCTCGGGTCGACTGCAATAACTTTCAAGTTCGGGTTAGCACGTAAATTAATGCCTGTAGCTGTAATGCCTGAACAACCATTACATCCTGCTGTATATGCTGTGGCCGTCACATAAAACTCTTTGCTCCCGGCTGATGAGTCGTTACGGGAAACCGTTTTGTTAGACGACTTTTTTGATGAGGGTGTCGCTGCGCTTGCAACTATTACTTTGGAGCCGATTGCAACAATTTTCTTTTGTGATGCTTTAATCGGTTTTTCATCTACTAACTTACGGGAAACTTCTTTTCCATTTTCTTTTACTACTTCAAACTTTTTTGAAACTAATCCTTTCTTTCCTGCCTGGACGATTTTCTCCCGTCCTTTCAGTAAAGTTGGATCGCTGCGTGTTTCAACTACAAAGTTTGCCGGTTCTTCCACTACATCGGTGACCTTTTCCACTCGTACGATTTCCACTATAGAACCCGGCTTTAAGTAACCATCAGCCTTTCCGTTCAGGCGATCGTCTCCATTCAGTTGAATGTTTTCTCTCTTTAAAAAGTCAGCGACCGTAGTCGAAGGTGACTGGACCTTCTTCTCTTTTCCTCCGTCATTCAACGTTACTTCAAACGCTTTTTGAATGACAATGCTGGTATCTTCCCCAAGTTGTTCATGAATCTGGGGTTTTACAACATCATAATCGGTCAGTTTAATACCGGCTTCAGCTAGTACGTCTTTCACCTTATGATTAGTCGTCCATATGGATGTGATTTCCTGGTCGACATTTATTTTGACTTGTTGCGACTGTTCCCACCTGATCGATAAACCATCTTCGATTGGTGTATTCACTGAGGGTGCCACTAAATCATGTTTGGCAACTTTAATATCCTGCTCGGATAAAAGGTTACCTACTGTATGTGCATGTGTCTTGATGTTAAGTTCTTCTCCGTCCACGTCCAACGTGATCGATTTCTTTGTTCCTTCAAAGAGAACAAGTGAAATAACAGTAACGAATAGCGCAAGTGAAACTGCGGTAATAGCTAAACGTTTACCCCTCAATGACTTAAAGAACAGGTTTTTCATCGTGCTTTTTTGCATGAAAAAAACTCCTCCTTCAGTACTCGGCAAATTATAAAGGTAAGTCTACAGAGTGTCAACCTATTTGGACTTAATTCATTGCAAGTTTAAGAAGTTCTCCATATGTAAAGGATGGAAAACTTCCTGTTCGTTTAATCAATCAATGTTAAATACTTTCAAAGCATTTTTTGTAGTCTTTTCTGCAACTTCCATAACTGGAATATTTTTCAGCCTCGCAATTTCTTCTGCAACCAAGGTCACCCAAGCTGGTTCGTTCCGCTTTCCACGGTAAGGGTGAGGTGCGAGATAGGGCGCATCCGTTTCTATTAATAAATGCTCAAGCGGTATTTCGGTAGCAACTTCTTTCGGTGTTTTTGCGTTTTTAAAAGTTACGGGTCCACCCAGCGAAATCATAAAGTTCATGTCGATGCATTCTCTTGCCGTTTCGACACTTCCTCCGAAACAATGCATGATTCCGCCCGTTTTTTCCGCTTCCTCTTCTCTCAAGATACGAATAACATCCGCCGTTGCATCCCGATTGTGGATAATAATGGGAAGATTTACTTTTTGTGCGAGCCGAATCTGCTTCCTGAACACTTCCTGCTGGATGTCTTTCGGTGATTTATCCCAATGATAATCTAGACCTGTTTCTCCAATCCCCACCACTTTAGGGTGCGCAGTTAATGATTCTATCCATGCCAAATCCTCTTCGGTACAATCGATTGCATCTACAGGGTGCCAGCCAACGACCGCGTAGATGAAGGCATGCTGTTCAGTTAGTTCCATTGCCCTTAAAATGGTTTTGCGGTCAAATCCAATAACCACCATTTTTTCCACACCAGCCTCAAGGGCTCGTAGAATTACTTCATCTACATCTTCTTCATACTGGTCTGCATTTAAATGGACATGTGTATCTATATACATCTCTTTTCGCCTCACAATGGTTTTATTGTAATTCAAAGAATTATGTTTTTCATCTCACACATTTAACAATACGATTACAAAACGGTTTTATTGCAGTGAAAGAAAAAACGGCGTTTCCAAGAGGGACGCCGTTTTTATTCATTCTTTTTTATTCTAGAACTTTGGCTTAACTACTCTTAAGCAACCTGCGAAAGTTTAACTTAGTTAACCTTGGCACCGTTTTCTAATGAAGGATCTACTGTTGCAAGTTTTAAAGTACCTTCTGATTTCCCTGCTAAAATCATGCCCTGGGATAGTTCCCCACGTAATTTAACAGGTTTCAAATTGGCAACAACGATTACTTTCTCACCAATAAGTGATTCCGGTTCGTAATGTTCCGCGATGCCTGAAACAACTTGCCTTTGTTCATAGCCAAGGTCCAGTTGTAATTTAAGCAGTTTATCCGCTTTTGGGATTTTTTCGCAAGCGGTTACTGTCGCAACTCGTAAATCGATTTTCATGAAATCATCGATTGTAATCTCAGCTTCTACTGTCTCTTCAATTTCAACTTTAACAGCTTCTTCTATAGGGGCACCTTCAGCAGGAGCCGTGATTGCCATCTGATCGCGAATATAAACGACCTCTACATCTGCATCCAGACGTGGGAAAATCGGTACACCTTTCTCTACAACTTTTGTTCCCGTTGGGATATTAGTAAAGTTACCAAGTGTGTCCCATGCAAGCAGTCCTTCATCCAGACCCAGTTGTGAAATAATCTGTTTCGGTGCTTCCGTCATGAACGGTTGCAATAACACAGCGATGTGGCGAAGCGACGTGGCAAGATGTAGCATTACCGATGCCAGTTGGCCTTTATCTTCTTCATTTTTCGCTAGTACCCATGGCGAGGTCTCATCGATATATTTGTTAGTCCGTGATATGAGCGCCCACAGATCACCAAGAACTGTACTGAATTGCATATTCTCCATTGAAGTTTCATATTTCTCGACTGTAATTGTCATGAAATCCGTCAAACTCTTATCGAATTCTGTCGCGACAATGTCTTCTGTTGGAATTTCTCCGTCAAAGTACTTATTAATCATCGATATGGAGCGGTTCAATAAATTCCCGAGATCATTTGCTAGGTCATAATTCGTCCGTTCAACAAAAGATTCGGGTGAGAATACACCGTCTTGACCAAATGGTAGCTCGCGAAGTAAGAAATAACGTGTCGCATCCAGTCCATAACGTTCAACGAGCATTTCAGGATAGACGACGTTCCCTTTGGATTTCGACATTTTTCCATCTTTCATCATGATGAAGCCATGTGCAAATACTTTTTTTGGTAAAGGCAAATCAAGTGCCATGCAAAAAATTGGCCAATAAATCGTATGGAAACGGACAATGTCTTTTCCGACGACATGGACGTCTGCCGGCCAGTATTTATTAAATAATGAATCGTCTTTGGTCTGATAACCGAGTGCGTTAATGTAGTTTGTCAGTGCATCGACCCACACATAAATGACATGTTTCGGGTCTTTCGGAACTTTTATACCCCAGTCAAACGACATACGGGAAACAGAGAGGTCTTCAAGGCCAGGTTTAATAAAGTTATTAATCATTTCATTCTTCCGAGATTCGGGTTCGATAAACTTCGGATTGTCTTCGTAATACTTCAATAGTCTGTCTGCATATTTCTTCATATTAAAGAAGTACGATTCCTCTTTTACTTTTTGGACTGGACGTCCACAGTCAGGACAATTTCCATCTTCAAGCTGTCCTTCCGTGAAATACGTTTCACAAGGTAGGCAATACCATCCTTCATACTCACCTTTATATATGTCACCATTATGGAGAAAAGTCTTAAAAATCTTTTCAACGCCCTCTTTGTGACGTTCTTCCGTCGTGCGAATGAAATCGTCATAGGAAATGTCCATAATGCTCCAGACTTTTTTCGCTATTTCAGCGATACCATCAACGTATTCCTGGGGCGGTAATCCGGCCTCATCAGCTTTTTCCTGTATCTTTTGACCGTGTTCATCCATTCCAGTCAAGAAATGGACATCAAATCCGCGTAGACGTTTATAACGTGCCATCGCATCAGAAGCCACAGTTGTATAAGCGGTACCAATATGGAATTTACCACTCGGATAATAAATAGGTGTTGTAATATAAAATGTCTTATTCAAATCAGCCAAGACTATTCCTCCAGTGTGTAAGTATATATTCTCTATTCTATCGAAAGGATCCCATCGACACAATGAAATAACTCGGCAACAGCCGCTTTCATTATATTTGCACATGTATTGGTGTATAACCGAGCGAAGGCTTCTTTTCAGAGGTAACAAGTTGTATAAGACTGACGGAAGGCATGTCTGCGCTCCAAACCAATCCAAAGAATTTCTTTAATTCAACATATCTCTTTGAAATTTTTATGTCTAAAATACGTTCTTTACAAGAAACTACTATTTTTCTCATAGTTTCTAATAAGATGTATTGACGTAAATTGGAAGATTTGGTATGATGGAAAACAGCAAGCGAATTATGTCGAATTTTGACGAAAATAATTGTTTTGAAAGGAGTTTAGCTATGAAATCCACTGGTATTGTAAGAAAGGTCGATGAACTCGGACGAGTTGTTATTCCGATTGAGCTACGTCGTACACTTGGTATCGCACAAAAAGACGCTTTGGAAATTTACGTTGATGAAGATAAAATCATCTTGAAGAAATATATGCCGAACATGACATGCTCCATTACGGGCGATGTGTCTGACGACAATTTAAGTTTGATTGATGGTAAATTGATTTTGAGCCCAGAAGGCGCAAAACAACTAATCAAAGAAATTGAAGAAAGCTTACAAAAATAATCATTAACCATCATTGTCCAGAACGGTTATCCGTTTCGGACTTTTTTCTTATATTTTCATACTCTTTTACTTCAATCAATTTCGACATGAAACTCTTTATAAACATCCCGACGGCTTAATCCGCGTTCATTTGCCACTTCCCTGATTGCCTCTTTTGAACGAAGCCCTTTTTGTTCTATTAATTCGGTTACATGTGCATGTATATCCAGGTCATGCCACCACGCTTGTTGTTCTTCAACAATTACCCCATCACTGCCTTCAATGACTATACAGAACTCGCCTCGTATTTCATTCGATTCTGCCCATAATACAGCCTCTTCAAGCGTACCGCGAAGAAATTCTTCAAAACGCTTTGTTAGTTCCCTTGCCAGAACAACTGAACGTTGTCCACCAAAGCTATCTTGTAGCGCACGTAAACTTTCCTTCAACCTGTGAGGAGCCTCATACAAAATAACTGTTTCTTCCCGCTGCTTTAAATGATCTAATTGAATCGTCCGCGCTTTTTTCTGGCGCGATAAAAAACCGTAAAACAGAAAGGGCTGCGGTACCAATCCCGATGCCACCAATGCGCTGATTGCCGCATTTGCGCCAGGAACAGGTACTACATCATAGCCTGCACCAATCGCTTTAGACACAATATCCGCGCCCGGATCAGAAATACAAGGCATACCAGCATCACTGACAAGTGCTACTGACTTTCCGTCTTCCAGTAGTGTCAAAATCTTTTCTCCACCAAATTCTATATTATGTTCATGATAACTTATAAGAGGCGTTTTAATTTCAAAGTGATTACACAACCTGATCGTATTTCGCGTATCTTCTGCTGCAATCGTATCGACTTCATTCAATATACGAATTGCACGATATGTCATGTCTTCCAGATTGCCAATTGGTGTCCCGACCAAAAATAGTTTTCCGCCGCCCAGCTCAGCACTTTTTTGTGACTTCATCGACATTACGCCTCTTTCCAATATAATTTTCTTTGGCATCTCTTTTCAGTTGTTTGAACTGATATTCCGCCTGCATTGCTTCACGTTTTGTTTCAAAGCTTTCATGATAAATACAGCGGACAGGTTTTTTTGCACGGGTATACTTCGCGCCTTTCCCTTCATTATGTACACGAACCCGTTTTTCTAAATCATTTGTATAACCGGCGTAATAAGAGCCATCGTTGCATTCTAAAACATAGAAAAGATGCTCACTCGTTTTTTCCATATAGGAGGCGCCTCACTTCTTCCGTGTATTCATTATCAGCACCGTATACATAGAGGGGCGGCAGTATTTTCAAGTCGGGTTTGCCGTCTTTTATCCCCTCAATTAATAATGTATTCGCTTCTTTGCCCTCTTTGGGATAAACAAATTGAATCCGCTTAGGTTCCAAACGATTGGCACGCATTGCAGTGACTATATCGAGTAAGCGCCCGGGACGATGAACAAATGCTACTTTTCCACCCTGTTTTAACAATTCACTCGCTGATTGGATAGCTTGGTCAAGTTTCAAATGGATTTCATGTCTGGCAATCGCCAGATGCTCGGATAAGTTCCTTTCGCTGGCTTCATTTGAAGGGAAATACGGGGGATTACAAGTCACTGTGTCGTACTTTTCAGAACCTATTTTTGCTGCGATTCCGATAACATTGTCATTAACGATTCGAATTCTACTTTCTAACCCATTGTATCTAACACTTCTTTGAGCCATTCCCGCCAAACGTTCCTGCAATTCAACGGCAATAATATCAGCGTTTGTTCTTGCACTTAAAAACAATGGAATTGCTCCATTACCGGCACATAAGTCTACAATTTTTCCACCACGTATCGGAACATATGCAAATCTTGCCAGCAATACTGCGTCCAGGGAAAATGAGAATACGGACGGGCTTTGGATTATCCGTAAATTTTCAGCCAATAAATAATCAAGCCGCTCATCATCTTGTAAAAATTCATCCATAATAATTTCCCCCATTTTAAAAAATCCGTAAAGTGCCTAGCGTACAAAGAATAAAAGAAAAGCCGACGCCTACATTATAATAGGATCGGCTCATTTCATACGTTTTGTTTATTTAGAAAAGAGAGACAGAACAGACAGTCTTCCCCTTTACGACTACCTCCGTAATGGACATTGCAGACGTGGAACCCTTCGTTATACAGGCGTGCTAAATTATCGACACCTTCGCCAACATCTATCGTATTCGGTTTCTTCCGATGCTTGCGCGTATTGATAATTTCTTCTGTTTGTTCATTCATTTGTTTATCCATTTCTTCAAGCCGCTTGCGCAAATGATGGTTTTCGAGTTGAAGCGAATGGTTCTCTTCCGTCATCTGCGCGACGAATCCAATCAATTCGCGGAATTGCTTTTGCATAGATTCGAGTTCTTGCTCGAATTCCATAACCCTATCCAGAAAGTTCCTTTCTTTCAACTATCCCACCCCATTATTTCATCAATTGAGCTATATTTTTTTGTTGCTCTACTATCTCTTCCAATGTATATTCTAGAACCAAGTCCTGGTCTGTCATACTTACTTGAAGAAGGCGTTCAAGTAAATTCAGTCCGACAACTTTCCCTGGTCCCTCTGCTGTTTGGACACGTGTACCAATGTCCGGCATCAGTGCTTTTGCCTCTTCGTAATCATCATTCTCATATTTCAAGCAACACATAAGTCGCCCACATAAGCCTGAAATTTTCGATGGATTAAGTGATAAATTCTGATCCTTAGCCATTTTTATAGAAACCGGCTCAAAATCACCAAGGAATGTCGAACAACACAGCATCCGACCACAAGGACCAATACCCCCAAGCATCTTCGCTTCATCGCGTACGCCTATCTGACGTAGTTCAATACGCGTGCGGAAAATCGAAGCAAGGTCTTTAACAAGGTTTCGGAAATCTACACGGCCTTCTGCTGTAAAATAGAAGACAATTTTGTTTCGATCGAATGTATACTCGACATCAACTAACTTCATTTCCAACTTATGTTCAACGATTTTTTCTACACCTGTGCTAAAAGCCCTCTCAGCTTCGAGTAGATTTTCCTCCACTTTTTCGAGGTCCTCGGTTTGTGCGGGACGAATAATTTTTTTGAGTGGCAAGACCACATCATTTTCACCGACTTCTCTTACTTTACCTGTAACTTTACCGTATTCGATTCCTCGCGCGGTTTCAACGATGACATAGTCACCTTCATCGAAAGCGTAATCGAGTGGATCGAAATAATATATTTTACCCGCTTTTTTAAAACGGACTCCTACAACTTTATACAACAAGTAACCCCTCCTGCATGCTGAGCACCAATTGTTCCATTAAAAGCGTGCGATTCATATTGCCGTGTAATTGCTTTTTGGCTCGCAATATTGCCTCCATGTTAGCAGACAAACGGCTATATGTCATCTTCATCGAAAGACCTTTAATAAGTTCTTGCTGATCAGGAAATGCCGCTGTTGACTGCAATCCTGCTTTAGAAGCGACTACATCTCTATATACATAGAGAAGCAAGTCGAGTCCGCTTTCAGTATCTTCCTTCTCTTTGATTAAAGGGACCCATTCTGATTGGATGAACAATAACGCTTCATGGACATGTCGATCCGATGCTTCAACCAATTTTACCACTGTTTTTCGTATGTGTGCAAATTGATCATCGCCTGCTAGCCGAAATGCTTCTTCCTGATTGGCTGTTACCATCGAAACCGTCGCCGCCATTGATGGAGTAATTCCCTTTTCAACAAGCTGACCAATCATTATTTCTCTAGAAGGTGGTAAAAAAGATACGCGTTGACACCGCGATTGGATCGTAGACAAAATCGATTGATACGAATCGGTTAGTAAAATTGCCGTTACATCCCCTTCAGGTTCTTCAAGAAACTTAAGAAGCGTATTCGCTGCAGCAACATTCATCCGATCTGCCCTACTAATTATATATATTTTCTTGCCTGCTTCATAACCCTTTTTCGTCATACTGAAAACAAGATCGGACATCTGATCTTTTTTGATATCTTGTCCGTCTGGTCGGATGAGCGTTACGTTGGGATGATTGCTGGATGAAACACGACGGCAGGAATGGCATGTTTCACATGGAACAGATTTTTCGGGGTTAATACAAAGGAGCAGTTTGGCAAAAAAAATGGCTGCAGCTTCTTTCCCAGTTCCACGCTCACCATCAAACATGTACGCATGTCCAATCCGTCCATTTTTATGTGAAGAACTTAAGCGTTGAATTACTATTTTCTGTTCCCGCACCAGCCGGTCAGTACCTTCTTCTGTCATGTTAACCACACCTCCCCCGTGTTCAAAAAAAACCGTGTTTCTAAGCGATAGAAAGCACGGGATTACATGTATAGATTAATAAGAAGCCCTTTGATTTCTCCTATTTTGGCTAATAAATCAACGGATGTTTTTTCTTCGTCCAATAAATCATTTGCCAGTTCAATTAATCGATCGTCAATCGTTTCAACAAGTTTTAATCGGCGCCCTTCACCGAATTGATTCCATGAGTGGGACTGTTTAAGCCCCATTCCAGATTCAACGGCTTCTTTTAAAAAGCGCTTGATGAGCATTTTGAATTTGGCCATATCACGCAAGTTTCGTGAACGGGCAATTCGGTCCCCGGCCGATGAAATATCTCCGAGAAGCCTAGTAATTTGCTCACCTTGAAGACGCTGTTCCTGTTTAACAACCATCTGACCAAAACGTGTTCCGCCTTGTGATGTCTGCAAGGGATCATTTCGCGTCTTATCAAGTCCAGCTCTATAATCACCATTGACTTTCATTTCGGCTCACCTCTGTCCATCAAAAATGATGGAAATGTTCGATTGGAAGGACAAATACCGTCGCGCCACCAACTTCAACTTCAACTGGATATGGAATATATGAATCAGCATTTCCGCCCATTGGCGAAACAGGTGCTACCATTTGATCGCGTGAACGGCAATTTTCCCGAATAAGTTCTAGTGCCTTCGGAACAAGGGTTTCGTCGGTCCCGATTAGGAACGTCGTATTTCCAGATCTAAGAAATCCTCCCGTACTGGCTAATTTCGTTGCCCGGAAGTCTCCTTTGGTTAAAGCCGTAGATAATCGGTTACTATCCTGATCTTGTACAACTGCTACAATCAATTTCACGATAATCTCCCCTTTTCCGCTTTCCAACCATTATATCATGAATCTGACTTTTTAATGAGTTGGGCGCATACGATTTTCCAAATATTTTCCGTTACCTGCTCTTGAGAGAGCGAAGCATCTGTAACTTTTATTCGTTCGGGATACCGCCGAATAAGTTCTAGATACCCCTCGTAAACCAGCTCATGGAAATGCAGACTCTCTTTATCCAATCGATTCTCTTCGCGCATTTCGTTTGCTGCAATTCGCGCAAGTCCTGCTTCTGGATTGATATCGAAGAACACTGTCAAGTCAGGCATTGTGTCACCTATAGCGAACTCGTTAATAGATAGAACCTCATCGATTCCAAGTCCGCGGGCATGCCCCTGATAGGCTAATGAGCTATCGACAAAACGATCGCACAAGACAATTGTTCCTTCCCTGAGTGCCGGAACAACTTTTTCAACAAGATGCTGCCTTCTAGCAGCCGCATAAAGAAGCGCTTCCGTTTTGGCATCCATTTCCTGATGTTCGTTATCCAGAATAATCTCACGGACTTTTTCCGCAATCCGTATTCCGCCAGGTTCACGTGTCAAAATAACCTGTTTCCCTTCATTCTTCAAGCGTTCATATACCTCTTTAATAACAGTTGTCTTACCGGCCCCTTCAGGACCTTCAAACGAAATGAATTGACCTTCCAGTATCATATTATTCCTCCGCTCTATTCTTTACCACAATTATCTGTTTTTCATCAATTTGAATGGATCCCTGGAACTTTGCCCCCATTTGAAGTAGTTTGTCCAGTGATTGGATATGCGCTTCACTTACAGTTTCCCCACGGATCAAGAGGGGTATACCAGGCGGATATGGAGTAATCGACTCCGCCGCAACACGATTCACTGACTCTTTGTAAGGAATCCATTCTACTTCCATATGAGCCATTTCATCAGACGTATAAGCTAGGCAAGTCAACTCTTCTTCGTACAGGGCTAGATCTTCTATCCCCTCAGTATTTTCTGTTGCAGGCAGACCCACAACCGCTGTCTTGATGCTGTTACAAGTTTCAGCAAAGGGATAAAATATTTCTGATTTCAATAGCGGTAAAACAAATAACACCTGATAAGGGTCTGCCAGTTCCCCGAATATCCCTACCGCTTCCAGCCGCTTCTGCAGATCAAAGCCTGAACAACCCTCTATTCGTAAAATAAGTTTTAAGGGATCATCCGTTTTAATCGTTAGAAGTCGCGGAATGAGATTGAGTTGTTTGATAAAAATCTCACGCCGTTCCATGAACTTATCTTTATCTTCTTTACTAAAGGATTCCGCGAAAGCTCGGGCATCATCAAGTGAAGCCATCAATAAATAAGAGGGACTGCTAGATTGTAACATCCCTAAATAAGAAGCAACTTTCTCCGAAGATATATAATTAGTGCGCATATGTAGAAATGAGGCCATCGTCATAGCCGGTAACGTCTTATGTGCTGATTGCACGACTATATCCGCTCCCATCTCCAATGCCGAACGCGGGAACGGTTCACCTACGACAAAGTGTGCTCCGTGTGCCTCGTCCACCAATACAGGTACTCCATTCATATGACAAAGTCTGATTGTTTCTTCCAGCTCCAAACCTGTTATGCCGTAATAGGTGGGGTAAGTCAGAATAACAGCTACTGCCTCTGGAAACGCCTGGAGCGCCTTGTTGACTTGCGCAGACGTCACAGTGCCAGCTGTCTTGGTTGCTTCATCCCAAGCTGGAGATACAAACACAGGTCGGGCCCCCGTCAACTCAATAGCATGGAAAATCGACTTATGCGCATTACGCTGAACGATAACAGTATCTCCTGCACGGCAAGTTGCATAAACCATTGCAAGATTTCCTACGGTTGTGCCATTCACCAAAAAAAAACTACGGTCGGAACCGTACAACGAAGCAAGCTTCTGCTGCGCCTTTTCAATAACACCATTCGGTTCATGGAGATCATCAAGTCCCTTTAATTCAGTGAAGTCATATTGAAGTGCTCCCTGCAGTTCGGAAGGTAATCCAGAAAGCATTCCATGCTTGTGTCCCGGCACGTGAAATGAAATCGGATTTGCATCTTTAAATTTGGTTATTGCCTCAACAAGTGGACGTTCAGAACTTTTCAATACAATTCCCACTCCCTTTTCTTCCTTCTATTATATACGACTATAGATAGGGATGAGTATCAATAAATCCTGTTAATACCGCTTCGACGCTGTTTGGATGCCTCCCCAAAGCACCAAACAATCTAAAATCCAAACTCCCAATTGTATCTCCCTCAAAAATGAACGCCTCTGCGCCAAACCATTTACATTTTCATGTATGCCATCAATATAATCTACGGTTAAAATCTTATATAAACATAAAAAAAGCCATTACCCGAAGGCAATGACTTTACTTTGAGACCGGCGACGTCCTACTCTCACAGGGGGAAACCCCCAACTACCATCGG
>NZ_JBYHFQ010000026.1:0-58129 GCF_057669665.1 Sporosarcina sp. Y1004 | reverse complement strand
TCACAGTTCGGGACTTGCACCCTATAGACTACGCCCATGCTGGGCGCACTACAAAAAATCAGTCCCTAGTAAAGGGACCGATTTAATTTAGGTGCTCAAGTCCTGTATACCTGGACTATGTTCATTTGGCATGTCAGGCATTAAAGGAACCGGAAACCCTTTTGGAGGATCCGTTACTGAAAGTGTTCCATTGTTCCTACTAGGAGATTGACCTTGGAATATTTCACCGATTCGGGTAGGGTCTAATCTGAAATTGAACTGTGCATTATGGTACCCCATCTCAACAAACTTTCTACATTCAGGATACTTATTTATATCATAGTTCGGTACAGGGAAAAGTTTGCCCCAATCCACACCCAATGTCTCTAACGCTTTAGCAAAAGCATTTTGATGCGCATTATCCCGTACGATAAGAAAAGCAAGCGTTTCCCGGAAAGTTTTATTTGAACTCATTTCGTATATACGCGTCTTTTGTAGTACTCCAGTTGACTCAAGAACCAAGTTGTCAAGTAAATCAGCTATAAGATTTCCATGTGAATAAACCCAAGAACCGTTCCAGGGGTTACCGGCAGCATCGACAGGCAAAGAGGCTTGCGCTCCAATAATATAGTGATGCGGGTTAGCGTGTCTAGTTGCGTCATTCAGAGGAGCATGATCCACACCTGCATTCCCTGGAACTGCAGATTCTCCAGAATCATTTAATAACTGGTTAATTGTATTTTGCACGAGTTCTACATGTGCGATTTCTTCTAAGAAAACACCTCGAAGCAAATCTCGATATTGAGTATCTTTACCCCTGAAATTAGAACTTTGGAAAAAGTATTGCATCATAGTTCTCATTTCGCCATAATGCCCACCTAGAATTTCTTGCAAGACTCTTGCGGCTTCTGGATCTGGTTTATCAGGGGTGATTATATTAATGAGCTCTTCTTTGTAGTAATACAAATTTATTCAATCCTTTCAAATTATAATAAAGATTAGAATGCCACTGATAATGAAAATCATACATTCATATAGAGGTTCATTTCCGTTAGTATCCGACATTCGAAGGATGCATAATCTGCCTGGTCTATAAATACATTAACGGCACAGTATTGGAAGCTCCCAACAGATATGCGGCAGTTTTAAATCAAACAGATTATAAAAATGCGATGCTCATATAGTCATTTCCTCTTCCAGTTGACTGAATTTTCATATAAGTCAATTGACCTCTGGTAACATTTGTTTTATAATGAAGGAATAGGAATAAAGTCAGATACGTAGAATAGTTGTATAGTAGCTGTTTGTATTTCTGTGATTTTTAAAGGGGGATATGAGATGAAGAGGAATATTATTTTGACGATTATCACCATTTTTATGATTACTATAATTGCAGGTTGCGGTTCAAATGAAGTGAAAAGCGAGAATACAGATGAAAATAAAGGTAAGGAAAGCGGCACTAAAAGCGTGATGGATCGCATTGAAAAATCCAATACATTGCATGTTGCTTTCGAAGGAACATATCCACCTTTTAACTTTTTAGATGACAAAGATGAGTTCCAGGGATTTGACGTTGATATTTCCAACGAAATCGCAAGAAAGTTAGGTGTTGAGGCAAAATTCATCGCAACAAAGTGGGATGGGTTAATTGGAGGTCTGAAGGCCGATAAATTCGACATTATCATTGGACAGATGACCGTTACTGAGGAACGTAAAAAAAGCGTTGATTTTACTGACCCTTATGTAATAACCGGATCTGTATTGGTTACCCGTGAAGAAACAGATGGTATTACGGAACTTGAAGATATTTCAGGAAAAAAAGTCGGTGTTGGGGGCGGAACTACATTTGAAGAGGTTGCGAATAGTGTAGATGGGGCCGATGTAAAGTTATACAAAGCTGTCAGTGATTACATTCAGGATTTGACGAACAAACGATTGGATGTCATTATAAACGACCAGTTATTAATGAGCTACAATATAAAAGAGAATAATCTTCCTTTAAAAATAACTAGTGGAATATTAAATAAAGACGAAATTGGAATGGCTGTCAATAAAGGAAATGAAGACTTTATTTCAAAAGTCAATGAAGCCCTGAGTGAAATGAAAGAAGATGGTACTTATAATGAAATATACAAAAAATGGTTCGGGACAGAACCTTTAGAAAAATAACCGTACGCATAGAGTGATCAATAAAGATTATTGATCACTCTATGTTTTCTTTATCCTGCAACCGTAGATAAGGGAGGTATGTAAATTGCATATTATCATATTAGGAACTGGAATGATTGGAACTACAGTGGTCAGTGAAATCGCTAAGTTTTCCGTAGTAGATAAAGTTACAGCAGTTGATGGAAGACAAGATAGCATTGAGAAGTGTCTGGAAAATGCAAATAGTCCAAAAGTAAATGGGGTAGTAGCGCCGTTGGAAACAGAAGAGGATATTTTCAATATCCTAAAAGGTGCCGATATAGCAGTAGCTTGTCTACCACATTCCTTAAGTTTAATAGCAGTGAAGGCAGCTATAAGAGCAAAATGCCACCTTGTAGATCTTGTCGGTTCAGACTTCATTGAAAAAATAGCATTACATGATGAGGCGCAAGAAGCAGGTGTTATTATCATTCCCGGGTGCGGTGTTGCACCAGGTATAACGAACTTTTTAGCGGCACAAGGTATAGAATTGCTGGATGAAGCTGACGAAGCAATTATGACTTGTGGTGGTATTCCAAGGCATCCTGTTCCACCTCTTTGGTATCAAGTAGTTTTCCGGTTAGAAAGTGTACTTGGTTTATACACAAAACCCGCGATGGCTGTACAGGACGGAAAGCTTATAAAATTGCCCCCTTTATCGGGACTTGAAGAAGTTATTTTTTCAGACCCGGTAGGTGTTTGTGAAACGGTTATAACAGATGCACATAGCACAGCATTTGTGCTAAAGGACAAAGTTAAAAATCTATATGAAAAAACAGCCCGCTATCCTGGTCATTGGGGGAAAATGGGTGTTTTAAGTGAATTAGGATTTTTAGACACAGAAGAAATATCCATAGAAGGAACAGTAACTACTCCACGAGCAGTTGCGGAAAAAATTCTTACAGCTAAAATGATATCTGACTCAAATGAAGATATAACAATTGTGAGGGTAGAGGTCAGTGGGGTGAAAGATGGAAAATCTAAAAAGTATACATGGGAAATGATTGATCTTTTTGACCATGAACGAAATATTACATCAATGGCAAAAACGACTGCTCTTCCAGCAGCTCTTGTAGCTAAGTGGATTGCGTTAAAAATAATACCTGAGACAGGCGTAGTACCGATTGAAAGTTTAATTATTAGGGATAGATTTCAGCCGTTTATAGATGAGTTGAATAGTGTTGGAATTGAAATTGAATGTAAGGAAGAAACAATAATGTAACTATATATCTTGAACAAATGTATACAGAGTAAGTGACTTACAAGGGGCAGTCGGAGCAGTGAGGTTAGCGTCGATGCCTGCTTGGCTTTTTTGCCGCAGGCATCCCCTAGCGCTACATCAGGTTCAATGGGATTCTTTATTTCATTATATATATATATTAACTTATCAGATTAATTGTCAGACAGGAGGGGGATTTATGGACGCCGCAATTATTATTGATTCTTTGCCATCTCTGCTAAAAGCGACATTAATGACTATTCTCTTGGCGGCAATATCAATTGTTATCGCACTCATTATTGGGTTTTTCACTGCAATCATACGAATCGTAAAAGTAAGGATTTTGAATGGAATAGCAAGCACATACATTTCCATCATAAGAGGAACACCGCTGTTGGTACAAATATTCGTTATTTACTATGGTTTGCCTCAAATAGGAATTACCCTAGACCCAATATCTTCCGGGATATTGGCTTTAAGCTTAAACGCTGGGGCTTACTTGTCAGAGTCTTTCCGGGCATCCATACTTGCCGTTGATAATGGGCAGATGGAGGCAGCTATGTCCATGGGAATGACTTATTCACAGGCATTAAAAAGAATAATATTACCACAGAGTATGCGTATAGCAATACCAACTTTGTCAAATACATTTATCGTGCTCATTAAGGATACATCACTGGTTTCAGTCATAACAGTAACAGAACTATTACAAATGTCGAGTTTAATAATAGCTAAAACGTTTGAGCCATTAACAATCTATTTAACGGCCGCAGCAATTTATTGGGTATTAATCACTTTCTTTACAACACTTTTAAATAGACTTGAAATTAAGACTTCTAAATACTTGGTTCGGTAAAAAATAGAATTGAAAATATGTGAGGTGGTAAACTATGAGCATTATTCAAATTACTAATTTGAAAAAGAGCTTTGGATTAAATGAAGTATTGCAAGGAATCGATTTGACAATTGAAAAGAGCGAAGTGGTCGTATTAATGGGTCCGAGCGGTTCTGGAAAATCAACTTTGCTACGGTGCCTCACCTTTTTAGAAGAACCTACAGCTGGTGTTATTCAAATTGGTGAATTTAAAGTGCTTGCAGGTGGGAAGTTAGAACGTAAACGAAAAAAAAACATTCGAGAGTTAAGAAAAAAGACTGGATTTG
This sequence comes from Sporosarcina sp. Y1004, assembly GCF_057669665.1. Classification (NCBI taxonomy): domain Bacteria; kingdom Bacillati; phylum Bacillota; class Bacilli; order Caryophanales; family Caryophanaceae; genus Sporosarcina; species Sporosarcina sp. Y1004. The sequence goes on along the minus strand of NZ_JBYHFQ010000026.1, from coordinate 53,583 downwards.
TCTTCCAATCATTTAATCTATTTCCCCATAAAACTGCAATTGAAAATGTCATGGAAGGGCCTATTGTCATTCATGGGACTAAACGAAATGAAGCAAAAAAGTTGGCTGAAGCCCTTCTAATAAAAGTTGGACTGGGTGATCGTTGCAACCACTATCCAGCGCAACTTTCGGGCGGACAACAGCAAAGAGTAGCAATTGCCAGGTCGCTCGCTTTAAATCCGCTTGTCATGCTATTTGACGAACCTACCTCCGCTCTTGACCCCGAGCTTGTACGAGAGGTACTGCAAGTAATTAAAGATCTGGCTGCTGAAGGAATGACAATGGTGATTGTGACACATGAAATGAATTTTGCCAAAGATGTAGCTGACAGGGTTGTATTTATGGATGATGGTTTAATTATTGAACAAGGAACATCCACAGAAATATTTCAAATGCCTAAAGAGGAAAGAACGAGAAAGTTCTTGTTGAATGTCGAATAACTATAAGGACATCTTTTATGACACTATTGTCGTAATAGGTGTTTTTTTGTCGTTGTAATCAAATTCGAACCTTCCATTCATAAAGTATTCGACATAATATTTAATTCTGTTGAAACAATGCCGTATTAAGGAGGTATACCATTTAATAAAAGTGTTATAAATTGCGTGTCTGAAAAGTGTGAAAATTGTATTGACAACTCTATTGATCATAAAGTATTATTCTTGTTAACGCTTACAAAACATTTACAAATGTAATAAAGGGGGGCTTCATGCTGGGACCTATACTGGAAATAGAAAATGTGTCTTTACAATTTGGTGGGGTAAAAGCTTTGGATAATGTCAGTTATCATATCGAAAAAGGAGAAATTTTTTCGCTTATAGGGCCGAATGGTGCAGGGAAAACGAGCATGCTAAACTGCATAAGTGGCTTATATCAACCAACTAACGGTTCAATACGATTTAATGGTCAAGAAATTGTAAATATGAAACCATATAATCGGACAACGCTGGGAATCGCCCGTGCTTTTCAGAATATAGCGTTATTTGCCCATATGTCCGTTCTCGATAATTTGAAGCTCGGCCGTCATACGTTAATGAGTTCTGGTGCGATAAGTGGTGGATTATATTTCGGGAAATCTTCCAACGAAGAAATTGAACATCGAAAAAAAGTTGAGGAAGTCATTGAGTTTTTAGAGCTTCAAGACATCCGGCATACGCCGGTTGGTACACTTCCATATGGTTTGCAAAAACGTGTCGAGGTTGGCAGGGCATTGGCACTGGGGCCAGAATTAATACTATTGGATGAACCAATGGCGGGGATGAATAATTCAGAAAAAGATCTGATGGCACGTTTCATTTTAGATATGCATGAGGTTATGGAAATAACCGTGGTATTAATAGAACATGATCTGAGTATCGTTATGAATTTATCTGACCATATCGCAGTATTAGATTTCGGGAAACGGATTGGTTTTGGAACTCCGGAAGAAATACAAAGAAATCCGGATGTTATCAAAGCCTATATCGGGGAAGAAACAGTTATTTAGAAGGGGGACCAAGCGATGAAATCAGAAATAACGTTACCTAATCTTTTAGCTGAACAGGCTTTAAAGGCAGAAAATGAAGTTGCTTTAAGGCAAAAACATCTAGGTATTTGGAATGAAATTACTTGGGGTCACTATTTTGAAAAAGTAGAGCAACTTGCAATTGGCTTATCTGAAAAGTATGATTTCAAACGCGGCGAAAAACTAGCTATTATAGGAGAGAATAGACCCCAATGGCTTTATTCACAAATGGCAGCCCAAGTGTTAGGCGGTATTTCGGTTGGGGTTTACCAGGAATCACTACCCGAACAGATTGTTTATTATTTAAACGATTGCAAAGCACGTATCGTTGTTGTTGAAGATCAAGAACAAGTCGATAAGTTACTTGAAATTGAACCACTGATACCGCTTGTAGAACATATCATTTTTTATAATAATCAAGGAATGAGACATTACAAACATCCAAAGTTAATAGACTTTGAGGATCTGTTGGTGACTGGTCAATCACTTAAAAAAGACAGAATTAATTTTTATCGCAATCAAACTGAGCGTTCGCTCGGGACAGATCATGCGATTATTGCATACAGCGCAGCAACAACCGGTAACCCAAAAGGTGTAGTACTGACACATAACAATTTAGTCGAAGCGGCGAAAAGCCTCATCTTGGTTGATAAAATGAGCAAGAAAGATGATTACTTTTCATTTTTACCACTTTCCTGGATTCATGAGCAGGAGTTAAGCATCGTAATACCTTTAACAACTGGAACAGTCGTTAATTTTCCCGAAAAGCCCCATACCGTTGTAGGTGATTTACGCGAGATTGGACCCCAAACACTTTTAGCGCCACCAAGAGTCTATCAAACGTTAATGTCAAATTTTACGTTACGTATTGAAGGGGCCAGTTGGTTAAAGAAAAAGGTCTTTACTATATTCAAGAAATACGGTGACAAAATGGCACAAGCGAGCCTTAATAAACAGCAAATGCCAATAGGCGATAAGTTAATGTACAAACTTGGCGATTGGTTTGTTTTTAGTGCGATTCGTGATCATCTTGGTTTATCTAGAACAAGAAGGGCATACGTGGCGGGGGCTGAACTTCAAACAGAAGCCTTTCTATTTTTTCATAGCATCGGAGTAAACTTGAAGCAGACATATGGTGGTACGGAGCTCGCGGGAATTGCATTTGTTCAGCGTGATGACGATATAAAAGCTGAAAGTTCCGGTGTTCCACTTCCAAATACTGAAGTTAAAATTGGAGAAAATGGTGCTGTTTTTGTAAAAAATGCTGCTATCTTCGCAGAATACCTGAATGAAGAAGATCGTAAGTTAGTGGTAGATGGCTGGATTACACTCGGTGATTGTGGACGATTGGATGAAGATGGACATCTGCATATTCTTGATCGACAAGAAGACATTATTACCACGCAAAAAGGAGAGCTTATTTATCCTAGAATATTGGAAAATAAATTGAAATCGAGTCCATTTATTCAAGAGGCTGTATGCTTTGGTAAAGATAGGCCATATATGACAGCTATTCTAAACATTGATTTAAAAAGTGTCGGTCGTTGGGCGGATAAAAACCGTGTCGTTTACACTGAGTACTCAGATCTTTCAAGACATCCTCAAGTTGTAGATCTCATAGAAAAGCAAGTCACTGAATTAATGAATCTTGTTCCGTCGTATGCAAGAGTAAAGAAGTTTTCTATATTACACAAGCAGTTTTCTGGGGATGAAGGGGAACTCACACGAACACTAAAAGTAAGAAGAAAATTCATTGAAGAAAAATATCAGATGCTTATTGATGGAATGTATTCCGATACTCACGAAGTGGTAATTACCGCTTCGGAATTAGAATCTGTTGAGGAGATCAGTTTACAGGTCATTCAGTTAAAAATTAAGCAGGAGGTGGCATAAAATATGACATTTTTTCTTCAAATGCTTGTTACAGGAATAGTAGTTGGAAGTATTTATGGACTTGTTGCACTGGGTTTTGTCTTGATCTATAGGGCAAGTGGTGCATTGAATTTAGCGAATGGGGAATTTGTTATTATTGGACCTTATATCTGTTTAATCCTCATGACCGCTTATAAAATACCGTTCATTTTTGCATTAATAATTACCCTTATCTTTAGTGCCATTCTGGGATTGGTTATCGAAAGGTTAGTTATAAGACCTATTCAGAATGCGCCAGTTGTATCCGTTATCATGGCTACTATTGGCTTATCTAGTCTTCTGGGTGGAGCAGTGCATATGATTTGGGGACATCAAACAAGAACATTTCCACAAGTTTTCCCATCAACTCCAATTAATTTTTCTGGTGTCATTATAACTCCCGTTTATCTTTGGTCATTTATTGTTGTCATTGGGCTTCTTGTTTTATTTTCAGTGTTCTTTAAATTTTCTAAAATGGGGATTGCCATGCGTGCAGTTGCTGACGATCGTCAAGCGGCACAGTCGATGGGAATCAGTGTGAAATATGTCTATGCGGCAACTTGGGCAATTGCATCCGTTGTTGCCGCTGTCGGGGGTGTCTTGCTTGGGAATATAAATGGACTAAGCCCTACAATGGCTGCTATAGGTCTAACCGTCTTACCCGTTGTTATTCTCGGGGGTCTTGACAGTGTTCTAGGAGCGATTGTAGGAGGCTTCATCATCGGTATTCTGCAAAACATGGCTGGAGGCTATTTGGATCCCCTGATAGGAGGAGGTTTGAAAGAAGTAGCTCCATTTATTGTAGTTCTGTTCATATTGATGTTAAAACCATATGGTTTGTTTGGCAGTCGAGGAATTGAAAGGGTGTGACGAAGTGCGAAATCCATTTGTGAGGGAAAGCGGGAACTATAAAACTACCTATAGTGATGATATGAAAATGTTTGGAACTACTGGAGCTAAAATTAAAGCACTACTCATCGTTCTATTCGTTCTTTCACTGCCACTTTTCACATCCAGTTATTGGATCGGGTTGTTAACACTGTGTGCAATCGCTTCTGTTGGAGCTATCGGGCTTAATATTTTGACCGGTTTTACAGGTCAAATCTCAATAGGTGTGGGAGCGTTTCTTGGTGTAGGCGGCTACACTTCAGCGATATTAACATCAACATATGGTTTAAGCTTTTGGATTTCGTTACCATTAGCGGGGATTGTGACAGCGCTTATAGGTGGTCTTTTTGGAATTCCATCACTCCGCTTGAAGGGCTTGTACTTAGCAATCGCTACCTTGGCTGCTCAAGTCATAATTCTATTTGTTATCAGCAGATGGGATAGTTTGACGGGCGGTACAGCAGGCATGGTCTTGAGCCGTCCTACTATTGGGGAGTTTTCTTTATCTAGTAATACCGGTTATTACTATCTATGTGTCATCATCCTTCTAATTACTGTGATGTATGCAACAAATTTAATAAGAACTCGAACTGGAAGAGCTTTCTTGGCTGTCCGCGATCGTGATATTGCGGCACAAATTATGGGGATAAATTTATTTAAATATAAAGTCATGGCATTTGCAATTAGTTCGTTTTTTGTCGGGATTGCTGGTGCATTGTTGGCACACTACACAATGATTGTTAGCCCGGAACTTTATAATTTTCACGTTTCAATCGAATATTTGGCAATGATTTTAATCGGTGGTCTAGGCAGTGTATTTGGCTCGATTCTAGGAGCTGTATTTATTACACTCCTGCCTGTAAGTCTTGGGGTAATCATCGATGTTATGGCAGGTTTGATGCCTGATTTGTACCAACTATTTTCCGCTTTTAAAGACTTTACTTTTGGAGCAGTTATTATTTTGTTTTTAATATTTGAACCGGGAGGATTGGCTCATATCTGGCTCAATATTAAGAAGTACTTCAAATTGTGGCCATTTTCTTATTAAAACGAACGGGATTCCGAAACCTATCATCAAACAATGTATGCGGGTTTCTTTCCATATGATAAAAAAGGGGGAGTATTTTTGAAAAACAGAAAAAGTAAATTTATCGTTTCTTTAATCGGTATCATGTTGGTATTAATTCTTGGTGCATGTGCTGAAGAAGAGGGAGACGCGAGCGAAAAAGCCGCAGATGGAGAACGAACGGTTGTAATTGGTGGACTATACGATATTACAGGAGCAACTGGTGATGTTGGGACACCTTACGCCGAGGGAGAACAAGCATATTTCAAACATCTAAAGAATAAAGGCGGAGTTGAAGGGTTGAATATTGAACTGAACGGAAAAGATTATGCTTATGCTATTCCGGAAGCGCAAAAAATCTATCAGGCACTCCGAGATAAAGAAAAAGTTTCAGCCATACTCGGTTGGGGGACTGGTGATACGGAAGCGTTGCGTCAGCAAGTAGCAAATGATAAACTCCCGTTCTTCTCTGCTTCATACTCCGAGAGCTTGAAAGATCTTGGCGAAAGTCCATATAATTTCCTGGTAGCTGCATCGTACTCGGATCAAGGCCGTTCTGTATTGAAATGGATACAAGAGAATCATAAAGGATCTGATCCGACAGTAGCGTTATTATATAATGACACAGCGTTCGGACGGTCACCAATTGAAGATATTAAAGCCTATGCTGCCGAAATTGGTATTGAAATTGTTGATGAGCAAATAGTTGACGTTCAAGCAACAGAGGCTCAATCCCAATTATTAAATATGAAAAAGAAAAATCCTGACTATGCAATTATTCAGGAAACATGGGGAGCAACAGCAACAATCTTAAGAGATGCTAAAACACTTGATATTGAAACACAATTCATCGGTTTAAACTGGGCTTCTGGTGAAGGCGTTATAGCTATTGTAGGTGAAGAAATTGCTGAAGGATATATCGGAATCCTATCACATGCACTGCCTTATGAAGACCTACCAGGTATGGCTGATGTGAAAGAGTATTTGGAAGCTGAAGGCAAGACGCTTGAGGATATTAATCAGAAGTTCATTCAAGGATGGACGACTGCGAAAATATTAGTAGCTGGGATTGAAGAGGCTGCAAAAGTACATCCAGATGGTGATCTTACAGGGGAGGAGATCCGTACAGGTATTGAATCTATTAAGGATTTAGACCTCGGTGGATTGGGTGCTCCGGTCAGTTTTAGCGCAGAAAGTCATATGGGTACTGAGCAGACACGTCTAGGTATCGTAAAAGACGGACAATGGGAACCGTTGACTGATTACTTTAGCTACAACGATTAATTTAAAATGGACAACCCATACTAAACCAGTGCATCCAGAAACAAGAATGGGAATAGTAATTGATATTCATATGCTTACCTTTTTGTTTTCTTTGGTGGAAGGAGGAAATAAATGCTCCATGTCAAAAATATTGAAGCAGTTTACTCGAAAAATATTCTTGCATTGAAAGGGATGTCACTTCATGTTCCTGAAGGTAATATAATTGCCTTACTGGGCAGCAACGGAGCAGGTAAGTCGACAACTTTAAAAGCGATTTCAGGTTTGCTTTCCGGTGATGGAGGACAAATAACTGATGGAACTATCGAATTTGAAGGTGAAAAAATAAACGATATCACACCTGACGTAATTGTTAGAAAGGGAATATTCCTATGCATGGAGGGAAGACGTGTATTTAAAGATCTAACTGTTGAAGAAAATTTAATGGCTGGAGCTTATACACGGAAGGATCGTTCTAATATCAAGTCTGATATAGAAAAGATTTACACTTATTTTGCAAAACTTAAAGCTCTTCAAAACCAAAAAGCGGGATTCCTGTCTGGTGGGGAGCAGCAAATGCTTGCAATTGGCAGAGGCATTATGGCAAAACCAAAGCTATTATTACTGGATGAACCTTCATTAGGGATTGCACCGCTGCTCGTTAAAGAGATTTTTCAAAATATTAAACAAATCAATCAAGAAGAGGGCACATCTATATTAGTTGTTGAGCAGAATGCCAATGTTGCACTGTCAATTTCTGACTATGGCTATATTATGGAAAGTGGGCGGGTTGTAATGCAAGGCGATGCAAACTACCTATTATCAAACGAAGAAGTACGTGAACATTATTTAGGTATGGGAAAAGAAGGAGAAAAGAATTATAAAGAAAATAAAGTTTATAGAAAACGCCAAAGGGTAGTGTGGTAACGGTCATAATAATCGCTAGTAATTGAATTGTGAAAAACGCTCTCTGGAGTATTGAACAGATAAATTGAAATTACTAACAACTTCATATTTTGCATCTAGAGAAGCTCAGGAACTGGCTGATGGCGCATCAGCAACCTCAGTCTGACTGAAAGGTGCTAAATCCAGTAAGAGTGAAATCTTGAGATATTAGAGTAACAGTTGATGATTGCTTAACCCTCTTTTCTATTTTGAAAAGAGGTTTTTTTCTATTCAGATTTACGAATGATAAAGATGGAACGTCAAGAGGAGTGGTTAAAGAAGTTGTACGAGAAAGAGATAAAAATTAATAATAACGTCAAATCAAATTGAAGAACAAGTTTCTGTCTTGGTTCCGGAATTGATCGGAGAAGTGTTAACTGTGACGTAGAATATCGTGAATGAAGGAACAACCCAAGTAAGCTTTCTATATCCTAAAGATCAAGGAACGCAAAAGTTTTTAAAGCAAGTCTAGCCAAAGGATTTCACATATTCTATCTAACGATTTTTCCTTGGTGGAATGACTCATATTTAATTAATAATGAAATATAATTGAATTTTGTTTCAAACTGATTCATTATTAATATTAGACCGTCTTTTGGTGATCACTAGATTGAGGTTACTAATAAGAAATTAGTTCTACAAAGGATGTTTGTTCATGCAAGAAGACAATATTACGAGAATAAATTTAGATGGAAAAGAATTAATTCTTATTGGAACAGCCCACGTTTCAAAGCAAAGTGCAGATCAGGTAAAAGAAGTAATCGACAGAGAGAGACCTGATTCGGTTTGTATTGAATTGGATGAACAACGTTATCAATCTATCATGGAAGGAAGCAAGTGGAAGGAGACAGATATTTTTAAGGTAATAAAAGAAAAGAAAGCATCTTTACTTTTAATGAATCTGGCAATTTCCTCCTTTCAAAACCGTTTAGCAAAACAATTTAATATAAAGCCTGGGCAGGAAATGATTCAGGGGATTGAATCGGCAAATGAAGTTGGTGCAGAACTTGTGCTCGCCGATCGTAATATTCAAATAACGTTCTCCAGAATTTGGGGTAATATCGGTTTTATGGGGAAAAGCCAACTTCTCACGTCGGTCGTATATAGTATATTCAGCAAAGAAAGCATTTCAGAAGAAGACCTAGAAAAAATGAAATCAAAGGACACTTTAAATGCGGTATTAAACGATTTCACAGAAACTTTTCCGAAACTAAAGGAGCCTTTAATTGATGAACGTGATCAGTATTTAGCACAGAAAATTAAAGATGCACCGGGGAAAAAAGTAGTGGCTGTTTTAGGGGCGGCACATATTCCAGGGATTACCAAGGAAATTCATAATGAGCATGATTTACAAGCATTATCGCAAACGCCCGTCAAATCAAAACTACCTAAAATTATTGGGTGGGCAATTCCAGTGCTCCTTCTTTCTATAATTGCATATACTTTTATTTCAAATCCTTCCGCGGGTTTTGACCAAGCGCTAAGTTGGATATTGTGGACGGGTAGTCTTTCGGCAATTGGTGCGGCTGCGGCACTGGGACATCCACTAGCCATTTTGGCTGCCTTTGTTTCGGCTCCAATAACAACCCTACATCCTTTGATTGCAGCGGGGTGGGTATCCGGAATTGTTCAGGCATTTTTCCGTAGACCAAGCGTTGGCGATTTCGAAAGATTATCTGAAGATGTATTTTCGATTAAAGGTTTTTGGGCAAATAGGGTAACACGAGTCTTATTAGTTGTCGTCCTCACAAACCTAGGAGGTACATTAGGTACCTTTATAGGTGGGGCTGATGTCATACGTGTATTCTTTGAGAACTTTAAATGAAAAATAGATAGCTTTTTTGTTATCGACACAAGAAGGATATTTAAAACCAATTAAACCAATAGACTTTAATTTATTATCTGATAAGTCATTGACAATGTCTTTTTCATAATGTAATATTGGTCTCAACTTAATAGTTCATATCTTATCTAGAGAGGTTGAGGGACTGGCCCAATGAAACCTCGGCAACAGACTGTTTAGTACTGTGCCAATTCCATTAAACGAAAGTTTAGAAGATAAGAAGAGAAATTTTTTGTTCGATTAATTAACCTCTTCTTGCACTATTAAGAAGTGGTTTTTTATTTTCTACGTAATAGAATACATGCTAATTAGACAACTAAAGGCATCTTTTAATCGATTATTTGTATCGGTTTAAAAGTTGTCTTTTTTTGTAAACTAAATAGAGAAAATGGGGGAGAGAATAATGACAGAATCTACAAATATCGTTTGGCACGAATCAGAGGTAACAAAAGACAATCGCCAAGAAGCTAAGGGGCATAAAAGTGCAATTCTATGGTTTACAGGACTTTCAGGATCAGGAAAGTCGACGATTTCAGTAGCGTTAGAAACAGCGTTACATAAAAAAGGTATTCATACCTATCGGTTGGATGGAGATAATGTCCGGCATGGTTTAAATAAGAATTTAGGGTTTAGTCCAGATGACCGAACGGAAAATATTCGTAGAATCGGTGAAGTCTCAAAACTAATGATTGATGCAGGATTGTTCACGTTAACAGCGTTCATTTCTCCATACAAGGAAGATCGGGATCAAGTGCGCGACCTCGTCGAACCAAATGAATTTATCGAGGTTTACGTGAAGGCTAGTTTAGAAACATGTGAAGAACGCGATACAAAGGGACTCTACAAGAAAGCCAGATTGGGAGAGTTGAAAAATTTCACAGGAATCGATGCTCCTTATGACGTACCTGTTGACCCAGAAATCACTATTGATACAAATAAGCTAAGCGTTGAAGAATCCGTTAAAGTCATCGTAAATTATTTAAACGAAAATAAATATATCTGAAAAAACCAATAGACATGTAACTTCTTGGTGTTGTAGGAATAGAATACCTTTAAACCGACTTGACAGATAGGATTAATAAAGATATTGTTAATTTCAATCATAAGTAGAACGGGAATTCTAACTGAATGTAAAATTCCGAACATATGAACAATAGATGGCTTTAACCATTGAATGGTTAACTTCGTCTTAAAAAGAGAAGTTACATCATTAATTTTATGAGGGGAGAAGTTTCTATGGTGAAACTAACGTATGACACATGGTTTAAGCCTACTGAAACGTTTAACATTGACGACGAGTCAAAGGGTGCTTTAAATGTTTTGAGATGGGCTTATGACGAATATGATGCTGATCTTGTATATGCATGTAGCTTTGGTGTAGAAGGAATTGTGATGCTTGATTTGATTTCGAAAACAAAACCAACTGCAAAAGTGGTGTTTTTGGATACAGGGCTTCATTTTCAAGAAACGTATACCCTCATCGATGACATCAAAACGCGTTATCCACAGCTCGATATAGAAATGAAAAAGCCAGCCTTAACGGTTGAAGAACAGGCTGATGCACATGGAGAAAAACTATGGGAAAGACAACCAGACCGTTGTTGCCATATGAGGAAAGTTGTTCCACTTCAAGAGGCACTAAGCAGTGCGACTGCTTGGTTATCTGGGCTACGACGAGAACAATCACCGTCTAGAAGTTTAACCGAATTTGTGAATAAGGATGAAACGTTCCAATCAGTTAAAGTTTGCCCATTGATTCATTGGACGTGGACCGATATTTGGGATTATGTTGATAAATATAAATTGCCCTATAATCCCCTTCATGATCAAGGATTTCCTAGTATTGGTTGCGTACCCTGTACGTCGCCAAGTGATTCAACGTCAGGCTCAAGGTCTGGCCGGTGGGCAAATCAAATGAAAACAGAGTGTGGATTACACCAAAAAATCAACTTAAATGGAGGAAATTAATATGAGCTTGAGTCAACCGCACGGTGGTACATTAATTAATCGCTGGAATCCAGATTTTCAATTGGAAGGGTTAACTGAAACAGTTGAATTAGATGAGATTGCTAGCAGTGATCTAGATTTGATTGGTACTGGGGCGTATAGCCCTATAAGTGGATTCCTAACAGAAGCAGACTACAATTCTGTCGTCCATACGATGAGGTTAACAACGGGTGAGCCTTGGACCATTCCAATTACATTGCCCACGACAGAAAAGAATGCGGAAAAAATTACGATTGGCAACTTTGTGAAATTAGTGAGAGACGAAATCGTTTACGGTGTAATCGAAGTAACTGATATTTTCACACCCGATAAGGAAGTAGAAGCTGAATTGGTCTATCAAACGACGGACCGTGAACATCCAGGTGTGAAGAAGTTGTTTGAACGTCCGAATGTCTATCTTGGTGGAACGATAACGCTGATTCAACGGAGGCCATTGAATGAGTTTTCGGAATATCTGTTTGACCCGATTGAAACAAGACAAAAGTTCCAAGATCTTGGCTGGAAAACAGTCGTTGGTTTCCAAACAAGAAATCCGGTTCACAGAGCACATGAATATATTCAAAAGACAGCTTTGGAGATTGTAGATGGTTTATTTTTAAACCCGCTTGTTGGTGAAACGAAATCCGATGATATTCCGGCAGATGTGCGCTTGGAAAGCTATGAAGTTTTACTAGAAAACTATTATGCGAAAGAGCATGTGTTTTTAGGTGTATTTACAGCGGCAATGCGTTATGCCGGACCAAGGGAAGCCGTTTTCCATGCGATGGTACGCAAGAATTTCGGTTGTACACACTTCATAGTCGGCCGTGATCATGCGGGGGTTGGTAATTATTACGGTACGTATGATGCTCAGAAAATCTTTAGTAATTTTACGCTAGGGGAACTTGGGATTACGTTATTGTTTTTTGAACATAGCTTTTATTGCAGTAAATGCGACAGTATGGCAACACCTAAAACATGTCCGCATGATGCCAGTCACCATGTAATCTTGTCTGGTACGAAAGTGAGAGAAATGCTCCGAAATGGAGAGAAGCTGCCAACGACATTTAGTAGACCCGAAGTGATCGATGTATTAATTGCAGGAATGCAAAAAGAAAAGATTCATTCATAACGTCAATCTTATTTTAGAACTAAGCGGTGAGAGGAGAGATAAGAATGGGAAAAGTATTTATAGTAGGAGCTGGACCTGGAGATGTTGATTTAATCACCGTTAAAGGGCTGAAATGTATTCAACAAGCTGATGTTATCTTGTACGATCGCTTAATAAATAAAGAGCTTCTTACTTATGCAAAACCGGGAGCGGACTTAATATATTGCGGGAAATTACCAAACTACCATGCAATGATCCAGGAAACGATTAATCACTTTTTAGTAAAATATGCGAAGCAAGGAAAAATCGTCACACGATTAAAGGGTGGAGATCCATTCGTGTTCGGGAGAGGTGCTGAAGAAGCAGAAGTTCTTGCGGACAATGGAATCCCATTTGAGGTGGTTCCAGGAATTACTGCTGGGATTGCAGCACCTGCTTATGCGGGTATCCCAGTGACACATCGCGAGTTAAGTTCGAGTTTTGCAATTGTAACAGGTCATATGCGTGCTGGAAAGAGCGACTCGATTCACTGGGAAAGTCTTGCGGTCGGAATTGATACCCTTGCGATTTATATGGGCGTCGGAAACTTGCCTTATATTTGTGAGCAACTGACAAAGTATGGTCGACCTGAAAGTACGCCAGTAGCTCTTGTTCATTGGGGAACAACGGAAGCGCAATATACGATTACGGGAACACTCTCTACTATCGTCGAGATTGCTAGGCAGTCCGAAATTGAAAATCCAAGCATGATTATAGTCGGCGAAGTAGTGAAGCTGCGTGAGAAGATTCAGTGGTTCGAACAAACCGGATTGAACCAAAAAATGATTAAAGAAGTTTCTGCATACTAACAATTTAACTTCATTCAGAAGGTGGGGAAACCCTTACCAAATGAAGTTAAGCCTGTGGCGATGTTACAAATTTTGATGGGAAATAATTGAGCAATCTAAAGTCGGAATTTGGAGGCAAATACACTGAGGCGTATTTGATAAGGGGGGATTAGCATGCAGGCAGTCTTATATGTTGCTCACGGTAGTCGGATTAAAGCAGGTGTCGAAGAAGCCATTCAGTTTATTCAGAGCAGTCAAGCAATGATTGATGTTCCGATTCAAGAAATTTGTTTTTTAGAGCTCGCGGTACCAAGCGTGGATGAAGGTATTACGAAGTGCGTGGAACGCGGAGCCACTAGAATCGCTGTTATTCCTATACTTTTATTAACCGCAGCGCATGCAAATGAAGATATTCCCTTTGAAATTGAAGTGGGGAAAATCATGTATCCCGATATCGAATTTACATACGGAAAAGCATTGGGCATGCATCCGAAAATTATTGACAGCTTATTTGATCGAGTTAAAGAACAAAATGTAGCGATTACTGAAGATGCACAGGTGCTGCTCGTAGGAAGAGGAAGCAGTGATCCGGCAGTTAAGCATGATTTAAATGAAATTGCACAGCTTCTTGCCGACAAGTATTCGTTTAACAAAGTAAATGTCTGTTTTCTTTACGGGGCGGAACCTCATTTCGATGAAGCATTACTGCAGTTACGGGAATCAGCGCAAAAGCAAGTTTTCATTATTCCTTACTTATTATTTACAGGTATTTTAATGAATGGCATTGAAAAAAAGATTTCGGAACAGGCTACTGCTGGTCAGCAGCTTATTCTATGTGAAAATCTAGGTTATCACAAATATGTCCAGGATGTACTTGTAGAACGGGTGTATGAGTTACTTCAAAAAGAACAAATCAGTCAGCCTATTTAATAAAGAATCTTTGTCTGAAAGGAAGAATAGGGACTATGGAGAAACGGGATAAAAACCTTGAGCTAACCATTGAAAACGTAAGACAGATGCTGAGCACGATGAATTATGGCTCTATCACATTGGTTATTCAAGACAATGTTGTAGTTCAAATAGAGAGAAACGAGAAGATTAGATTGAAATAATCGCCAGTTCTTCTGTTAACTATATAAAATACAATTTTTGTGGGGTGGAAAATTTTGGCGCTTCAAGTGATAAATAGTCCTTTCAATCAGGAGCAGGTAGAACTCCTTAATCAACTTTTGCCAATACTGACGGATACACAACAAATCTGGTTGGGTGGATATCTGAGTGCAAATCAGTTAACTGCTCAATCAGTCGCGTCAGGCAGCGTCGCAGTTCTGGAAGCTCCTGTAACGCAAATAGATGTTGTTTCAAAAGAAGTGACAATTCTTTACGGATCTCAGACTGGCAACGGGCAAGCTTTGGCTGAAAAACTGTCGAAGAATTTGAAAGCACAAGAGTACCAAATAACGCTTTCGGCTATGAACGAATTTAAGCCAAATGCGCTCAAGAAGATCGGGAATTTACTACTAATTGTGAGTACACATGGTGAAGGTGATCCACCAGATAATGCATTGCCGTTCCATGAATTTCTTCATAGTAAAAGAGCTCCGAAATTGGATAATCTACAATTTTCGGTTCTGTCTTTGGGAGACAGTTCTTATGAGTTTTTCTGCGAGACAGGTAAACAGTTTGAAAAACGATTACTAGAGTTAGGCGCAAAACAGCTTAGTCCGCGTGTCGATTGTGATTTAGATTATGATGAATCTGCTGAGGAATGGTTTTCGAGTGTTTTAGCTACATTAAATGAGCAACAAGGAACCAGCTCTATAACTGCACAACAACCTGTCGAACAGGGAGTTGCAGAACTGCAGGAGTACTCTCGAACGAATCCGTTTAAAGCTGAAATTCTAGAAAATTTGAATTTAAACGGTCGTGGGTCTAACAA
Source organism: Sporosarcina sp. Y1004 (assembly GCF_057669665.1). Lineage (NCBI taxonomy): Bacteria > Bacillati > Bacillota > Bacilli > Caryophanales > Caryophanaceae > Sporosarcina > Sporosarcina sp. Y1004. Next base: position 38,264 of record NZ_JBYHFQ010000026.1, on the reverse strand, counting down.
GGAAACGCGTCACCTTGAGCTATCACTTGAAGGGTCGAACCTTGAGTTTGAACCGGGAGATAGCTTGGGCATTTACCCGGAAAATGATACTGAATTAGTAGATGCCTTAATTGCGGAGATGAGCTGGGATGCTAGCGAAACGGTTCAGGTCAATAAACAGGGTGAGCAAAGGCCGCTGCGCGATGCGCTAATTTCTAACTTTGAAATCACTGTATTGACGAAACCATTGCTACAAAAAGCTCACCTATTAACCGCTAATAATGAATTGAAGGAGCTCTTGGAACCTGAAAGAGAGCAAGAATGCAGAGAATATATCTATGGCCGTGATTTATTGGATTTTGTACGGGATTTTACCCCCTGGGATGTCTCTGCAAGTGATTTTGTCGCAATATTACGTAAAATACCGGCTCGACTCTATTCAATTGCCAGCAGTTCAAAAGCAAATCCAGATGAAGTACACCTCACGATTGGAACTGTGCGTTATGAGGCACACGGTCGAGACCGAGTAGGGGTCTGTTCTAATGAATGTGCTGTACGTGCACAACCAGGAGATCATTTACCTGTTTATGTTCAGCGTAACTCGAACTTTAAATTACCAGCAGATCCTAACACGCCATTGATAATGATTGGACCTGGTACTGGTATTGCTCCTTTTAGATCGTTCATGGAAGAACGCGAGGAGATTGGCGCTGAAGGAAAAACATGGTTGTTCTTTGGTGAACAACACTTCGTTACAGACTTCCTGTATCAGGTTGAATGGCAACAATGGCTCAAAGAAGGCGTATTGACACGAATGGATGTTGCATTTTCCCGCGATACGAAAGACAAAGTCTATGTCCAGCACCGAATGATAGAGAATAGCCAGGCTATTTTTAAGTGGTTGGAAGAGGGCGCTGTACTCTACGTTTGTGGTGATGAAAAGAATATGGCAGCGGATGTCCATGCTACTTTGGAAAGAATCCTTGAAGAAGAAGGGTCCATGACTTCTAAGGAAGCATCTGACTATTTGGCTGATATGCAACAACAAAAACGATATCAACGAGATGTCTATTGAAACAAGTGAGAGAGGAGCTAGTTACATGACTAAAAAAATAATTCTACCGCCACAACCTGGTCCACCTAGTGATGTTGAGCGGATTAAGAGTGAGAGTAACTATTTACGAGGAACGCTTGTGGAGACGCTTGAATATCCAATCAGTTCGGGGATACCTGATGATGATAATCGATTGATGAAACATCATGGGAGTTATCTGCAAGATGATCGGGATTTACGCAATGAGCGACAACGTCAAAAATTAGAGCCTGCATACCAGTTCATGGTCCGAGTTCGTGCTGCGGGCGGCGTTGCAACCTCGGCGCAATGGTTAATAATGGACGGAGTTGCCAATAAATTTGGAAATGGAACATTGAAATTGACTACCCGCCAGGCATTTCAAATGCATGGGATTTTAAAGTGGAATATGAAGGAAAATATTCAGGAAATTAATGCGGCATTGATGGACACGCTAGCGGCTTGCGGAGATGTGAACCGTAATGTGATGTGTAATCCAAACCCTTATCAATCAGATATACATGCCGAGGTTTATGGCTGGGCTCAGAAACTTAGTGATTACTTATCGCCACGGACCAATGCTTACCATGAAATCTGGCTTGATGGTGAAAAAGTAGTCGACAGTCAAGAAACAGAGGTAGAAATTGAACCAATGTATGGTGCACTTTATTTACCAAGGAAATTTAAAATTGGTGTAGCAGTTCCACCTAATAATGATGTTGATGTCTTTTCACAGGATCTTGGTCTAATTGCCGTTTTAGAAGAAGATAAATTAGTCGGATTCAATATCGCTGTCGGAGGCGGCATGGGGATGACGCATGGGGATACGAAAACTTATCCTCAGTTAGCTCGGGTGATTGGATTCTGTACACCGGATCAGATTATCGAAGTAGCCGAAAAAATCATTACGATTCAACGTGATTACGGGAATCGTTCTGTGCGAAAGTATGCACGTTTTAAATACACCATTGATGCTCGTGGACTTGATTGGATCGCTAAAGAACTCAATGAACGATTAGGTTGGGAGCTTGAAACTGCACGTGATTATCATTTTGAACATAATGGTGATCGTTACGGATGGGTGGAAGGAAGCGATGGGAATTGGCATTTCACGCTCTTTATCCAAAACGGTCGCGTCCAGGACTTGGATGATTATCCACTGATGACAGGGTTGCGAGAAATTGCCAAGATTCACACAGGGGATTTCCGACTTAGCCCAAATCAAAACCTGATTATCAGCAATGTTTCGAGTCAAAATAAGAAAAAAATTGTCGAACTGATTGAGCAATACGGATTGACGGATGGGCAGCAACATTCCGCATTGCGACGGAGTTCAATGGCTTGTGTTGCTTTTCCAACTTGTGGGTTAGCGATGGCTGAAGCCGAACGTTATCTGCCTTCGCTACTAGATAAGATGGAACTGATCCTGGATGAAGCAGGATTGCGTGAAAAAGAGATTATTATTCGTATTTCGGGCTGTCCGAATGGTTGTTCTCGTCCATCTTTGGGGGAAATAGCCTTTATCGGTAAATCTCCTGGAAAATACAATATGTATCTAGGGGCTGGCTTCGTTGGAGATCGGCTGAATAAATTATACCGGGAAAATATCGGTGAAGAAGAAATTCTAGAACTGCTTAGACCATTATTTTTCCAATATGCAAAGGAAAGACATGAAGGCGAGCATTTTGGAGATTTTGTCATCCGTGCAGGGCATGTGAAAGCTGTTCAATCTGGATTGGACTTTCACGATTAATTAGAAATTCGCTGGAGTTTCGACACTAAGAAAAGCGCAAGCGCCTTGGTAGACCCGAAAAGCGCTGTATGACCTTAAGATAAAGGCGATTTTTGCCTTTAACTTAAGGGCTGAAGTGACTTGAGGGGCTAGGCGCTGGAGTCTAGACACTGCTCGAAGTGAAAAATATATGTTTTATTATTGTGAAAAACTAAGAAGGACCGCTAATTTTGCGGTTCTTTCCAGAATTACTAACAGCGGCAGGTGGTTGAAAAGATGGGGTCCTACCCAATTATGCTGAACATCAAAGATAAAGCTGTTGTAGTAGTTGGTGGAGGTCTGATTGCTTACCGTAAAATGGTTGGGTTGCTGCAAGCGGGTGCTTGTGTAACTGTGATTAGCCCGATGATTCATTCGGAAATAGAAAAACTCTATGCTCAGAATCGAGTTGCTTGGAAGAATAAATTGTTCGAACCGGACGATCTCGATTCTGCGTTGATAGTTATCGCAGCAACAAACAGTGAAACGGTGAATAAGTACGTTGCATCTTCTGCTGGCAAGTTTAAACTTGTCAATATCGTTGATAATCCGGAGTTAAGCACCTTTCATGTCCCTGCAAAGCTTACAAGGGGGGACTTAACGATAAGTGTTGCAACGGGAGGAGCTAGTCCGACACTTTCCAAAAGCATTCGTGACGAAATTGCCGTAATTTACGATGAATCTTATGGGGATTATCTTGAATTTCTAACGCAGTCAAGGGAAAAAGTGAAACAATCTATGTTAGATCAAACAACAAAAACCAAATTACTTAAAGCGATCACAGATGAAACGTACAGGCAATCTAACAAAATGCGAAAAGCTTTTCTAGAAATAATAGATGGATACCAAGAGAAATCTTAAACGTAGTTGGAGGATGACAAACATGCGAGCCGTAAATAATATAGCTGAATTGATTGGGAACACTCCACTTGTAAGACTAAATAGACTTCCAGATTCACAAGGTGCTGCTGTATATGTGAAACTTGAATCATTTAATCCAAGCGGTAGTGTAAAAGACCGGGCCGCTTACAATATGATAGTTGAAGCGGAAAAAAGTGGAGAATTGGTAGTGGGAGCAACAATTATCGAACCAACTTCGGGGAATACAGGTATTGGTTTGGCTATGAATGCTGCCGCGAGAGGATATCGGGCAATATTCGTCATGCCAGATAATGCAACAACTGAACGCATTAACTTAATGAAAGCTTACGGTGCAGAGGTCGTTCTTACACCTAGTGAAGAAAGAATGCCTGGTGCAATTGCCAAGGCAAATGAACTAGCAAAAAACATCAAAGACAGTTTTATTCCAATGCAGTTTGAAAATGCAGCAAATCCGGATATTCACAGAACAACTACTGCCGTTGAAATTATTGATGCGCTGAAGTCAATTGGAAGAACGCTTAGTGCTTTTGTTTGTACTTCTGGAACTGGTGGAACGGTAACTGGAACTGGAGAAGCCCTAAAAGAACATGATAATAAGATAACGGTTCACGTTGTGGAACCCGCTGGATCACCTGTTTTATCTGGAGGAGAACCCGGAAAGCATAAACTAGTCGGCACTAGCCCAGGTTTTATTCCTTCGGTATTGAATACCGGTGTGTATGATGAAATCTTTCAGATAAAAGATGAGGAAGCATACGACACTGTACATATTGCGGCAGCGAATGAAGGAATCCTTCTGGGCCCATCAGGAGGTGCGTCCATATATGCAGCGTTAGCCGTGGCGAGACGCTTGACTCCAGCAGATACCGTGGTCTGTATTGCCCCAGATTCGGGTGAACGCTATCTATCAGGTGACTTGTTCGAGTTTAATTAAACAGCGAGATGTAGAACTATTTTATAAACAGGTCTGATGGAAGTTTCCTGAAAGGGGTATTTATATGTATTTAACGATAGATGGGATTGAAAAAAGTTTTCCCAATAAAGAAAAAGGTCAAGTGAAAGTGTTAGACAATATTTCGTTAGACGTGGAAAAAGGACAATTCGTTTCCATTGTGGGCCCATCAGGTTGCGGTAAATCCACATTGCTCTATCTTATAGCAGGTCTTGATAAGGCTGACAAAGGTGAAATACGCATAGCTGGAAAAGTAGTGACCAATCCAGGTCCCGATCGTGTCGTCGTCTTCCAAGAAGATGGATTATTTCCATGGCTTTCAGTCCTTGATAATGTTACATATGGTTTACTTTTGAAAGGTTTTTCGAAGAAAAAGGCAGAGGATAAAGCAAAAGAAATGTTGAAAATGGTACATTTGACGAACTTTATTGATGCTTATCCACATCAGTTGTCCGGGGGAATGAAGCAACGGGTTGCAATTGCTCGTGCTCTTGTAATGGAACCAACCATATTACTAATGGATGAACCATTTGCTGCACTGGATGAGCAAACGAGAATGGTATTGCACAACGAACTGCTGGAAATATGGGAAAAAACAAAAGTGACGATATTCTTCGTGACTCACAATATTCGTGAAGCCGTACTTTTATCCGAAAAAATAGTAGTTTTTGAAACACGTCCGGGTAAAATTAAAGCCATCTTTAATTCGAAAACCATGAAGGATGGGATTATGCCCAATGACTTCACACATCAGCTGGAAAAACAGATACTAGCATCACTGCAAGGTGAAATTGAGAAAGTGTTAAAGGAGGAAATGGGGGATGACTACATTTTTAAGACGAATCCTCTTCATAGGGATTCTAGCGGCGATATGGGAAGTCACATCTAGATTATCGAGTCTACCCGACTTTATGTTTCCTAGTCTAAGCCAAGTACTTCAAACACTTTATACGGGTATTGTAAATGGACAGATCACGAATGCAGTTTTTACAAGTATGATTCGGCTGCTAGTCGGTTTTTCATTTGCTACAGTTCTCGGTCTATTTTTAGGATATCTCATATGGCGTTCAAAGTTAGTTGAAGATACACTTGGATTTTTAATCACAGCTTTACAATCAATTCCAAGTATTGTATGGTTTCCACTTGCAATTATCTGGTTTGGTTTGAACGATTTTTCCATTCTTTTTATAGTTGCAATTGGAGCAACTTGGACAATGACAATTAATTCTGCGAGTGGATTTAAAAATGTCCCTAAGCTCTATCAACAAGTAGCTAAAACATTGGGGTCTGGCGGTTTTCACTTTTTACGAACAGTTATTATGCCGGCATCAGTACCTCAACTGATTACAGGTTTACGGCTTGCCTGGGCATTCTCGTGGCGTGCACTAATGGCTGGTGAACTTCTCGGTGGAGGGGGAGGGCTTGGACATCTCCTAGAAATGGGAAGGTCACTTGGACAAATGGATTTAGTCATATCAGTAATGATAATCATTGGAGTAATCGGTACAATTATGGATAATCTGGTCTTTTTACGATTGGAACGAAGTGTTCAAAAAAAATGGGGCATCAGTTAAGTAATAACAACTAACGGAAGATAAGGAGCGAATAGAATGAAACGTACTATATTATTAGGGCTTATATCTTTAGTTGTATTGGTTTTCGGATCTGCTTGTGGAAAGACAGAAGGCAATGCACAAGACAGTAAAGAAGTGAATATCGGATATTTTCCAAATTTAACGCATATGTCCACAATTGTCGCGATGGAAAAAGGATACTTTAAAGAAGCCTTTGGAGAAGATACAAAAATTAACACTAAAATCGTCAGTAATGGCGGTTTGTTCATGGAAGCAATGGCAACTAAGTCAATTGATGTTGGGACAGTTGGACCTGGTCCAGTACTAAATTTTTACGTGAAAGATCCTAATTATCATATAATTTCAGGCGCAGTAAACGGTGGGGCAGTCCTTGTCGCTAGTGAACATAGTGATATAAAAGAACTTGCTGATTTGGATGGAAAAAAAGTAGCTATACCCGTAATTGGCAGTACGCAAGATGTCATGCTGCGTAAGGCGTTAAAAGATGTCGGTCTAACACCGAAGGCGAATGGTGGAACTGTAGAAATGTTTGCAGCAGCACCAGCTGATACACCGACGTTGTTTATCCAAAAGTCAATAGATGCCGCGGCAACGCAAGAACCTTGGGGCTATATTTTGGAAACACAGGCTAACGGGAAGTTGTTATTGGACTGGGAATCATTCGCATGGGGAAAAGAATCAACTAATACGGTTGTTGCAGCTAGCAAAAAGTTTACGGAAAACGAAGAACTTGTGAAAGCCTATTTAACAGCTCATGTGAAAGCGGTTGAGTTTATTGAACAAAATCCAGAAGAGAGCCAAGCGCTTGTAATCAAGCATCTGAAAGATATAACAGGGAAAGAAATTGATAAAGCTGAACTCGAAGTTGCATTCAAACACATGAAAGTAACAACTGCAGTAAATGAAAACGTTCTTCAAGAGATGGCTGACATTAGCAAAGAGGCTGGATATGTACCTAATAATAACATTGAAGGATTAATTCAGTTGGACCAATTGAATTCATTAAAAGAAATCAAATAATAGTATAATTTTTTAAAAAAGCATTAAGAACTATGGGGATTTAAAACATCAAAAGGATGTTTTAAATCCCTTTTTATTACTTTTATAAAAATGTCACAAAGCTTTCCTTTGTTTTAGTTGAAGACTAAGAGTAAAATGGAGTTAAGTATGCCAGTCACCGAATGAATTTTTGTAATCCATCAAATCGGGAAAGTACCTGGCTTTTTTGAGGAGAGAAGACTAAATGTCAAAAGTTATGAATCCTTCATGGCAGAAGGTTGAGGAACCAACATTATCAACTAAACAGAATATGGCAATCCTTTTTGCTGATTTAAAATCCCTTTTTAAAGCTATTGTTCTTATTTCTAACGTACTTCCTGTGCTTACTGGATTCTGGTTAGCACTCTATTTTACGAATTCAACTTTATTAGGTAACTTTGGCATCTTTTTATTGACGATTTCAGGAAGTACACTTGTAATGGCTGGGGCACTAATCCTAAATAATTGGTATGATGTCGACATTGATACATTAATGGAAAGGACCAAAAATCGACCAACGGTTACAGGGCATTTCTCCCTAAAGTTTGTCTTAACTCTGGGAATTGCATTATCAATAGTCGGTTTAGTACTTTTAGCCTTAACTACAATCGAAGCAGCTATTTACGCATTCATTGGTTGGTTTACATATGTTATCTTGTATACTATGTGGTCAAAACGTAGATATACATTAAACACAATTATTGGAAGTGTCTCGGGCGCAGTGACGCCACTAATTGGTTGGACGGCAATCGCACCCGGTTATCACATCGTACCGATTGTACTAGCGCTCATCCTATTCATATGGCAAATGCCGCATACATTTGCAATTGCCATTAAAAAGGTCGAAGAATATAGTCTAGCTAAAGTCGCTATGCTTCCAGTCATTCATGGATTTGATTTTACTAAACGTCAAATGGTTATCTATGTTGCCTGTTTATTACCTTTACCGTTCTTTTTGGATTCACTTGGAATTGTTTTCATAGTAATCGCTTCACTATTGAACATTGGTTGGCTACTCGCGAGTATTAGCGGGTTTTTCACTAAAGATGATATGAAATGGGCACATCTCATGTTTATGTGTTCCGTGAATTATATCGCTATCTTATTTACTCTGATGATTCTAGTTACATTACCCATTTTCAATTGACACAAAAGTGAAATGCCAGCATATGAAACGACTTTACATCGTTTCGTATGCTGGCATTTTTTGTTATTTAAAATAGGGAGAAACCTTTTTTGTCGTTTCTTCGGGAACTTTCATACAAAGCGGTTCGCCGTGTAAAAAGTTGAAAACATTCATGTCACTCGTTTGAAGTGCACCGATAGTCAGACGAGGAACAACTCTAACATGAACACGATCAAATGGATTCTTTGTTACGGGTATAAATAGGGCCAAGTTAAAGCTAGAGATACCTATTTCTTCAAAGTAAGGGAACAGATTAGTCATACTTTCAGCGAGGTCTTTCCAATTATTTTCGTTCAATTCATTGAGTGAGGCGGCATCCATAATTCCTATAAAATCAGCATGGCTTTTTGGTGCAAATGCATGGACCCAATTAATGGATCCTATCGTCCCTATAAAACGCTCATCAATCTCCCGTTCACGTTCAATTAACGCATCGTAAAAGCTACTTTCTGTCTCTTGGTAAAATTGTTCACTGCTTGCCGATGCTGTTAATTGATAATTTGTAGGAAGTTCAGAAGCCAATACATGAATATGTGGATGTAAAATACTTCCTCCAGACGGAGGTAAGTAGTTCCAGTTGATAGATGCATATGCGGTTTTTGGATCATGCACTATAACTTTTTTTAAATAATTATGTGCTGCAGAGAATGAATTAGCAATCAAAGGTGCTGTAAATTCATCAAGTTTGACGTAATGCTGATCACACATTCGTACAACAGCATTATGCTTACTGTAAGGAAAAAGGTTTGGAAAAACGACAGCTTCACCTTGTATAAGTCGCCCACCATCTATTAAGTCAGTTGGAAATTTTGGAGTCAAGGTTTGGACATTTTCGGAACAGAATGGACATTTACTACCAGAAGTTGCTATCGCGAGTTCTGAATAATCGTTTGGAATGAAAGGAGCTCCAGGATCAAAAATGATTCTGGAAGTTTCTCCTGTCAACGGATCAAGCCGGATTTCAGTTTTTCGGTCAACGAGTTTACCATCTTGCATTGGATCATGTAACGAAAACAGTTCTTGTTTTACGGTGAAAGTAATAGACATATAGTTTCCCCCTTTAATAGTATTGATAGCTCTCTCTATTCTAACTTCAATTGTTGAATAAGTCAGTATAATCGAGTCTGAATTTTATACGTTTGAACAAGCAGGTGAGTTTTTAAAAAAACACGTCTGTTGATTAACCATTTAAGTGCAAATAATACTAGCGTGAAAAGCTTGAAAACCGTCATTTTTACTGGATTAGCTTCGGATTGCTTTCGGCGAAATAGATACGATACTATTACCGAGGGATAAATGCTTTCTAATTATGCTGATTCTTGTAGTCTATTATTGTGATAGAATAGTCATAGTTGAGTAAACTTTAGGGGGTTAAGATTTGTTTAAGAAGAGGTTATTACTAATCGTAATGTCGGTGTTGTTGTTGATTGGAACGCTCTTTACTCCTGATCTGGGGCAAGGTAATACGTATGCGAAATCGCCATATAATGATTTGGAAAATGCAATTAATACAATTATGTCAGACAGCAGAATGCAAAAGGCGGTCAGCAGTGTAACGGTACGTAAAGCCTCTGATGGAGAAATTATCTATCAAAGTCATGGAGACAAAGGAATTACTCCTGCATCCACTTTGAAAATACTAACTGCAGCTTCGGCTCTTGAGACACTGGGTGAAAATTTTCGTTTTTCGACAGATGTATTAACGAATGGGAAAGTGGAAAATGGAACATTGAACGGAAATCTATATTTGCGTGGGACAGGCGATCCTACGTTGTTAAAGAAGGATTTTGATAATTTCGCTACGAAATTGGCTAGTAGTGGAGTGAAAAGAGTTTCCGGAAATTTGGTAGGAGATGACACATGGTTTGATACAATTCGTCTATCACCAGGGATACATAAAAATGATGAATCCTATTATTATGCAGCTCAGGTTTCCGCATTAACAGTCGCTCCAAACACCGATTACGACGCCGGAACAGTTATAGTCGATGCAAGGCCAAGTGCTCGAGGAAAAGTAGCAAAAGTGACTCTAACACCCGAAACGAATATAGTCAGAGTGGTCAATAAATCTAAAACAGTGCCAAAAGGGAATAAAAACACGTTGCGTATTGTACGCCAATATGGAACAAATAACATAGTCATTACAGGGAATGCGCCCCTTGGATCGACAGGTAAAAAGGAATGGATAACTGTGTCCAACCCGACTGCCTATGCTCTTGATATCTTTAAAAAATCATTAACATCAAAAGGAATAAAGTTTGCGCCATCATCTAAAGTCGTACGTGGTAAAACTGCTGCGGGATCAAAGGTTCTCGTGTCCAAGAGTTCCATGCCCTTGAAGAGTTTGATGAAGCCGTTTTTAAAGTTAAGCAATAACTCACATGCAGAAGTATTAGCGAAGGCAATGGGTAAAGAAAAATACGGACAAGGTAGTTGGAAGGCTGGCCTTCAAGTCATGCGGAATTATGCCGAGTCTATTGGGTTAGATGGCAACAAGTGGTTATTTGAAGATGCTTCGGGCATGTCCCACGCGAATAAAGTGACATCCATCCAGTTAACTGAGTTATTATACAAGGTACGAACAGCGCCGTGGTATTCAACTTTTGCTCAAGGACTACCGATTGCGGGGGCCCCAGAAAGGTTTATGGGTGGTACTCTAATAAATCGTATGAAAACTGGTTCTGCTAAAGGCAATGTAGTTGCCAAAACCGGAAGTTTGACTAACGTTAGCGCTCTTGCAGGTTATGCAAAAACTAGAGACGGTGAAACATTAATATTTAGTGTCTTGACGCAGAATCATAAATCAAGTACTGTCCCTGTACTTGACCGGATTGCTACAACCATTTCAAATTCATCAGCTAAATAAACATGTAAAACAAGTAGCAGAATCATTTGCTACTTGTTTTTTTGATATGGATTATTTGAACTTTAAAAGAATTAGGATATGCGCTTTGGGGTATAGCAAGAGATAAGTAAAAGTATTTAGTTCAATCAACTATTCAAATTTAACAACAGGAGGAAATGGTATGGAGTATAAAGGAAGAAAAAGAAGCTCAAACGTAGAAGATCGCAGAGGCAAGGGTAAAGGTGGTATAGCATTAGCAGGAGGGGGAATTGGTGGTTTAATAATTATACTAATTATTACTTTTCTTGGAGGTAATCCAAGCGATATCTTAAATGGTACACAAAATTCCGATTCAGGGAGTTCGGTCCCTTACGAGGAAACTGCTGAAGAAAAAGAACTCGCTGAATTTGTATCTGTTGTTTTAGCTGATACAGAAGTAGTTTGGACCGAATTATTCCGTGAGCAAGGCCAAGTGTATGAGGAACCGGTGCTCGTTTTATACACAGACCAAGTCCAATCAGCTTGTGGTGTTGCAGGCTCTTCTGTGGGTCCGTTTTATTGTCCTGGTGACCATAAACTCTACATCGATTTGAGCTTCTATCAGGAACTTAAAGACGAATTCCAAGCACCAGGTGATTTTGCGATGGCCTATGTAATCGCCCATGAAGTTGGGCACCATGTGCAAACTCTATTAGGTATCACTGAGCAAGTAAATGCACTTCGTTCGAAACTTAGCAAGGAAGAATTCAATAAATACTCAGTGAATATGGAGTTACAAGCTGATTATTACGCTGGTGTATGGGCTAAGCATCAGAATGACAATAATTTTCTTGAAGCAGGAGATATTGAAGAAGCAATTAACGCAGCAAGTGCTGTAGGGGATGATCGTATCCAGAAAAAAACACAAGGTTATGTTGTTCCTGATAGTTTTACACATGGAACCTCAGAGCAAAGGATGAACTGGTTTACAAAAGGTTTTGAAAATGGAACCATTGAAGGTGGGAATACATTTGAGGCAAGTGGGTTTTAATTAAAAGAATATTGTGAAGAAAAAAATCTTGCTTACAGCCATTTAGCTGTGAGCAAGATTTTTTCATTAGAAGATTAAATTAGTAAATCAAACAGTGTACTATCATTGTTAACTTCTTTAAACATGAAACCGCATTGATCCATCCGCTGAATAAGTCCAGCATAGTCTGACTTATTCTTCAGTTCAATCCCGACAAGCCCCGGACCGCTTTCCTTGTTATTTTTTTTCGTATATTCAAATGTTGTAATATCATCATCTGGCCCAAGTACTTCGTCCAAAAACTGACGTAATGCACCTGAACGCTGTGGGAAGTTGACAATGAAATAATATAAAAGACCTTCATAAATCAAGGATTTCTCTTTGATTTCTTGCATCCGTCCGATATCGTTGTTCCCACCACTAATTACACAGATCACTGACTTGCCACTAATTTCTTCCTTATAAAAATCTAGGGCAGCGATTGGTAAAGCTCCAGCTGGTTCCACGATGATTGCATGTTCATTGTATAGATCCAATATAGACGTACAAACTTTACCTTCAGGAACAAGAACAATATCATCGAGATATTTGCGACAGATTTCAAAAGTAAATTGACCTGCACTTTTAACAGCGGCACCGTCGACGAATTTATCAATGAAATTTAAGGTTGTCACTTCATTATTTTTTAAAGCTGCTTTCATACTTGCTGCACCTTCTGGCTCTACACCAATCATCCTAGTATTCGGTGAAACATTTTTAATGTAAGTGCTCAAACCTGCCATTAGCCCGCCACCGCCAATACTAGCGAACACAAAATCAATTGGTTCATCAATGTCATTCATCATTTCAACTGCAACTGTCCCTTGTCCAGCAATAATATCGTAATCATCAAAAGGATGGATGAATATTCGGTCCTCCGCATCAGCGCATTTGAAAGCTTCTTCAGAAGAATCATCAAATGTATCACCTACTAATATAATTTCAACAAAGCCTTTACCAAACATTTTAACTTGGTCAATTTTTTGTTTTGGGGTAGTTTGCGGCATAAAGATCTTAGCATCTATACCTAGATGTGCACATGCATAAGCGACCCCTTGGGCGTGGTTACCCGCACTGGCGCAGACCACTCCTTTTTCGAGCGCTGCTGCTTCAATCGTTTTGATTTTATAGTAGGCACCTCTTAATTTAAAAGAACGGACATGTTGTAAATCTTCTCTCTTTACATAGACACGACAATTGTACTTTTCTGATAGTCGTTCATTTTTTTGGAGAGGGGTATGTGCGACTACATCTTTTAATAATTGATTGGCAATTAGTATGTCTTCCACTTGAATTCCAGTTTGTTCTGTCTTCATAACGTTCATTGTAATCTCAACACCCTTCAATATCGTTTTCCAATGATAACATGAAATCCCGCGTATGTGCATGAGAATCTTCTTAATTGTGCGTTATTTATTGTAGGTGTTATTTCCAATGGATTGTATAGTTTACATAAATGAATGCTTCTCCACCCCAGGGAAATGTAAAACATCAACGTGTGGAAATATTGACTTCCTGTTCCTACCTCGTAAAAAAAGCTTTATCCCATAAAAATATGTTTGAATAGCAGTTCCAATCTATTTTCTATACCATTAAGAAGAGGTGATGGTCAGCTATGTCAGATAAAACAAAGAAACGTTATGAAATTGATCTTTATCAACCGATTAAGGAATACTTTACACAACAGGGTTACGATGTTTATGGTGAAGTGAACGAGTGTGATATAGCCGCGGTGAAAGAACAGGAACTAATACTCATAGAGATGAAGCTCACTCTTAATATTGATTTACTGATGCAGGCAACAAAAAGACAGCGATTGACGAATCAGGTCTATGTTGCAATACCTAAACCCAAAATCAGTTTTCGCTCGAAAAAGTGGAAAGATACTTGCCATTTGGTGAGGAGGCTTGAGTTAGGCTTGATCACCGTATCATTTCAAGAAGAAGTTGCCGTAGCGGAAATTATATTTCATCCCACTTCTTTTGATCGAAAAAAAAGCATGCAGCGCAGCACGAAAAAACGTTCAGATATGTTAACAGAAATAGCAGGTAGACTCAGTGATTTTAACATTGGTGGAAGTAGCCAGACTAAAATTATTACGGCTTATAAAGAAAATTGTATTCATATTGCCTGCTGTTTTTTACATTATGGTCCCTTATCTCCAAAATCGTTGCGTGAGATGGGGACAGGAGAAAAGACATTTACAATTCTAAATAAAAACTATTATGGATGGTTTGATAGAGTCAGTAGGGGAATATATACAATTAATGATACTGGTAAAAATGAATTGGGTGCCATTCCCGAACTGTATAGCCATTATTGTGAAGTCGTAAAAAAACACAATGACCAATGAGCAGCCTTGCAAGAATTTGAAGAATGAACCTCCCACGACTGAAGTCACGGGTGATCTTGGCTTAAACATAAATTTAAATAGAAGATATTATTTTACGTGCTATTATTGATAGAGTCAATACATAAGAAGAACTATGTGTATTTAAATTGGGGGAAATTGTATGTTAAATGAGAGTCAATTAATTGCAATAAAGCAACTGCAAAACCAATGTGAGAAAACAGACGGTTTTCAATTGAAATTCAACTGGGAAATGCTCCGTGAAAGAGATGGACGTCAAATGGATTTCTTCCATATAGAAAATGGGGAACTGATCGCTTTCCTAGCTTTATATAGTTTCGGATCTACAGTTGAGGTTTGTGGAATGGTGAAGCCTGAAGAAAGAAGGAAAGGCCATTTTACGAAACTATGGACTCAGGCATTAGTACTAATGGAACAATATAGCTTTGAAACGGTTTTATTGAACGCACCTTCATCATCAGACACAGCAAAGAGCTGGATATCTACCCAACCTTACACTTATGCATTTTCTGAATTTCAAATGGTCTGGAAGGAAAAAACAATTGAGCCGAGTGACGAAGTTCTTTTACGTTCCGCAAAACCGCGGGACGCGGATTTAGAAGTATTGCTTGATGTACTTGCTTTTGGCATGGATGAAGAAGATGCAAGGTCTCATCTGGAACGGATAAAAGAAAGAGCAGATGAGCAGTTTTTAATGATTGAAGCTGATAACAGGACAGTAGGAAAGGTTCGTATCAACCGAATGGACGGCGATGCTTGGATTTATGGATTTGCTGTCCTCCCAGAATTTCAGGGAAGAGGATACGGTAGAAAAGTTTTGCGAAATATTATTAAGCGTGAACATGATGCTGGTAATCGAGTACGACTTGAAGTTGAAGCAAAAAATAATCGTGCGCTAACCTTGTATGAATCAGTTGGATTTGTAAAAGTGCAGGGGCAGGATTATTTTAGGAAGAACAAAGAATAAGTTAAATTTGACCAAGCTGAAGCTATTTGGCCTTACAGGCGAAAAGGGCATCAGCTATTCTTAATTTCTAGAGTTTCGATACAAAAAAGAATGCATGCTAGATTGCTTAGGAGACCTAATAGCATTCCGTTAAACTTATACAAAGAGATGTTTTTATATCAGATCGAGTTTGTCGAATAATTGGCCGTTTTTGAGCTTTCCTCTTATTATAATGTAGGGTAAAATAGACTAGTAGAATGCTAGGGGGAAAAATAGTGAAAAATACATTAACGATACAGTTGGGAACAATAATCGTGGGCATCATGGTTGCGATGCTGGCGATTACTTCCGTTGCTACATATAAGACAGCTTACGCCAAATTATATGATGCAGCTGGTGTAGAGGCATACGGCTGCGCCAATATTACAACTGGTTTAATTCGCCCGGAAGATGTAGATAAAATGCTCGAAGGCGACGTTGGAGTCATGGACGATGTTGGCAAACAACTAAACTGGACAATCAACCATAAACCCATTTTCGAAACGCAATACATTATTGACTTAGATGGAAAAATACTTGCTCTTGATGATAATTTGAAGAAATCAGGGTTTAAACCGGGAAAATCCGTTCCGGTCGATGAGGAAGCAATTGCAATGCTTTTGGAAACTAAGCATTCAACTTATTCAGAGCTCTATGAATTCGCCGATATGGAACGCTTGTCCGGTTATGCACCGATATTTAAAAATCACGATCCAACTGAAGAAATTATTGCAATAAGCGTTATCGACTTTGATGGTTCAATTGTAGCAGGCAGGACATGGGATGTGGTTCGTAATGGTATTCTCATAAGCTTGATACCAATGATTCTTGCTTCAATTGGGACAATCCTACTAATCCGACGTAAAACAAAATCGATTTCTGTTTTAATTTCCCATGCAAAAGAAATTGCGAAAGGAAATCTTGCAATCGAAGATACAGTTGTAAAGAGCAATGATGAAGTAGGAGATCTCGGTCGTACATTGAATACAATGACAGCGAACTTGCGTAATATGATTGGTACTGTGAAAAGCACATCTGTCCAATTGACAAAAAACTCTCTTGATACGACGGCATCTTTGAATGAAATGCAGATGGCTATTCAGCAGGTTGCACACAACATGAACGAAACAGCTGCATCTATTTCAGATGGTACCATCAATGCAGAGAACGCATCGAAGATCTTGTCATCCTTAGCAAGTGATCTCCAAAATTCAAAAGAAATAGCAGATCTTAGTGTGAGTAATTCACAACAAACGATGCAAATTGCTAAAGAAGGACAACTTAGCGTGAATGAAATTAGCAGTGATATGGAAAAAATCAGGATTTCTTCAAATGAAGCTGGAGGTACAATTCAAAAACTGATTGAATCTACAACAAAAATCCAAAATATCACAAGTTCAATTGCAGGAATTGCCGCACAGACAAATCTACTTGCGTTAAACGCATCAATCGAAGCTGCAAGAGCCGGTGAACATGGTAAAGGGTTCGCAGTTGTAGCAGAAGAAGTACGAAAACTTGCGGAACAGTCCAATAGGGAAGTGTTGGAAGTAGAAAAATTGGTACGCGATATAACAGAAAGTATAGGGCAAGTTGTTAGTTCAACTTCAGATAGCAATAAGCTAATTGAATCGGGTACTGAAACCGTCCGTTTGACCGCAGTTTCATTGAGTAATATATCCAGTGCTGTTTCAGAAACTGTGAAAGAAATAAATTTGATTTCAGAATTAACGACAGTTGAAGCGGAGAACTCTGAACGGGTGGTAGGGCTAATTAGTCAACTGACTCACTCAATCCATTTAATCGAAGATAAGACAAATAGTATTTCCGCGGCTACGGAACAGACTTCAGCTTCTATTGATGAAGTTGCCGCGCATTCAACTGAAATGAGTCAGATGGCACAGGATCTCGAGGAACTTGTAGGGCAATTCAAACTGAAATGATATAAAGACAAAACCCGTAAAAGCAATTACTTTTATGGGTTTTGTCATGAAAAGGAATTTTTAATTCGGTTGACAGGGAACATAAATTAGAATTCCTACTTACTTTGAAAGTGGATGTACCGTCTGTGATTTTATTTTTAGATCCGAAAACTTACAATTCATAGAGGAATACATTATAATTTTTTAGTGGACATGATATATATAAAACTTGATAGAACGGAGAGATTTCATGACAAGAGAAAAACAACTACATAAGAGGATTCTGTCCTTTCTGCTGCTATTAACAATTACTGTTCTTGCAGCTTGTGGTTCCAGCGCTAATGAAGATGAAAAAGTTTCTAGTTGGGAGAAAATAAAAGAAAAAGGTGAAATTGTAGTAGCGACATCTGGTACACTTTATCCGGTTTCTTTTCATGATAGCGAGAGTAAAGAACTGACAGGTTATGAAGTGGAAATAATGAAAGAGCTGGGTAAGCGCCTTGATTTGGATATTAATTTCGTTGAGATGGGGCTAGATGGAATGCTAACTTCCTTGAACAGTGGGCAGGTCGATCTCGCAGTGAACGATATTGAAATTACGCCCGAACGGGAAGAAAAATTTACTTTTTCAGAACCATATAAGTATTCGTTTGGTACAGCAATTGTACGTAAATCAGATCATTCAGGAATTGAATCACTTAAAGATTTAAAAGGTAAAAAAGCAGCAGGCGCAGCGACTTCGGTATACATGCAAGTCGGTCGAGAAAACGGCGCAGAAGAGGCTATTTATGACAATGTAACAAATGATGTTTACTTACGTGACGTTGAAATTGGCCGAACGGATGTCATTTTAAATGATTATTATTTACAAAAACTTGCTCTAAAAGCTTTTCCTGAATTTGAGATTATGATTCATCCAGACATAAAGTATCATCCCAATGTCCAGGCAATCATTATGAAAAAGGACAGTAAGGATTTACTAGAACAAGTAAATACTGTGCTAGTTGAAATGAAAGATGATGGTACGATTTCACAATTAGCTGAAAAGTTTTTTGACGGAGAAGACGTGTCCATTGAAAAAGATTATGATTTTGAATAATTGGAAAGGCGGGTTATAAAGTGAGTGGAATTGAATGGAACCACATTTTTGACTTGCCACTTGCTATCGAATCATTTCCGTATATTTTACAAGGCGTTGGTTTCACGATACTCATCTCTTTTGGAGGGATGGCATTCGGATTAGTTTTGGGTTTAATCCTGGCGCTTGGTAGGACGTCTAAACTGCTACTATTCAGGTGGCCTTCTCGAATCTATATTTCCTATATGCGGGGAACACCCATGCTGGTATTTCTATTTTTGTTATATTTCGGATTGCCGAATATAGGCATAGAGTTTACTGCGGTTACAGCTGCGTTAATAGGCTTTAGTCTTCATTCATCCGCCTATATGGCCGAAATAATTCGGTCATCGCTTAACTCAGTCGATAAAGGTCAATGGGAAGCTTCTACTGCCTTGGGTTTGTCATATATGCAATCAATGTTTTCCGTTATCATACCTCAAGCGACTCGCATAGCCATTCCGCCATTGTCGAACGTTATGCTAGATTTAATCAAAGCATCATCGTTAGCGGCGATGATTACAGTACCTGATTTGTTTCAGCGTGCAAAAATCGTCGGGGGAAGAGAATTCGATTATATGACAGTTTATATTTTGGTTGGTCTTATCTATTGGGGTATTTGTTTGCTAGTCGAAATATGGCAAAGCCAACTTGAGAAACGTTCAAATTACGTTTAATATGTTTTCATCATCTGTCATTTCAGTAAGAGCGCATGATATAATGGAGTCAAAAACATAGTTGAGGAGCATGCGATATGTTGAAGGATTTCTTTATCGGGTTATCTCAAAATCAGTTATTGAATAGTGCTGCTAAAAAATACGGATTGAAACTTGGTGCGCAAAACGTAGTGGCAGGAACAAATGTAGAAGAAACAATCCAAAGCATTAAAGAGTTAAACTCTTATGGTATTTCTTGTACTGTAGATAATCTGGGTGAGTTTGTTTATGCAAAAGAAGAAGCATTAGCTGCAAAAAAACAAATACTTGAAGTAATTGAAGCAATCCATCAACATGGAGTCGATGCCCATATTTCATTGAAACCTTCGCAACTGGGTTTGGATATAGATCTTGATTTTTGTTTGGAAAATCTAAAAGAGATTGTTTCTAAGGCAAAGAACTACGATATCTTCATAAACTTCGATATGGAAGATCATGCTCGTTTGCAACCATCGTTTGATCTACTTGATGAATTATCGAGGACATATGATAATATAGGAACAGTCATTCAAGCTTACTTCTTCCGTGCAGTAGGAGATATTCAAAAGTATAAGAATTTCCGCTTGCGAATAGTAAAAGGTGCATACAAAGAGTCTGAACAATATTCTTATCAAATTAAAGATGAAATTGATGAAAACTATATTAAGTTAATTGAATGGCATTTGCTAAATGGTAAATTTACCTCGATTGCTACACACGATCACAACGTCATAAATCATGTAAAACAATTTGTTAAGGATAATAATATTCCGTATGATAAATTTGAATTCCAAATGTTATACGGCTTCAGAAAAGACATGCAATTAAAATTGGCCAGTGAAGGGTATAATTTCTGCACTTACGTACCCTTCGGAAATGATTGGTACGGCTATTTCATGCGTCGTCTTGCTGAAAGGCCGCAAAACATGAATCTTATTGTCAAACAAGTATTTAACAAAAAAACAAATACAGTGCTTGGTTTAGCAGTCGGAGCTTTTGCAATTGGAAGATTTACCAAGAAAAAATAACATTAAAATAAAAAGGTGTAAAATGAGATGCTTCTCATTTTACGCCTTTTTCAATTTAGCCTACTGTAATAATGACTACGAAGTAAATGACCATCGAAATTAACCCGATTGGAACGCCAAAACGTGCCCATTCAATACTTTTAATATTCAACTTTCCCGCAGCGATAATATTTGGAATGTTTCCTGGTATTAACATTCCTCCGCTTATAAGCAGGCCTAGTAAAAGGGCCTTAATTGTCGAATCATTCATCTCAGGACTGATTTCTGCGGCTGCTAATGTGGCATTGTCGAGCACTGCAGAAATCATATTAATCCAATAAAGAATTAAAGGATTTATGTCGAGTAAATACTTTTCGATAAATGGTTCAAAGCCAGCTCCGAGCAATGTTAAAGCCATTACAAACAAATAGACTTTAAATCCCCGAATAATTATTTCGATGTATGATTCCGTAACAGGAATTGTTTTATATCTGTTTAACTTTTTTGAAGGGTTGATCATTACTGCAGCTAGTATGCCAAAAGCAATAACTCCAGGAATGATATCGGGTCCGATTAGGCGAAGCAAATAGAAAAAGTCCTCATCTAATTTACTAGTAGCAATGGTTGAAAGTGGTTCGCCAATAGGCGTCAAGACCGCACCGAGTCCGATTGAGTAACAAGCAATTATTACTAAACGTATTTCAGATTTCCTATCAAGTCGTAACACACCGACAATTGCAACCAATACAATTGCAGCAACAATTGCAGTAATTACACTTGATAGTATTCCTAGAACGATAACATTGAGTGCTATAAATAAGCGGAAAGGAATTGCTTTGCTCATAATCAGTACTCCTTTGTGAAAAGGAGTTCGAAGCCACCGAAACAATAGCCCGGCGATTATAACCGCTAATGTAATATTTACCGGATCCTCCAACGCTTTTAATATGAGATAGGAGTCAAGTACCTGGCTAACTAGAACTGCGAAAATACCCATGATGAATAAAAAGAATTCTAAATTCCTTTCAACTATTTTCATTGTAAAGGGCAAAAATAAAACCAGAATTAAAATTATAGTCAAGCCAAGTAGCATGATATACCTCCATTATTCAATTTAATAAGAGTCCATTAATTATCTTATTATAAATAGTAAAGGAAAATACCTATGAAAAAGATTGAACCACAACTTGAAAATGAGTAAAAAAACAGGCAGCCCCTATTACTAGCGGAGCTGCCTGTTTTAATAATATTTCTATTTAACGTACGCCTTTCATAAAACGCTGGATAACTGGAGAAACTGCGAAGAGTAGAATACTAAATAGTATTGCTGTCCCGCCGATGATTCCAAAATACATTAATTCTGTTTCAGGTTTGTATAATTTTACAAGTTGTGCGTTTAATGCTTGTGCAGCTGCGTTTGAAAGAAACCATAGACTCATTGTCTGCGCAGAGAACGCTGCAGGAGCCAGTTTTGTCGTTGCAGATAAACCTACGGGGGATAAACACAATTCTCCTAGGACGACGATGAAGATGCTTAAAATGAGCCACAGTGGACTTACAAGAGCATCCGTACCTCCCAAATAGCCAGGCACTAAAATAACGATGAAAGACAATCCGGCAAATAGTAGTCCAAGGGAGAACTTCTGCGGAATAGTAGGTTGCCGATCACCAAGTTTCATCCAAATCCATGCAAAGAATGGTGCCAGTGTGATTATGAATAACGGATTAAATGATTGGAAAAAGGCTGGTGAAATCTGATAGCCAAAGATATTAAGATTTGTCCGTGTATCCGCATATAATGCAAGTATTGTTGATCCTTGCTCAGCAATTGCCCAGAATATAACTGAAGCCACGAAGAGTGGAATAAACGCAATAATACGTGAGCGTTCATCATCATTCGTTTTCGAACTTCTATACATTACAACGAAATAGGCTGTAGGGATCAAGAAGCCGAGAATCCCGACAATTGCAATGAATGAGTCAAATGTAAGCCAGCCACGGGGAATGGCAATGGCGACGAGAATTGCAATCGCAATAGCGCTAATTGCAAAAATTGAGAATACTTTTTTCTTCTCGCTCGCTTCCAATGGATTTGCCACTTGCGTACCAGCAAGTCCAAGACTTTTCTTTTTAGTAAGTATGAATATCAACAGTCCAATGAACATCCCGACTGCCGCAACACCGAAACCAAGATGGAAACTTGTCTTCATTAATTCTCCGACAATCAGTGGAGAGATAAAGGCGCCCATGTTTATACCCATATAGAAGATACTGAATCCCGCGTCTCGACGGTTATCATTCTCTGGGTAGATGTCCCCAACAACACTAGATACGTTAGGTTTTAATAGACCAGTACCAATTACAATGAGTACCATTGAAACGAAGAATAATGTAATGTTGCCAGGAATTGCAAGCGCGATATGGCCGAGCATAATGAAAATACCACCATAAAAAATCGCTTTAGATGTACCGAAAATCCTGTCAGCTAACCAACCTCCGATTATCCCTGACATGTATACAAGGGAACCGTAAATGGACATAATAGACAATGCAACTGTTTTGTCTAGTCCAAGGCCGCCACTTGATATTTCGTAATACATATAGAACACAAGGATTGCTCTCATGCCATAATAAGAGAATCGTTCCCAAAACTCTGTGAAGAATAAGGTGAACAAACCTTTTGGGTGCCCAAAGAAACCTTTTTGCGGGACACTCTCCACGATTTGTTTTTTTGATATCTGTGACATAATAATGCCTCCTTCATATATTACTATAATACAATTAAACGTTTTCAATTGTCAAAAATAGTTGTTAGAAATACTATGTTTTTGAATAACGTTGTAATTACAACATTTCAATGTTGTTGGAATCTTTTTAATGTATCAAATAGATAATTACTAAATGCATTTATACTATATTAGTATATTTAATTTATTTATAGTTCATGTTAACAAACTTTTGTTCATATAGTTAAAGGAATACAAAAACCGAACCAAACAATTGGGAAACTTGAAGCTATATGACTATCTACAACTCATTTTGTAGCGCTTGTGTCGGAACACTTCTCAGGAAAAGTGGAATGATGATGCTTCTTTTAGAAGTATTATATTAAAGTCGCTCTTTTACATTTTGAAGCTCACAATTTCGCAATCTGATACTTCGATAGGGACGAATGTTCGTTCCGTACATAACGATAGTCACTCTATAGCCATTTCCGTTAACTTCCACTTAACTCCGCATTGAAATTTGTGTAGTCATTTACCAAAAAAAGAAATTAATTGGTTATCGACTAACTAGTACAGGAGGAGAAATGTTGGATATCTATGATGTCGTTTTAATTCCACTTATCATTGGAATAGTGGAGTTGTTGAAAATGTACGGTATGCCAAAAAAATTATTACCGGTAACAGCCATTCTCTTCGGAATTGTAGGTGGAGTTGTATATATATATCCTCATGATATCAAGGCAGCAATCCTCATTGGGTTAATGATGGGGCTTTCTGCGAGTGGGCTGTACTCAGGTAGTAAAACTGTGGTTAAAAGACAATGAAAATAAAATATCTCTAAAGAATAAATTTACTTAAGGGATTTATAGTTTAATTGAATAATTCTGGCGTAAAAAGTAAAAATAAAAAACTTACCTGTGCATTCTGGCAAACAGGTAAGTTTTTTGTGTTTTATTAAACTAATAGTTTTGCATTGAAATTTCATTTATGAATTTATTTAGACATAAACCGCTATCGGAAATAAGAATATTTAGTGATGACTGAAAATTCTAAATGGTATATACTAAATAAAAATGATGGGGTGAAATGGATGAATGTACCACTACTATTACCGCAATTTCTTGACCGTGCAGTTTCTTTATATGGAGAAAAGGAAGCGGTATATTGCGAAGGACGTAAATATACTTATTATCAACTGAATGAGAGAGTCAATCAGCTTTCACATGGGCTACGTGAATTAGGGATATGTAAAGGTGACAAAGTTGCATATTTAGCGGGGAATTCACTTGAAATGCTAGAGGGATTTTATGGCGTGTTTCAACTTGGAGCAGTTATGGTTCCTTTGAATATTAGATTAAAACCGGAAGACTATGCCTTTATTCTGAACCATAGTGAATCAAAAGTGCTTTTTGTCGATCAAGACCTCTATGAATTAATTAGACCAGTAATAGACAAGTTTGAAACAATCAAGCATATTATTGTTCATTATAAGGATTCTGATACTAGTGAGACGAGCTATGATGAATGGTTAGCCTCTTTTTCAACCGAGCCATTTAACCGGACTGAACTTGATGAAAATGATGTCTGCAGTTTACTGTATACGAGCGGTACCACTGGAAATCCAAAAGGCGTCATGTTGACACATCGCAACAATTACCTACATGCACTTAGTACAATGCACCATTTAAGGGTTACTGACTCGGATGTTTATCTACATGTGCTCCCAATGTTTCATGTGAATGGTTGGGGATCACCATTTTATTACACCGCAAATGGAGCTACACATATTTGCTCAAGAAAATCCACTCCAGAGTCCATATTTAATGCGCTTAAAGAACACAAAGTATCTATTTTACACATGGCTCCCACAGTATTGAACGCATTATTGCTATACCATGATCAGCATCATCCAGTAATCGAACAAGATATTCGTGTTGTCATTGCAGGATCTGCACCGCCTCCCGCTTTCATCAATCGTGTCGAAGAAGAGTTGGGTTGGGAATTCATCCAAGTATATGGCATGACAGAAACATCACCACTCAGCCTGATTTCAACAATTCGCTCGCATTTAACCGGACTATCAAGAGCACAACAAATTGAATTAAAAGCAAAAGCTGGTTATTCGATGATTGGAAGCGATGTAAAGATTCTAGATGAACAAGGGGACGAGGTTGCACATGACGGCAAACAAGTTGGGGAAGTGGCGGTGCGTAGCCATGGCGTCATGAAAGGTTATTGGAAAAATGATCAAGCTACGGAAGAGGTGCTACAAAACGGGCGGCTATTGACGGGCGACATGGGGACCGTTGACGAAAATGGATACATCAATATAGTGGACCGCAAAAAAGATGTTATTATCAGCGGTGGGGAGAATATATCTTCAATTGAAGTCGAAGGAGTCCTTTATGGACATCCGGCAATTCTCGAGGCTGCGGTCATAGCGGTACCGCATGAGAAGTGGGGGGAAACGCCACACGCCTTTATTGTACTACGTGAAAATATGACTTCGAACGAACAGGAGATTATCGCATTTTGCAAAGAAAGATTAGCTCATTTCAAAGCAGTAACTGGGATTACTTTTGTAGATGAACTTCCGAAAACAGCCTCCGGAAAAATACTGAAAGTTCAAATTCGTGATGCTTATTGGGAAGAAAAAGGAATAAAAGGTCGCCTTGTAAATTAAAATGATAAGTAGCTTGTAAGTACAATGAGTTATGTACTTACAAGCTTTTTCAATTTCCCTCCTCATAACGAGCAATGAGAATCCGAAGAACAGCAATGTAGTTCCGGGAACATAGAGAACGCTAAAAAATGATGTTTTTCACCGTTAATTTCATATAACATTCCCATATCGATTTGGAATGCTTGTTTGACTTCTGCAGGAGCATTTGAAAAAGCTTTTGAATGATTATCACATCCTTTCTCAAGAAACGTATTGATGGAATTGTACCGCTTCATGGAATTAGTGGAAATTAATCTCACGTAACATGCATTTTTTAGATGATAAGATGCATTTAATAGTACAATACACTTTTAAAAAGCTATGTTAATCGGCTATGATAGAATAAGGTAGTCATTAGAAATGGAAGTGTAATCATGAGCCAATTAATTATTGAAAACCTCACAAAGACAGTTGGGGAAAAAACTTTGTTTAAAAATATAGCCTTTACGGTTGCGAGTGGAGAAAAAGTGGGTTTGCTCGGCATCAATGGGACAGGTAAGTCAACTTTACTGTCAATCATTGCAGGAGTCGAAGAAGCCGATTCGATTTCGACCGATCATCCGAATAGATACCGAATTGTATATTTACCTCAAGAACCTGAAGTCGACCCAGAACTTACTGTTATGGAAACAGTGTTCAAGAGTGACGCACCGATTATCAAGGTTAACTTAGAGTATGAGCATGCACTTCAAGCACTTTCTGCAAATCCTGAATCTACACTGAATCAGGACCAATACTCGAAATATCAAAATGAGATGGACGATTTATCCGGTTGGGATATAAATTCAAAAGCCCGTACAATTTTATCGAAACTTGGCATTGAAACGTTCGATAAGAAGATGAGTGAACTTTCGGGTGGACAAATAAAGAGGGTAACGCTCGCAAAAGTTCTAATTGAGCCTGCAGATCTCTTACTTCTCGATGAACCGACAAACCATTTAGATGTAAACTCGATCATGTGGCTGTCAGATTACTTGAAAAATGAACAAGGCGCTGTTATCTTTGTTACCCATGACCGCTACTTCTTGGACGAGTTATCAACTGGCATCTATGAACTTGCTGATAAAACGTTATATTCTCATACAGGTAATTACGGAAATTATCTTGAGTCGAAAGCAATTCGTGCGGAGATGGCAGCATCGACAGATGATAAGCTTCGCAATCAGTACCGATCTGAATTGAAGTGGATTAGAAGAGGTGCGAAAGCTAGATCGACAAAGCAAAAAGCTCGGATTGGGCGCTTTGATGAACTGGCGGAAAAGGTTAAAAAAGAAGACACGAGCGGAGAAATGGACGTCGCGCTTAAGTCGACGCGACTAGGCAAGAAAGTGATTGAAGCGGTAGGCATCTCGAAGTCGTTCGGTGGAAGAAAAGTCATTGATGATTTCTCGTGCATTCTACAATCGGGTGACCGTATCGCGGTTGTCGGACCTAATGGGGCAGGTAAAACGACGTTATTGAATATGTTATCCGGTGAAAGTGAACCGGACAGCGGAATCATCGATAAAGGAACAACAGTAAAAATTGCTCATTTCCAACAACACACGCCAATAATGGATGAGAAAAAACGAATTATCGAATATATTCGTGATACGTCGAATGATATCGAAGATGCTGATGGTGTCCGCATTTCAGCTTCTCAAATGTTGGAGCGTTTTTTATTTCCTACACAAGCGCACGGGACACCCATCGGTAAACTATCAGGTGGCGAGCGAAAAAGACTATATTTACTAAAACTACTTATGGAACAACCTAACGTCATGATTTTGGATGAACCGACAAACGACCTCGACCTTGAAACCCTTTCTGTATTGGAATCTTTCATCGATACATTCCCGGGTGTTGTTATCACGATCTCACATGACCGGTTCTTCTTAGATCGTACATCAAAAAAATTATGGGTAATGGATGGATCAGGGGATGTCGACACCTGGTTTGGTATTTATTCTGATTTCCTAGAAACGTATGTACCAAAAGAAGTAGTGGTACACGAACCAATCGTTAAAATAGAAGAGCCGATTCAACAGGAACTAAAAAGGAAGATATCGTACGCCGAAAAGAAAGAATATGAAACAATTGAGTCGGACATCGATAAAGTTGAGAAATTAATCGAATCCACGGAAGCAGAAATGGCGTCCACTGGGTCTGATTACGATAAATTAAGAGATTTAACGTCATCACTTGAAGAATTGAACGGTAAATATGAAAGTCTTATTGAACGCTGGTCGTTCTTACAAGAATTGAATAAGTCCTAACGAAAGGGGCAAATGAACTTGAAAATAGTAACGATTGAACCGACACCAAGTCCGAACTCAATGAAAATCATTCTCGACACTGAGCTACCCAAAATGATAAGTCATAACTATAAAAAAGAGGATATGGGGTCCGCACCGCACCCGATTTCAGCTTTATTGAACATTCATGGCATAAAAGGAATTTACCATGTCATGAACTTTATGGCGATTGAACGCATAGGGAACGTTGCATGGGAAACGATACTTGCTAGTGTCCGAGCCGTTTTCAATGAAGAGCAGAGTGAAGAAACGGAAATTGAAGTGGAGATCGACGATAGTTTTGGCGAAGTATACGTACATGTTCAAACCTACAAAGATATTCCGCTACAAGTAAAAGTTTTTGATAGCGAATCAGAAGAACGTTTCGGTCTAAGTGACCGTTTTGTACAAGCAATGGAGAAGGTTCATGGGCGTGAAGTGGAAAATTATATTTTATTGCGTAAATGGGCAGATTATGGAATTCGTTACGGAGAAAAGGCTGAAATCGGTGAAACAGTGATTCAGGAAATAGAGGCGGCTTATCCAGAAGAACGATTACTTGAGATTGTCCGTCAGGCGAATGAAGGACAAAGTGAAGGGGGCCAGCGCGGTAGAAAAATTTCACTGGAGGACTTCTCAGTTGACCAATGGGAGAATAGATTTCAACTACTGGATCAAATACCTGATCCAGACATGTCGGATGCAGCACTTCTGGAGCGGGCACTGGACGATGAAAAGATGTCAATTAGACGCCTCGCAACGGTTTACCTGGGTATGATTGAAGACGTCGCAGTTATTCCGTATATTGAAAAAGCACTTAAAGACAGAAGTTGGGCGGTGCGTAGGACGGCGGGAGACTGCATGAGTGACCTTGGTTTCGAGGGGTTCGAAAAGGCGGCAATTGAAATATTGAATGATAAGAATAAACTAGTTCGCTGGCGTGCGGCTATGTTTTTATATGAAACAGGAACTGAAGCGGCGTTGCCTGCTTTGAAAAAGGCTGAAAACGATCCGGAGTTCGAAGTTAAGCTTCAAATTCGTATGGCAATTGCCCGAATTGCTGAAGGCGAAGATGCCAAGGGGTCAGTTTGGAAACAAATGACAGAGGCGCGAACAGGCTCAAAATAGTAATATAACGAGTGCAATTATTTAGATGTTTAACGTTAGTGGATGTGAGAACTTACATTTCGCTAACGTTTTTTCTAAATAACAAAAACACAAGTGTCTGTTAAGAGATGCTAGAGCCTTTACGTGAAATCTCTATCATGCGTCTTATCCACAGTACGTGGTTTTATAGTTTCCTATGCTATGAAAAATGGGAGGAAGATGAATGAAACTGTTGAAAATCCTTATCCTCCTACTATTAATTATTGGCGGAGTAGGATATGGAATCTATCATTTCGGAACCAATATCGCATCGGACAAAGTAATGAACGTTGTAACTACTGAATTAGAAAACAGTGGTCAATTAAACGAAATCAAACAAATGGTGGCTGAGGACCCTGAATTAATGCGTATCATTGAAGAAGGTGCAAATGTTGATAATAATAATCTTCCTTTCACAACAAAAGAGCAAGCAACAAGAGTTTTAATCAAAAAAGTCGGATTCAGTGAACTCCAATCTATTCACTCTAAAGCTCAAAGTGGAATGTCGAACGAGGAAATACAGGAACTAATAGTGGATTTAGAAGGAAAGCTCACAGAGGAAGAAATTTTGGCATTAAAAGTTATCGCTTATAAAGAATTCTTAGAATAATGCTAATCTCAAACATAAAAGTAGGATGATTTGAAACAAAATCATCCTACTTTTATGTTTGGTGTTTTGGTGATATAGTAGAACACTTGTGATTCTTCCGTGGGATATCATCACATACCTATGCAATTTTTTATCAGAGAAAGGTCGTTATTGAACGTGGGACCACTTAAAGGAAATAAACGAATACGATTTGCATTACTTCTGGGAACATTAGCAGCATTGGGACCGTTAACAATTGATATGTATCTACCTTCATTTCCGACAATTGTAAGTGCTTTTGGTACTACGGCTACCTATGTACAGGTGAGTTTAACTGCTTGCCTCCTAGGTATAGGGTTAGGTCAACTTATAATCGGCCCAATGAGTGATGTCCATGGACGGAAAAAGCCGTTGCTGATGGCACTTATTGCTTATTTTGTCGCATCAATTTTATGTGTAATTTCTCCAAATATCGGCTTTTTCATTGCAGCGCGTTTCTTGCAGGGTTTTGCTGCCGCTGCGGGTATCGTTATCTCTAGGGCTGTCGTCCGAGATTTATACAGCGGACGGGAATTGACGAAGTTTTTTGCTTTGCTCATGCTTATTAATAACTTGGCACCAATCCTCGCACCTGTTCTTGGGGGAGGGATCCTAGCGTTTACTGAGTGGACTGGTATATTTGCAGTCTTGAGTACAATCGGCTTTTTGTTGTTTGTCATTGTTTTATGGAGAATGGATGAAACTTTGCCTGAACAAATGCGCATGCCAAGTAATCTCTCTCATACGATAAAAAACATTCTGTCACTGTTAAAAGATAGACAGTTTATGGGGTATGCACTTGCACAAGGTTTCATTATGGCTGGCATTTTTGCTTATGTCGCTGGGACACCGTTTGTTTATCAAAATATATACGGAGTTTCTCCGCAGACATTCAGCATATTATTCGGTATGAATGGATTTGGACTTATCATCGGCGCGCAGGTAGTAGGACGCTTAACGGGTGTTGTATCTGAACAACGATTTTTAGAATCGGGTTTGTTCCTTTCTATTACTTCAGGCACATTGTTGCTGATTGCCGTGTTATTGAATGGACCACTTATTACAATCGTTATTCCTATCTTTTTTTTCGTCGCTTCGATTGGGATCATTTCGACATCATCCTTCTCACTCGCGATGGAAAAGCAAGGGCATATTGCAGGTAGTGCATCTGCTTTACTTGGATTACTACCATTCATTTTAGGTGCAATCACGGCGCCACTTGTTGGAATAGCAGGAGAAGAGACAGCAATTCCAATGGGAATCATTATCTTCGCATCAAGTTTAATTGCAGGCCTCGCGTATTTTAGACTATCAAGAGTCAAAGTCTAACGAAACTAACAGAAAAACAGCCGCCCACTCAATTGAGAGTAGGTGGCTGTTTTTCAGAGATTGTAAACACAGTTTTATGGAGCTGGAGCAGCAATTAATGATGGTGTAAGAATTAATGAAGATGTGTCTTGGCTAAGTGTTAAACGTTGATATTTTCGCGTTTATTGTGTGGGCAAGTTTCAATTTTGAAATGACCCATTCTTAACTACATACCCGACAACAACCGCCGAGCAATTTGCTCATACTCATCTCTGCCGATACCGGGTGCAAACTCTTCAGGGATACCCTCAAAATCAGGAATTTCATAGCCTTTTGGCATGCCTTCTTTTACAAATAGCTTTTCACCACTACTTGGATTGGTCCCTTTCCAAATCTGACGTATGTCCTTGTATTCTCCAGTATCATTCCAAGTAAATAATACATTACCGTATCCTAGATTTTCATATTTTCTTGCAGTATCAAAGACGCGATTATCTAAATTAGGTATTGGTAGCATCTTTGTCAAGTCAGTGCCAGTGGCCATTTCTAACGCTTTTGCATAGGCGAGTATATGTGTACCTCCTCGAACGAGCAAATAACCAATCATTTCTCTTGCTGTTGGATGGTCTGTCATTTCATATACACGCATTTTATGCGTTCTTGCCCCGCATTCAAGAAAGAAGTTATGCAATAGGTCAAGTACTAAATTCCCACTGGAAAACACATAATCTCCGCGCCATGGATTGCCCATTGAGTCTCCAGGCATTGAAGTTTGTGCATTTGCTATGAAGGCATACGTATTCCGCTTATCTTTAGCGTTTTGTAAAGGTGTTAAGTTTGGGTCTGCTGTAAAAGATGTACCTTGATTCACTATATTTATCGTGTTAGAAACGAGTTCAACATGACCGAACTCCTCTGCGGTAATACTCGCAACTAAATCATAGAAAGGCCTGAGCTTTCCTTTCTGCCTGAAATTAAATGATTGGTACATATAGTTATTAAGCGTTGACATTTCTCCAAACTTTCCGCCCAACAGTTCCTGAACCGCAGAAGCTGCGTTCGCATCCCCGTATTCTGGGATAGGTAGATCAATCGGTAATTGATTTACACGTTTGATCAATTGATTCACTCCCCTCATTTGAATCTTTAAAAATCATGTAAGTGTAACCCAGACAATTTCTTGCAGTCTAACGTAAAATGGCGTGTCGCTCACGTTAATTACAACATGATCAGGCATGACTGTTATTAATAAACCTTGTATCGGATTTTTCGTTGTTTGAATAACGATATTTTTTGACCTGAAATTTAGTAAGGATTGATAAAAGTAAGGGTCAAATACACTTACCATTTTAACTTCCGATTGTTGTCCATTCATACTTATCCCACCTCTCTTCAGATTCGACCTAGTATATGGGCGAAGGCGGAACTTTATGATTATGAGGTACTGCATGGATCCTGATTAGTATATTTAAAGTAGATAGTAGCAAAAAATACTTGGTGCAAAATTGTTAAAAGGCGACTGCTCTTTTCGAATGGATGTCAGTATGTATCGATGGCCAGGAAGGAAGTAACAGCACAAGCTCGATTGAGAAGGTGGCTATTTTATGATTAAGCCGAGAACACCCGTGACTTCAGTCGTGGGATGAATTGGCTTTCTTTTTTTCGTTATAAAGTGATATCACTTTACGAACTGACATTCTATTTGGTGGAATATTCTTACGAAGGGTGGTGAGAAAATATGGAACTGAAAAAAGATTACCGAACTTATCAAATCAACATTAAAAAAGGACATAGAATATATTCTTATTTCGATGAACTTTGTCTAAATAGTAATAACCTATATAACACGACAAATTTCTTTATCAGGCAGGTATACACTTCTTTAAACAATGAAGGTGTGTTACAACCTTTACAAATAGAAGTAATGAACACACTTCGTGACAATATTGATAAAATGAATGTCAATCAACAAAGAGCATATAGCAAAAAATTAGAAAAAGAACAAATGAAACCAAGAGACGAACAAAAAGAAATAAAGGAAATTCTATTTGAGTTACCTTCAAAAGAAAAGCCCTTCTTAGGTTACAATTTTCTTGATTGTCTTTTTAAAACAATTAAACAAAAAGACTATTATTCGTTGCCAGGTCAGATAAATCAACAAGTTCTTAGAAATGTCGTGCAAAATTGGACTAGTTTTTTCGCAAGTTTGAAAGACTTCAAAAAGAATCCAGGAAAATATACAGGAAGACCTTCTATTCCTGGTTACCTACCTAAAGGAGGCAGGAAAGAATCAACTCTTTCGAATCAAATTTGCAAAATTAAAGACGGTAAATTCCTGAGCTTTCCAAAAACCAAAAGAAAAATAAATATCGGTAAGTTAGCAAATTTCAATGGTAAGTTTCAACAAGTGAGAATCATACCCAGGCACAATTGTTTTACTGTTGAATTAGTCTTTTTAATCGAGACGAAAAAACAATTATCCGCCAAAATGGAACGATGCATGAGTATCGATTTAGGTCTTGATAACATTGCAGCGCTAGTTTTTAATACAGAGCACGTTCCAGTCCTTTTTAAAGGCGGTAAAGTTAAATCTATCAATCAATGGTACAACAAAATGCGCGCTTACTTCTACGCGGCTCTTCGTAACGGGAAAAAACCAAAAGAAGGAAACTTCCAGTCTAAAAAGTTAGTGAAATTAGATTCCGCAAGACACAGACAAATCAAAGACTTTTTCCATAAAGTTAGTTTCAATATCGTGAAAATAGCCGTGGAAAGAAACATTGATGCAATTGTTATTGGCAAGAATGTGGGTTGGAAACAAAAAATAGAATTAGGGAAAAGAAACAATCAAAACTTTGTCCAAGTACCACACTCATTGCTAATAGATTTAATCACTTACAAAGCGAATGCCGAGGATATATCAGTAATTGTAACTGAAGAAAGCTACACATCTCAGGCAAGTTTTGTAGATGAAGACATTATTCCGACCTACAAATCGGGGAATAATACAAATCACATTTTCAGTGGAAAACGTATAAAACGCGGTATATACCGTACAAAAAGTAAATCATTAATAAATGCAGATGTGAATGGTGCAGCAAACATCCTAAGAAAAGTAGTGCCGAAAGCATTCGCTAACGGTATAGCGGCTGTGTGTTCCCAGCCTCAAGTGGTCAATGTGCGATAGCACTAACCCTGAAACCCGAGACTTCAGTCGTGGGAGGTTCATGCGTTCGTAATAACTAAAAGAAATCATAGAATCTAACATATAAAGTGAAGAACCGTGAAAAATTATGAAAGACAAGGTAGAATAGAACTCGTGGAACTTGATTTACAAAGCGATTTTTAACACATATGAAAAGGGGCGAAAACATGAATGCTTACGATGAGTACATGAAAGGTATCGTTAAACCGATGCGTGAAGAGCTTGTAGGGACTGGATTTACGGAATTAACGACGTCTGAGGATGTCGAAAGTACTATGAAAACACTTGAGGGGACGGCACTGGTAGTGATCAACTCGGTCTGTGGATGTGCCGCGGGTTTGGCACGCCCAGCTGTCAGAGAAGCGTTAAAAGGAGCCGAACATAAACCAGATCACTTGTTGACTGTATTTGCTGGACAGGATAAAGAGGCGACTGAAATGATGCGAGATTATTTCCCAGAAGTACCGCCGAGTTCACCTTCGATTGCCCTTTGGAAAGATGGAGCATTAGCCTATTTTATACCAAGAGAACAAATCGAAAATTTCGAAATGGAACAAATTAAAGACCATCTATCAGAAGTACTCGACCAAGTTTGTAAATAATGAGTACAGTCATTACGACTGCCGGCAGACCAAATGATAAATCGATACAACTTGCATTAGAAGCTTCTAGAGCTCTCGGTTATCCGATTGTCGAACGAAATAAACAGTCTATTCACGGGATGCAGAAAACTAGTGGCGCGGATGTGCTTGTAGCAGGCAAGAATCGCTATGAGTTATATCGGATTGGAATGGAGGACCCATTTTTCTTTCATCCCAATTCCGCCGCGTTCAGATTGAAACGGCTTGCGAACGGGGAAAAGGATCCATTAATTGAGACAGCTCAATTGCGCAAAGGAGATTCATTTCTTGATTGTACGCTTGGTCTTGGATCAGACAGCATTACCGCATCTTTCATAACAGGAGAAAACGGCAAAGTGTTAGGGATTGAAGCTGATCCTTCTATTGCGTTTATAACCGGCCGGGGACTTCGTTCATTTCCTTCCCATTCTGACCAACTTACTTTGGCCATGCTAAGAATAGAAGTTATTCAGTCGGAGGCGATTGATTATTTAAGCAAGCTATCCGATTCTTCCTGGGATATTGTCTATATAGATCCGATGTTTCATACACCTATTGTAGAATCATCCAATTTCACACCACTGCGTCAAGCTGGTGTACATAGATCGCTTACAGATGAATGGATAGAACAGGCACAACGTGTATGTAAACGGCGTGTTGTTGTAAAAAATCGTTTTGATTCACCCGTATTCGAAAGATTTCATATGGAACAAGTAATAAGACCGAATACGAAATTCCATTTTGCTTTTATCCAAAAGTGAAGAAATTAAAAACGCCGTCATCCAAAAGAAGTGGACGACGGCGTTTATCGCTATTAATGTGTGAAATTCAATGAGCTTAGGTATAGGATCAATGCGAGCATCCCTAGGCCGATAAACAATTGTACATCCATTAATGAGTACCTCCTTCAAGAAAACGAACATTTATCTACGTTATTATTGTACAATGAAAGTGAGAAAGAAGAAACCTTTTCAATAGCTTTTCGTCAAAATAGAATATTAAAATATACTAAATTGCGGGTGAGATACTATGAAAAAGTGGTTCCAGAAAACGCTCATTGTTGCCGTAGCACTTTTGACATTTGGTGCAATTCCACCAAATCATGAAATTTGGACTAACTTGCAAGACAAAGGTCTTTCAAAAATTTCGGATAGACCCTTACAGAGTACAGATTATTCGATTGGATTAGCCGATTCTTTAGATGAAGAAAATCTGATGGGGAGTTCCGATTCCTTAGAAGAACTATTTATCACATCTGCAAAAAGACTATCCTATATGAAATTCGGTACAAAAGTTGGGCCTGTAATTGCCGATGATTTTGATAATATCATTTTCCCGAAAATTGAAGAAGCCATTCAGATGACACTTGAAAAATCCGATAATCTTCATAAACGGCGTTTAGCTATCAGTGAAAAGCCTGCCGGAGATTATTCGGAGAAAATATTTAATGTATATGATTTGGATGATAGGAAAGATCTTATTCGTTTTCATGTACGAACTGAGAAAAGGCCTCAAGACGGCTACTTCTATAACTTTCATTATCATATCGCCGAGGATGAATTTACAGCTCATTACTCAATTGGCGACATATATTGGGCAAAAGACACACCTCCAAAGTGGTTATCTTAAATAACCACGCTGGGGGTGTGTTTTTTTAAAGTTTTGGATGCCTTACATAAAGGGTTTATGAGCGGAAAAGTCATTAATTAGAGACTCTAAACACTCATAAATAACCAATAGCGAAATTTGATATGGACAATCTTCTCAGGTGTCTGATTACACCGGGGAGGTAGACCAATTACATGTAAATATCCGGCATCTTCCGTTCCTACTATCCAGTAACGATATTATGATTGATTTAGAAAAGTATCAATGGGTGATGAAAGACAGTCGTGAGGTAAAAGTAGAATATGAATTAAACCGCGGGGCCAATGTACAGGGGATGTTAACGAGTCCCTTAGGAGTAGGCTACTTATTTTACATGTTCATGCACGGTATCAGCAAAATGAATCTTTTTTCAGGAAGCTTTTTGATTAAAAATAAATGCGTGTTATGGTTGGTGATAACTGTTAATAGAGGTGAATGATTCAGCTAAATTAATTTGGAGGTGTAATATTTATTAAAATTCTCTATCTTTTTTTATTTTTAGGAATTCTATCTGGAGCAGCTATTACTTATTTCTATGGTCACATACCTTTCTGGTTCTATCTAGTTATGCTTGTGATTTCAGTCGTTATCGCATTAAAAGTTCGGAAATGAAAAGTGGCGTTATGTCAACCAGAGGTGTATTACATATACAAACCAGTTCAGTAACCGAACTCTTTGTTCAACTAATTGGCTTTCGATTACTCGAACAAGTAAGATATTAAATAATCTATTTGACACAAAACACGTTCCATTCATTCAGCCACAGAATGGAACGTGTTATTTTTATTGTCTTTTTACGGTAGGGAGAAATCAAATCATGTTCTTCAAAGCTAAAATCTGTAGAAATAAGCTGTATATCTACCCTGAAGTCGAAGCCCTTGTAGCAAAACAAAATCCAACCGAACTAATCGAGCTGGGTTTTGTCGTCCTTGAAACATCCCTCCTATTGTTGAGGATAATGGATACCCAAAACTTCAAAAAGGATATGCGGTTTTGGGTGAAACGTATATCGCACAATGCCTACTCGCTTCCCGAATTATTGTGGGTAGAAGGTGAACTACCAAATCAATTGTATTTTAGAAAACAGAACAAAGAGCACCTAGAATTACTCGGATTTAAAATATCGAGAACCATTCAAACTCTTTTTAGTTTTGAAGAAGATAACCGCGCACCATTCAAAATGGATCAGATAAACGTGTACTTCGGGATATGGGATTGGATAAAGAAATGAGATTGAAAGGAGATAATGCAGATGGGTATGCCCATTGTATGGCAAGGTAACGACTGTTTCACACATATGCTTGCTGTAGGTCCAACACGTTGTGGCAAGACGGCTACGATATTAAAGCCGGTGTTCTATCAATTGCTGCTACAGAAGAAGCGAGGTGTTCCATTAGGTATATCCGTTGTCGAGCTCAAAGGGGATGTGGCGGCAATGGTAAATGAAATGTGTTTAGAAATGGATATCCCGTGTATTCACGTAGACCCTGACAAACCCAATTCCGCAAGTTTCAATCCAATGGAAGG
>NZ_JBYHFQ010000025.1:0-61358 GCF_057669665.1 Sporosarcina sp. Y1004 | reverse complement strand
TTTCCGGCTTATCGCGGGAGGCATCCACAAAGCGGCGAAGCGGTAATAGCAGGAATTCTAATTCATTCCATCTATTTATTCTGTTGTTTAATACATTCCCTCGATTTATGGCACTATATTTTGCAAATCTAATTCCCGATAACGAAATGCACTTTCTTACATTAACCATCCACAAAGCGGCGACGTGGTATTAGTAGGATTCCTGATACTTTCCAGTTTCATTCGCCCGACATGCATCCCTTCACGTTCTACCGTATAATTGAACTATGAAGAAAGGGGAAATACTTATGTCTAAATCACTTGTACTAGCTGAAAAGCCGTCCGTGGCTCGCGATATTGCACGAGTGCTTGGTTGCAATAAAAAAGGGAACGGATTTCTTGAAGGCACAAATTATATAGTCACATGGGCACTTGGCCATCTTGTGACACACGCAGATCCAGAAGGCTATGGCAATGAATTCAAAGAGTGGAAGCTCGAGCACTTACCGATTATTCCTCAGCCATTTAAACTGGTACCGATTCGCCAAACGATGAAACAATTCAATGCGGTTAAAGCACAGCTGAATCGCAACGATGTGAAAGATGTCATTATCGCGACAGATGCGGGACGTGAAGGGGAGCTTGTGGCACGCTGGATTTTGGAACAGGCAAAAGTTCGCAAGCCCGTCAAACGGTTATGGATATCATCGGTCACCGATAAAGCCATCAAGGACGGTTTCAATAACCTGAAAGACGGTCGTGCCTATGAAAATCTATATCAGGCGGCAGTAGCTCGTGCAGAAGCGGATTGGGTTGTCGGTATTAACGCGACGCGTGCGCTGACGGTGAAATACAATGCTCAATTGTCGACGGGACGCGTTCAAACCCCGACACTTGCCATGATTGCAGAACGGGAAAATCAGATTCGAGACTTCAAGCCGAAATCCTACTATGGTATGCAGGCATTGACGGAAACCTCGAAATTTACTTGGAGCGATTCAGCAGGTCAAACACAGTCGTTTGATAAAGAAACAGTCGAAAAGTTGCTTGGTAAAATCGATGGAGTGAATGCAGGAAAAGTAACGGACGTGAAAACGACACCGAAGTCACAGCCGGCACCGCATCTTTTCGATTTGACAGAGTTGCAAAAAGAGGCGCACCGCCGTTGGTCATGGTCTGCGAAAGAGACACTATCAACGCTGCAGAATTTATATGAGCGTCACAAAGCGGTAACATACCCGCGTACCGATTCGAAGCATCTAACATCGGATATGGAAAGCACGTTGAAAGAGCGGATTAAAGCTGTGGATATCGGACTATACCGTAAGGCGACTAACACATTGCTGCGTGCAGGAACTGTAAAACCGCAGAAGGGTGTCATCGATGACAAACGGGTTTCAGATCATCATGCTATTATTCCGACAGAGGAAACTCCGATTCTTCAAAACTTGTCCGATAAAGAGCAGCGTTTATATGACTTAATCGTCAAGCGTTTTCTGGCTGTTTTCTTCGGTCCGTTTCGTTATAACCAAGTGACGGCGGAACTCGCAGTAGGTGGAGAAATGTTTAAAGCAAAAGGCCGTACAGTTACGGATGAAGGATGGAAAAAAGTTTATTCGACAGAGGAAGAAGAGGTAGATACAGATACACTTCCTCCGTTTTCAAAAGGCGAAGAAGTGAAAATCCAGGCAATCATTATGACGAATGGTCAAACGAAACCGCCTGCGAGGTTCAATGAAGGGACTTTGCTCGCAGCAATGGAGAATCCTTCACAGTTCATGCAAGGTGAATCTAAAGAACTCATTAAAACAATCGGCGAAACAGGCGGACTCGGAACGGTTGCAACACGGGCTGATGTCATCGAGCGGCTTTTCAACTCATTCGTGATGGAGAAAAAGGGCAATGATATTTATACGACGTCCAAAGGGCGCCAACTACTTGAACTCGTTCCGGAAGATTTAAAGTCACCCGCATTGACGGCGGAATGGGAACAGGGACTGACGAAAATCGCCAATGGTCAGATGAAAAAAGAAGAGTTCATGAAAGATATGATTGGTTTTTCAAAACAGACCGTCACTGAAATTAAAACAGATGATAAAAAATATAAGCATGACAATGTTACAGGCAAAGCTTGTCCTGAATGTGGAAAGCTATTGTTAGAAGTTAACGGTAAGCGCGGTAAGATGCTTGTCTGTCAAGACCGTGAGTGCGGACACAGGAAGAACGTCTCCATGCTGACGAATGCCAGATGTCCAGTTTGTAAAAAGAAATTGGAGATGCGCGGAGAGGGAGATGGACGGATTTTTGTCTGTAAATGTGGGCACCGTGAGAAGTTATCGGCATTTGAAAAACGCAGGGCAAGTTCGGGCGGCAAAAAAGCGGACAAACGTGATGTCCAGAAATACATGAAGAAACAGGGCGCGCCAGAAGAGTTGGAGAATACTGCAATGGCGGATGCGCTAAAGAAACTATTCGATAAGTAATACTAGCTTAGCGCTTTGGTTGGGTTTATCAATCTGTAATAGTCGGGTATAATATTGTTACTAGAATTTTGAGAATAACACTGAATTGGAGGTGAAGTTATATGAATGCCGTTATGACTCAAGTGACAGCGAGTGATCCTATCCAGCGATATGATACATTGAGGCGCAGAAATGCAGAGAATGCTTACAGTCGCAATGTACAATATAATGGTCAGAACCAGAAGACAGTAGAAAATCTGGAAGTTTTATTGACTGAGAAGAAAGACTCAGGAATCGTTCACACAGAGCGTCAAGAATTTCAACGACTTAACGGAGGGCAAATGAAGCAAATCACATTGCCGATTGGAAAAACCCTTGAAGAAACGATTGACGTTTGGAGAAGTGTGCGGGCTGAAGCGATTTCAGAACCTGAACTGACGACGGCCGATTACCAGCTAGCAGCAACAGCATCGGCAAAAATCATGCGGACAGAAGCTCAAATAATGCTACACAATCGAGCACAATCTGAAATCGAGTCTGCAACTGTACGTGAAGAAGCTGAGTCAGCAAAAATGGCATCCATGGAACTTCCCTCTGCTCTCGATCGTGAAGTACTTATCATGCAGAAACGTTATGAACAGGCGATTTCAACTTACTCTTTCCAAGTTCAAATGAAACTGAAAGGATTCGAAAATGATCAACCTAGTTTCTATAAAATTGCATGAGGAATAAGTAGGGTCGCCTGACAATGGCGGCCTTTTCGTTTTTTGAAAGGACAGATGAGTGGATGGCTAAACAGAATAAAAAAGTGAAAACGAATGCAGTACGCATTTTGGATGGGGAAAATGTATCCTACGAATTGATGGAGTATGAAGTGTATGATGGATTGGTGGACGGTATTTCCGTTGCGGAAAAAACGAAGCAATCCGTCGAGACAGTTTATAAAACGCTGGTTACAATTGTAGGACCTCGGGAACTATTGGTCTTTTTGGTGCCCGTAGCTGCAGAATTGGATTTGAAAAAAGCTGCAAGGGCGTCAGGTGTGAAAAAGCTCGAGATGCTTCCTTTGAAAGACTTGACGAAGGAAACGGGCTATGTACGTGGAGGTTGTTCGGCAGTTGGGATGAAGAAAAAGTACCCGACGTTCATCGATAAGTCGGCAGAAAGTCTAGAATGGATGATTGTCAGTGCAGGCAAACCCGGCTTGCAGATGAAGCTGATTCCGGCAGAGCTGTCTCGTGTGACAGATGCATCTTTTCACGACATTGTGAAGGATTAATAATTTCAAGGACATGAGGCGTGCTATAATGAATAGACAAAGAGGACGGCATTCACGCAAGGTGTGAATGTCTTTTAGTATGGAAAGAAGGACTTATATGAGAAAGATATTAATATGGAGATGGGCATTCTTTTTTATAGGAATGATGATAATGTCACTGGGTATTTCAATGACGATTAAAGGTCAAAAACTTGGAATTGCTCCGTGGGATGTATTGCATGTTGGATTGTACAAAAACTTCGGTTTGACGATTGGCACATGGGGAATTATTACGGGATTCATTATTATCATTGCAACTGCCGCTGTTTTGAAAGAATGGCCGAAGATTGGCACATGGTTGAATATGATTTCAATTGGTCTATTTATCGATTTATTCAATTGGCTGCTGCCGGATATCACATCGTTGGGTGCGCAAATACTTATGTTCTCAGCGGGTGTAATTGTTATGGGATATGGCATTGGGATTTATATTTCACCAAATATCGGCGCGGGCCCACGGGATAGTCTTATGCTCGTCTTTGTTCAGAAAACAGGGGCAAGCGTGAAGAAAATCCGGACGACACTCGAAGTCGTTGTAGCAATCGTCGGATGGCTATTTGGTGGTCCGGTTGGAATCGGGACGGTACTAATCGCGCTATTTTTAGGACAGGTCGCCCATTATACTATGCCGCAAAGCCGGAAGTTTTTGATGAGAATTATAGGTAAGAGTGAAGAGGAAAAAACATTCTGAAAAAACATTTAAGCATGTGCTGCCAAGCCGTGCTTTTTTTTATTGTCTGTGCATAGGTTAATCGTATGTACAGAAAGGATGATACGCATGAATGGAACGATAACCCAATATATGGGGACAGCCTATACAGGTGCGGGAATCACTCACAAATACGACAATCTGATTACAGCTGCCTCACAAACGTTATTTCTAAAATGTCCTCCGACAAACGCAATTTCAACTGTGTTGAATGAAGTGGCGGCATATTACGTTAAACAAGGCTATAATGTAGAACGGTTCATGGATCCTGTACAACCTGACAAAACAGATGCAATCTATATAAAAGGACCGGATGTGCTGATTCTTCAAGCTTCTCATCCGGTTGCACTCGAGCCGACGGATATTGGCGGTAAACACAAAGTGATCAGTTTTTACGATGTGTATGATGAAGTGAAATTACGCGAACAGAATGGTTCGATTGTGAAATTATTGAAAGAATCGGGTATTGCTCTAAAAAAAGCGTTGCAGTCACTTGAGGATGCAAAAGGAATTCATGACGATTGGGAAGCAGTGAATATCAAACGAATGATGTGGGATGTCCATGTGCATCAAATAGAAGCGCTGAAAGAAGAACTGTTTGGGAAGATAAAGCTAAATAAGGAAACCGCTATTTCCCACAGACTAATCGGATCGCTGACATCTGGAGGGGCAAAGGATTTCATTACCTCCATTACGAAACGAACAGAAAGACGTATTCTTATAAAAGGACTGCCGGGAACAGGAAAATCGACGCTCATGAAAAGTCTAGGGGCTGAAGCGGAAAAACGCGGATTTGACGTCCAAT
This sequence comes from Sporosarcina sp. Y1004, assembly GCF_057669665.1. Lineage (NCBI taxonomy): Bacteria > Bacillati > Bacillota > Bacilli > Caryophanales > Caryophanaceae > Sporosarcina > Sporosarcina sp. Y1004. The sequence goes on along the minus strand of NZ_JBYHFQ010000025.1, from coordinate 56,085 downwards.
ATGGCTGGTGTGGACTAGATCCATCAGGAGTCGATCTCGTATTATTTCCTGAGCTATCGGTTTGTCTGATTGATGCAACCATGCCGCATGTTTACGACTTGGAGCGCCCGGGTGACGAAATACTTGACCTTGTGCGTATGTGTGAAGAAGATGCAGGGGCAGAAGAGGAGATTGGTATAATTCGTGAAGTCTATGCAGAAAAAATGCTTGATGCGACTGGCTATATGCAGTCATATGCACAAGCTGAGAACAGCATGAAAGTCATAATGGATTCTGCTATTATCACCCCTGTATTCGAGAAAAAAACAAATACACTTCTGGATTTGATTTAATTTCATTCGGAAAATCATTTTTTACTGAAAGTGAAGTTTCAGCTATAGAAGTCTCTCACTTAAGTTATGCCTTCAGGGAGTGGAAAGGCGATAAGAGTCCAGCCAACCCAAATAATAAGCTAGATCAATCACAGCGAGGCGTGATTGATCTAGGATGCACTTCATTCTGCGACAGGGTCAGTCGTATGGTAAAATGAAGGTATCATTTGTTTGAAAGGAAGATTACTTTGTCAAAAGTACTCCATGCATTTTTAGAGGAAAATTTAAAAGAGCTTCGTGATCAAGGACTTTACAATGAAATTGATCCTATTGAAGGACCAAACGGCCCCATTATTAAGATCAAAGGTAAAGACCTTATTAACTTATCCTCTAATAACTATTTAGGACTTGCAACAGACGAAGATTTGAAAAAGCTAGCAATTGCCGCGACTGAAAAATACGGTGTAGGAGCAGGAGCGGTCCGTACCATTAACGGGACGCTTGATATTCACGTTGAGTTAGAAAAAAAGCTTGCTGAATTCAAAGGAACGGAAGCTGCGATTTCTTACCAATCAGGCTTCAACTGTAATATGGCGGCAATTTCCGCTGTTATGACTAAAAAAGATGCAATTCTTTCGGATGAATTAAATCATGCATCGATCATTGACGGCTGCCGCCTTTCAGGTGCGAAAGTCATCCGAGTCAAACACCAAGACATGGACGACCTCCGTGCCAAAGCGAAAGAAGCGACGGAGTCCGGTCTCTATGAAAAAGTAATGTATATTACAGATGGCGTATTCTCAATGGACGGCAATATTGCCAACCTTCCTGGAGCTGTCGAAGTCGCGAAGGAATTCGATTTGATCACGTATGTTGACGATGCTCACGGTTCAGGCGTTACCGGTAAAGGGAAAGGAACGGTCAAACATTTCGGTCTTGAAAAAGAGATCGACCTTCAAATGGGTACTCTGTCAAAAGCAATCGGCGTCGTTGGCGGCTACGTTGCAGGTACGCAGGAATTAATTGATTGGTTGAAAGTCCGTTCACGTCCATTCCTATTCTCCACGTCACTGCCTGCAGGAGATATCGCAGCAATCATGGGCGCGTTGGACAAGATATCAGAATCGACAGAGCTACATGATAAACTTTGGGAAAATGGAAACTATTTAAAAGCAGGGCTTAAGAAATTAGGTTTCAATATTGGTGTATCCGAAACACCCATCACACCATGTATCATCGGTGAAGAAAAGCTGACACAGCAATTTTCAAAACGCCTAGCTGAAGAAGGCGTCTACGCCAAGTCGATCGTCTTCCCGACGGTCGCTAAAGGAAAAGGCCGCGTCCGCAACATGCCGACCGCTGCACATACAAAAGAAATGCTCGACGAAGCACTTGCGATTTATGAAAAAGTCGGTAAAGAACTCAATGTAATTTCATAATAAAGATCGAATCCCAGGTGGCACACATGAGCTGTCTGGGGTTCTTTGGTAAGAAGTTGGATGGGCAGATAACTATGGAAATGGTCTAGTTAAAGGAGCGAAGCGCATGATATTCGAAGCAGTGATGCAACAACTAAAAGAATTCGGCAACGAACAGACGAAGAATACGTTCTTAATTCACGGTGCAACTGAACCACTGTTTGGGGTGCGTGTGGGGGATTTGAAAAAGGTTTTGAAGCATATTAAAAAAGATCATGAACTGGCACTTCGTCTTTACGACACAGGTAATTCCGATGCAATGTACCTTGCAGCGCTTGCGGTGGATCCGAAATTGATGACTGAAGATGATCTCAGGCGGTGGAGTGCTGCGGCAACTTGGTATCTAATCGCAGAAAGTGCAGTCGGTTGGGTAACAGCGGAAAGTCCAAATGCGTTAAAACTTGCACGTGAATGGATGAAATCTGACCGTGAAATGACAGCGGTCGCGGGTTGGAGCACGTATTCAAATTACGTTACGTATGCAGGGGCGGAAGAACTGGACCTGGATGAAATAAATTCACTCTTGCTGGAAATCCGTAATTCGATACACGTTGCACCAAATCGAGTACGCTACAATATGAACCAATTTATCATCTGCGTTGGGGCGTATATACCCGAACTTCGTGATGCAGCAAGCAATGTTGCAGAAATTGTTGGGAAAGTACATGTCGACGTTGGAAATACGGCGTGTAAGGTTCCGCTTGCAACAGAATATATTAACAAAATACTCGAGCGCGGTGAACCGAAGAAAAAGAAAACGGTGCGCTGTTAATAGGAGGCCACTGAAAAAGTTCTTTATTATAATAAGAACTAGTTGATTGTAGTGGAGAGCGGCGACTCCGGCGGGAACAGCTAGGAAGAGAAAGAAGTTCACTCTTCCATAGCTGAAGACCCCACAGGAAAAGCCGTCACGCAGTACGGCTTTTGCGACCAAAAGCGTTAGCGTTGGGTGCACGGGGCAAGAATGCCTTAATTTCTGCAAAGAACGCAGAAATACGGCAAATCGAACCCTTTGCTGTTCGATTGGCTGAAGCCGTGCCCGCGGAAAGCGTCCGCTCGGAACGGAAATCAACGGGATTGAAGGAAATCGGACTTATTCAGTGCCCTCGTTAATAAAAGAGTAACCTTGCTCATTCAAGCACATACTTATACAAACGAAAAGCCCTCTAGAATTGAGGGCTTTTTTGATTCAATCAATCACGCCTCGGTGTGATTACGTCCAGATTTTTAATTGAGCTTGCTCAATTAACTCCCTTGGAGGCTTAAATTTATTCAGCAGGGGTTTGCCCCCCCGCTGAATGAAGTTAAACTTTGAAATCACCGTTAACGAAGCGTTTCTTTGTATGATGCAATACAAAACGCTGCATTCCGGTAGCACTATCAATGGAGCGATCCATTTCAGTCTCGTATTCATCACGGTTTCCGCGTTTCAAGGCCGCATAGGCTTTTAAAGAGTGGATCATCCAAGGCGTTTGCAATTTAGAAGCAAAGTTGGAAGCTTTGTCGAAGTTCCCATTCATTACATAGGCATGTCCTAAATAATACTCTTTATATTCTTGTCCGCTGAGTTTTTCAGCGTGCCCCATCACAGCTTTGGAGTTGTTTTGGAAAATTGCTAGGTTTGCGCCATAAATATCGGACATATCCTGTTGCGTATAGGTATTTATAATTCTTTTCAATGATTTCTCAATATCTTGCTTATTTCCATTTGCCAGCGCATAGGAATAACCGAAAATAGGTTTCTTATAATTAGCAGAAACATATCGGCCAATCGCTCGAAGAGATTTGGATTTATAGATGATATACATTGGCCGAAAAATGGACACGGAAATATACAAAACCAAGACCGCGGAGACAACAATCCACTTTGGCGCATCAAATGATACTAGAACAAATATGAGCATAATCCCTGTAGCCAATAGGAGTATTAATCTATAGAATTTTGAAAAGACAGACGGCTTATTATTTGGTAACATGATTCACCTCAAGTTTTCCTCTAATTATAACAGATAAGCTGATAGCAAATAGACTTCTATGGAAAACAACGTTGTCTTTTCCAGGAGAACGTTTTATAATGTACAAAGGCTTTTAAATCAACAATAAAATTAATGTTGAATAGTTGTGTACTCCCCATAAATACAATCGTTCGAAAGTGAGGGACAGTTTATCATGAAGAAAATTTTGGTGACAGGTGCTTCAGGTCAAATTGGTTCAGAGTTAATTGCAAAGTTGCGTAAAGAATACGGTACCGAAAACGTCTTGGCAACAGATATTCGTTGCACGGATTCGGCAATAGAGGGTCCTTTTGAAGTGCTCGACGTGACAGATGCTAAAAAAATGCACACACTTGCGACAGATTTCGGTGCGGATACAATGATGCATATGGCTGCATTGTTGTCAGCAAAAGCTGAAAATGAGCCATTGTTTGCATGGAATCTCAATATGGGCGGCTTGATGAATGCACTAGAAGTATCGCGTGAACTAAATCTGCAATTTTTTACACCGAGTTCCATCGGTGCATTCGGACCGTCAACTCCGAAAACGGACACACCTCAAGACACATTACAGCGACCAACAACCATGTATGGGGTCAACAAAGTTGCAGGTGAGTTGCTATGCGATTACTACTTCCATAAATTCGGACTTGATACGCGGGGAGTTCGATTCCCAGGGTTAATCTCGTATGTAGCACAACCGGGTGGCGGCACAACGGATTATGCGGTAGATATTTATTACAAAGCGCTTGAAGAAGGGAAGTACACTTCTTATATCGCAGAAGGCACGTATATGGATATGATGTATATGCCCGATGCATTGCAGGCGATTGTCGACTTGATGGAAGCTGATCCAGCGAAATTGAACCATCGCAACGCGTTCAATGTAACCGCGATGAGTTTCGAACCTTCTCAACTCGCTACGTCCATAAAAAAATACATACCCAACTTCGAAATGAGCTATGACGTAGACCCGGTACGTCAAGCGATTGCCGATAGCTGGCCCGATTCCATTGATGCAACAGCGGCCGTGAACGAATGGGGCTTCAAAACGAACTATGATTTGGATGAAATGACGGTTGATATGCTAGACAAATTGAAAATTAAATTGAATAAATGAGTATCCGATCATGGAATTTATTCCTTGCCAAATCAAAAAAGACCTCGCAAACTCCTGCGAGGTCTTTCGTTTGTTCATTAAAATAAAAGATGTGCGACTCCTGCAATAATTGGCAATGAAATCACCGTACGCAGAAGGAAGATAACGACGAGTTCCCAAAAGTTGATGGGGATTTTTGACCCTAGAAGAAGTCCGCCAACTTCTGCCATGAAAATGAGTTGTGTCACTGAAACAGTAGCAACAACGAACAGTGTTAACTCAGATGTAATCATACCATTTGCAAGGATGACTGGCAGGAACATGTCCGTGAATCCGACAACCATAAGTTGCGCCGCTTCTGCTGCTTCAGGTATGCCCAGGATGGACAGAATCGGTACGAACGGTATACCTAGAATTTTGAAGACACTTGTATACTCCGCTAGAATTAATGCGATTGTCCCGAAAGCCATAACGACCGGAATGACACCAACCCACATATCGAGGACGTTTTTTATACCTTCAGACAACATTTTAACGAAAGAACGATTTGTATTCGCTTTTGTTAATGCGTTTTCAAGTCCATGTGTCAAGGAGCTGTATCCTTCTGGTAATTTTTCTTCATCACCCGTAAACGGTCTTCCGTCTATATATTCTTCTTTCTTTCTGGAAAGAGGATAAATCCGCGGCATGATAAATGCAAGGACAAGCCCGGCTAGAACGACTGTCCCATAAAACGGTAAGAAGTATGAACCGAGGCCAACTTCTTCGATGATGACGATAGAAAAAGTAATCGATACAACAGAGAAAGTTGTTCCAATAATGGCCGCTTCTTTCTTCGTGTAAAAACCTTCTTCATACTGTTTGCTTGTTAGTAGGACACCAATTGTTCCATCTCCAATCCATGATGTAAGTGCATCGATTGAAGAACGACCCGGTATTTTAAATACAGGACGCATTACTTTCACCATCATCGTTCCAAAAAATTCGAGTAAACCGAAATTTAGAAGAAGTGGCAAGAGCATTCCTGCAAAAAGGAAAATGGTAAATAGGAATGTGACAAGACCGGTTTCACTAAGTAGCAGTCCACCTGTATTTTCATTCCAAATGGCTTCCGGACCAATTTGAAGTAAGGTGGCGATGGCTAAAATTGCCCCGATAATCCGAACGATTGTCCAGAAAAGCGATACTTTGAATAAGTTCGTCATAAAGGAAGGCTTGACAGAACTTTTTGGAATAAACATATAAGCGATTGAGCCGAGTGCAGCGATAATAAGTGTAATCGTAGCAACCCATGGCATAATGGGTGCAATTCTATTTGATAATAAATCTGCAAGGATGGCAATAGGGATTTTCCATTCTCCACCAAACTTTACCGGAATCATAAATAAAAGAATACCGAGAATGGATGGAACGAGGAATAAAAACCAAGTGGATAAATTAAACTTTTTCATAATATCTCCTTTTTGCATAACGTTTGTATAAGATGAATATTTATACATATTACCTCGTAATTCTCTTTATGTAAATATCATATACATATGTTCCATTTTTCAATCTATTGGCAATGAAAAAAACTGCAGCCTTTGTATAGACTGCAGTTGTAGTATTGGGGGTATTATACTAAATCCCTGTCCCAGCGGTACGTATAAAAACGCTCATAATTCAACCATTTAAGCGCGTCTGGATCTAGCGCTTCTAATTTCTCTTCCATCTCTTTCATCATCCATACTGTCTGGGATGCATGTGCTTTTAATGTTGCAATTTTTTTGTCAGCATTTGCTGTGATATCGTGGGTAACATCAGGTTCGCCAAGCACTTCAACTGAATTATTTGAAAAAGCAAGTGCATAAATTGTAGGGCGTTCCGTTTCCGGCATTCTTCGGACGGCGCGGACAACTGCGCGACCCGTTGCATCATGGTCGGGATGAACTGCGAAGTCAGGATAGAAAGTAATGACAAGTGAAGGGTTCAGTTCTTCGATTAAATCTGTAACGAGCTTCACCATCTTTTCATCATCTTCAAATTCAACGGTTTTATCGCGGAATCCCATCATTCTTAAATCGTCGAGTCCCATCGCTTCACACGCTAATTTAAGTTCTTCTTTGCGGATCTGCGGCAACGTTTCACGGTTAGCGAACGGCGGATTTCCTAAGTTACGACCCATTTCACCAAGTGTCAAGCACGCGTACGTAACGGGTACGCCCATATCCCGATAGGAAGAAATGGTGCCTGATACGCCGAATGCTTCATCGTCCGGGTGAGGGAATATGACAAGTACGTGGCGTTCTTTTTTTATCAAAATCGTATCCTCCTTAGTATGTGAATGGGGTCTCGCTGATTTCAAGCGCTACTGCAAGTTTACCTTCTGCTTCAAGTCCTGCCATAAGTAAGCGTCCGTGTTCATCGAGTTTATAATGTGTGATGCCTTGAGCGTAAATCCAACCGTATGGCAGTTTCAAACCGATGCGGTGGGGCGAATCGCCAGCCACTTTACCTAGTTCGAATTTAACGATAATATTACGAATAAATGCGCCCGCATTGAAAAATGCCTCATTGGTATGGGCAGCGTATGAGCCGTTCGTCGTTTCAAGATGAATGTACACATCTTTATTTGCAAATGAAGTTATGAGTTCCTGTAAATGGTCCGCTTTCACTTTCTCCATGCATATGCCTCCTTAAATCTATAACAATGCTTCTCTTCAGTATATAGAAAATGGGGCGTGAATGCGATAGTTGGGCTTAGACCCGGAAAATGGAAGGGAGAGTGTCCAACCAACAACATAAAGTCTCCAACAAATTCGGAAAAGCCTACAACCAACTCCAGAAAGCCTTCAACAACCCAAAAAAACGCCAAGAGACATTCCACATGTCTCCTGGCGTTTAAAACATATTAAATTTCAACTGTCGTAATTTCAGTTGCGCCGAAACGGTTTTTCGCTCCGTGCATGACAGGTCCAACGTACTCGTTCAGTTTCCAGCCGTTAGCGATTGCCGCTGTGACGAACTTTTTCGCTTCGAATACAGATTCTTTTACATCTAGGCCATTTGCAAGGTTAGCTGTGATTGCAGCTGCAAACGTGCAACCGGCGCCGTGATTATAAGTTGTGTCTGTTTTATCTGCTTTAAGAAGTGTGAACGTTTTGCCGTCATAGAATAAATCGACCGCTTTATCGTGTTCAAGCTGTTTGCCGCCTTTGATGACAACATTGCGAGCGCCCAGTGCATGGATTTTTACAGCTACCACTTTCATATCTTCAATGGTTTTCGGCGTTTTTGTACCTGCAAGCTGTCCAGCTTCAAATAAGTTCGGTGTGACAATTTCCGCTTTTGGAAGAAGGAATTCAACCATGGCGTCAACTGTCCCAGGATTCAATACCTCATCTTCACCTTTACAAACCATAACTGGATCGATGACTACATGTGAGAGACCTGATTCTGAAATCGCATTACCCGCAATTTTGATGATTTCTTCTGTGCTGAGCATGCCAGTCTTAATGGCATCGATTCCTGTCGAAAGCGCAGTTTTTATTTGCGTTTTTAAGACGTCGATTGGCAATGAGTAAACACCGTGTGACCAATTATTATCCGGATCCATCGTCACGATGACTGTAATTGCTGTCATGCCGTAAGTGCCGTGTTCTTGAAATGTTTTCAAGTCCGCCGCAATACCTGCACCGCCGGAAGTATCAGATCCTGCAATTGTTAACGTCTTTTTCAAAGTCATATTGGGTCTATCTCCTTTTTAAATAAATTCTAAGTTAATCTTATCGAATAAAAATTGAAATTACAATTGTCCGATATTATCGGCTTTTATCATTTTATAGATGGAATAAGCGAGAAAGGCTGCAATACTTGAAATCACGGCAGCCGAGACGACATGTTTGTTTAAAATGAGGCTTATGGCAAGAGCTAGCATGACGATAATTCCAAAACTTACTAAAATGATGAAAACAATGATTCCCGCTTTTTTAGAGCGCTCAGGAACCAAATCACTATTCTTTGCAGCTTCAGAAACATTTTTCATCTTCTCACGTAAGTGCATATCAGCCATGTCGCACCTCCCTCGGTCAATCGTACCACCTTTTTAGTTTTTTGGAGAATTAAAAATTTTTGTAGAATGGAAAACTTCTAAAATATTGACATCGCAATTTAGTCGGGACGCCAGGCGACCTGGGCTATAGTTCTTGTTTGAAATGCAACTTTCCTATAATCTAAACGTATAAGAATAGTATCGAAAAAAGAGGAAAAGAGGGATGACGTGGCGGATGAAGAGAAAATCGGTGAAATTGAGCGCCTACTGAAAGAATTGAAAGCTTCAGAGGAAGAAACTGCAGTGACAGTGGAAGAAGTGGAAGGACGCTCGTCGGGATTCTGGCGTGTTGGGAAAGTCCTCTTTTCATTATGGAAAAAGCCTTTTTTAGCAATTGCAATTCTCCTTTTACTACTCATGGTTGCTTTGCCATTTGCGACATACTTCATTCTGAAAACAGGGAGCACATTTACGGAGCAAAAAGGTGCTTTCCTTGAACAAATCCAGGACTTGAACGAACTTGCAACGGCAGAAGCATACACAAAGGTCATTATAGAGCGGCAAGATAATACGTTGTTCGGGCAAAGCATCGGTCTAAACGTGCCGGGCACAAAACGACAGTTGTTGGTCGTCGTTCCGGGATCAGTGAAAGCGGGCGTTGACATGTCCGGAGTAACGAAAAAAGATGTGATAATCGATGAAAAGAATAAAACTGCTAAACTTACTTTACCGCCTGCCACTTTCCTTGGGGGAGCAGAAATCTTTTTCGATAAAGTCGAAGTGTACTCCTACGAAGGCGTATTCCGGGAAAAGGCGAATATCGAAGAAGCGTACGAACTTGCCGATGAAGCAAAAAAACTAATCATGAAAGAAACGACAGCACAGGGCGTTTTAGCCACGGCGCAGCAAAATGCCGAGAAGACACTAACAGAAATGTTTTCATTCGCAGGCTATACCGTAACGATTGATTTCAAGGAGTGAGTGCCGTGGATAATCAGCTAGGTAACGAATGGGATGAAGTCTTAAAAGAAGAATTTGAGAAACCCTATTACAGTACGCTACGTGAATTTCTGAAAAAGGAATATGCTGAAGCGACGGTATTTCCACAGATGGATGATTTATGGACTGCATTCAAAAGGACGTCATTCAATGAAGTGAAGGTCGTGATTTTAGGACAGGACCCCTATCATGGACCTGGACAAGCACATGGCTTAAGTTTTTCTGTGAAACCGGGTGTCAAAATACCGCCAAGTCTGCGCAATATGTTCAAGGAACTGGCGACTGACATGGACTGTCCAATTCCGGAAAACGGGACATTGACAGGGTGGGCAGACCAAGGCGTACTGATGCTAAATACGGTGCTAACTGTGCGCCAAGGCCAGGCTCATTCACATCAAAAACAAGGATGGGAGACGTTTACGGATGAAGTGATTCGGTATTTGTCTGAAAGGGAAAAACCGGTCGTTTTTCTATTATGGGGACGAGCTGCCCAAGGGAAAAAGAAACTCATCGATGCAACGCGACATGCGATTATTGAATCGGTTCACCCCAGTCCATTGAGTGCGAGCCGTGGATTTCTAGGTAGCCGTCCATATTCACAAGCAAATGAGGCTTTAAAAGCGTGGGATGAAACCCCGATTGATTGGTGCCGAACAGGCGGAGTGCTTTAAATTGCACAGTTTGCATGATAAAGTTGGAGATGAAAAGAGGTGGACCGTTGTGGCAATCAATTGTTTTCAATGCCAACATTTCTTCATAACATGGGATCAGCGGAGCCCACGTGGCTGCAAAGCATATGGATTTAAAACGCGGGAAATGCCATCGGTCGTCGTCAGAAGGTCTTCAGGCATGGACTGTTTGCAATTTGAACAGAAGAAAGGGGATGCCAAACCATGATTCCTTACAATCGGATCATATCGGAAATGGAGCGACAACTCATTGTGGCAAAGCAAGCAAATGAAGAAAGCACAATGCGGGAAGCTTTTTCTGCTGTTAGATCGCTTTGCGAAGTTGCGCTTGGCGGAGATAGTGGGCGTGAAGCGAAAGTTGTACCGAAAATGCTGACAACCGCTAGCACTGTACAATCAATTTCCTCGTTAGAAGCTAAACCTCTTGAAGAAGAGGATGCAAACGGCGGCTCGCTATTTGATTTTTGATAGGCAGAAAGACATGAATGATTGAGTTTAAAACAAGAGAGTAGGGAACGATTTGCCATTTTTCATTATTGCAGGGGCTGTCAACGCAGCAATTGCCGTGGCCTTTGGAGCCTTTGGAGCACATGCTTTAAAAGAAAAATTAACTGAACACTATTTGGCTATCTGGAATACAGCAGTGCAGTATCAAATGTTCCACGCACTTGCACTCATTGCTGTTGGTATCCTTATGAGCTCATCGCTTTTTGGATCGTCTACGCAGTTAAGTTGGGCCGGGTATTTAATTCTTGCGGGAATCATTATCTTTTCCGGCAGCTTGTACGTGCTGAGTTTGACTGGGATTGGCATACTTGGTGCCATCACACCAATCGGTGGCGTTGCATTCATCGTAGGATGGGTCATGCTGATTATAGCGGCCATTAAATTCTCAAACTAAAAAAAACTTCTGAACGCCCAAGTAATGGGATTCAGAAGTTTTTTGAATTTAGGGTTGCTGTGGGAAGTACCTGACTTCATTATCAAATTCGGCATAATCGAAATAAATCATCGGAAAAAGAAAACGATGTCCTGTTGTCGAATCGCTTAAGATGACATGATCTCGGCCGGCTGCCTCTACAGTCCCACGTACTGCTTTCGTATTTGTAGCCTCTCCAGTTGCACGTTCGAATGAAAAGTGGAAAGTTCCAGGTTCACCTCTATTCAATCGTAAAATGTTTTCAATGTATGACTGCTCACGTTGAGGTGGTCCTGCTGGCGGACTCATTGGCCTAGCTGGAACTGTTCCTTGTGGAGGTGCGACATGCTGATTCTGATAAGCGGGGTTCCAATAATATTGGACCATTATTTCATCCTTTCTCCATTAGAGATTATAAATTCGGGCAGTCTTCTACAGTCGGGCTAAAGAAATAATGCGACTTGAATCTGCCGGTGTTCCACTGGTTATACCATTGCGCAGGGAAATCACCTGCCGGCATGAAAAACCATAATGACCGTTCGCTAGGAGTGAAACGTTCACCGTTGATGGTGCGTCTTGCTAGTTTTCGATCTGACTCACAGGCACGCTGATAGAAATAACTTTTTGTTGTCGCTTCGAAGCCGCCGGGACTCTGGAAAACTATGTCCTGAAAACTCCGAATATCATTGAAGTCTAGACATCCCAGCTCGTACGCGATTGACCCCAACATTGCCGACTAAAAGCACCCCTAATTGACCGTCTCCTTCCGCTTCAGAGCGGATCAAACGTGCGAGCAAATCTAATTCAGCGTCCGTGTATTTTATTACAGCCACGGCACAACCTCCTTGATGAATCATATGCGCTATGGGCATCACTTATAACTCCGAAAAAAAATACCGTCTACCTGTAAAAACAGGTAGACGGTATTTATAGAATTGCTTAGATATTGAAAAACGCTTCTCTTTTGTCGCCTTCCAAAATGGTTCCAACAAAGAATGAACCGAAATCAGCATAGCGTGCACTTACTTCATCAAAACGCATTTCATAAATAAGTTTTTTAAATTGGAGAACGTCCTCTGCGAACAATGTAACGCCCCATTCGTAGTCGTCAAAACCGACAGAACCCGAAATGATTTGTTTCACTTTACCAGCGTAGCTTCGGCCAATTAAACCGTGTGCGCGCATTAGTTCTTTGCGTTTATCCATATCTAGCATATACCAGTTAACGTCGCCGTCGCGCTTCTTGTCCATTGGGTAGAAGCAAATGTATTGGCTGCGTTGAAGTTCGGGATATAAACGCCCACGTACATGTGGGTTTTGATAAGGATCTTCCGTAGATTCGCCTGCAAGGTAGTTCGACAGTTCAACAACTGACAGGTACGAGTAAGCTGGAATCGTGAAATCCGCGATTGCGAGTTTATCGAATTCCGTTTCAAGCTCTTGCAGTTCAACCATTGTTGGACGCAATGTAATTAGCATGAAATCCGCTTTTTGACCGATTACTGTATAGAAAGCGTGTGCGCCGGTTGTATCGTCATCCGCTTTTTGAAGCTTCTCAAGATAGACAAGAAGTTCTTCGACTGCTGCTTGGCGTTCGTCTTGTGGAACCAATTTCCATGACGCCCAGTCCATTGAACGTAAATTGTGCAATACGTACCAGCCATCGAGTGTTTGTGCTGCTTCGATCATATCAAATCAGACTCCCTCATTATGAATTAACTTCTTATATCAGTGTAGCATAAACCGACGTGTTAGGCCTCTTGACTTGCGCCAGTGTCACGAATTTGACATGAAGTAAAACGCTTTTACAGCCCGTCCCATTGGTGTATGCTTGAAGCATAAGATTGTGTGAAAGGTGGATATCCATTGGCTGATTTATTTGGCGGTATTAAAGAGAGTTTAAGTGGTAAACGAAAGACGATAATCCTGCCTGAAGGAACGGATATCCGCGTTTTGGAAGCTGCATCGCGCCTTCAAGGGGAGGGTCTTGTGAAACCCGTCCTACTTGGTAATGAAGCTGAGGTGAAAGAAGCCGCAACTGAAGAAGGAATTGATATTTCGGAAATAGACATTATTGATCCCGCGAGTGCTGCTTATTTTGAAGAACTCGCTGGAAAATTCGTAGAGCGTCGTAAAGGTAAAGCTACTTTAGAACAAGCGCGTGAACAACTGAAAGACGTCAATTATTTCGGAACAATGCTTGTTTACACAGGGCGTGCAGATGGATTAGTAAGCGGGGCGGCACATTCAACTGCAGATACAGTAAGACCAGCACTGCAAATCATTAAGACGAAACCGGGAATTTCAAGAACAAGCGGGGCTTTCATCATGATGAAAGGCGACGAACGTCTCGTTTTTGCAGATTGTGCAATTACGGTATTACCGACAGCGCAGGAACTGGCTGAAATCGCAGTCGAAAGTGCAAAAACAGCGCGATCATTTGGTGTGGATCCACGGGTTGCAATGCTCTCGTTTTCCACTAAAGGGTCCGCGGTCACTGAAGAAACGGAGAAGGTTGCGAACGCGGTGAAAATTGCTCAATCGCTTGCACCGGATTTACCACTAGACGGTGAATTCCAATTCGACGCGGCCTATGTACCGGAAATTGCTGCGAAAAAAGCACCTGGATCCATCATTCAAGGCAATGCAAACGTTTTTGTATTCCCATCGCTTGAAGCGGGTAATATCGGTTATAAACTAACGGAGCGTCTGGGCGGTTTCGAAGCAATTGGACCCATTCTTCAGGGATTGAATGCACCCGTAAACGACTTGTCGCGCGGTTGTTCCGCAGATGATGTGTACAAGCTTGCTTTGTTGACAGCGGCACAAAGTCTATGAACAGGAGAATCTGAAATGACATATGACTCTTTTTTATACATTCCCGAATGGCGTTTCGTGGATGAATCAATGATATCCCGCAATCGCTCCGCATTGGAATCCTTCGCCGTGGATGATACGCTTTGTCACCTTGTTGGCCAGCAAATGAGTAAACCGACAGTTCGTACATGGGTTCACGACAACACCGTCGTGCTCGGAATTCAAGATCATCGGCTTCCGCATGTTGCAGAAGCCATATCGATACTTGAAACTGCGGGATATAATGCAATCGTCCGCAATTCAGGCGGTCTTGCAGTGTGCCTTGACGAAGGTGTGTTAAACATATCAATCGTACTGTCAGAGCTGGATTCTTCAATCGATATTCCGGCGGGGTATGAAGTGATGCTCGCATTCGTGCGCATGCTTTTCCCTGAAGCAGGCAACCGGATTGAAGCTTATGAAATCGTTGGCTCGTACTGTCCAGGATCGTTTGATTTAAGCATTGGGGGCCGTAAGTTTGCGGGCATCTCGCAGCGCAGATTGCGTCAAGGCATCGCGGTTCAGGTCTATCTTTGCATCGAAGGAAGCGGAGCGGAACGTGCCGAGTTAATTCGATCTTTTTACGAGGCCGGTTTGCAAGGGAAGGCCACAAAGTTCGATTACCCATCCATCAAACCGGAAGTGATGGCATCGCTGTCAGAACTGTTGGAAATGCCACTGACTGTCAGTGAAGTTGTCATCCGTACACAGCTTGTGCTGCGTAAACTTGCGGACTACGTTGACATGGGCGGCTTAAAGCCGGAAGAAATGGAACTGTATACCTATTATTTGAACCGTGTCTTTGAACGAAATAAAAAAATGCTAGAGCACGAATAACAAAACACCACACAAGGTAAAACCGCCTATCAATGATTGATAGGCGGTTCTTTAGATACAAGGTTACCATTTTGTTCCATCTTGAAGACGGGTGCCGTGCGATCGGTTTCGTCATCTAGTGTAACGAGACGACGTGCCCGATTCATAATTTGAACAAATTGCTCATAATCAGCGCGCAGTGTTTTATTTTCCTGTTGAAGGTTTTCGATTTCTCTTTGGAGCTGCTCGACCTTTTCATTCGCGATTTTAGCAGTTTGCCTCCATCGAAATGACTCATTATCACCCGCGCCCGTATGATGCATGCGTACGAGAAAAGCGATAACCGTATCTAGGGATAAGTCCGATAATGGAACAGATACCTTTCTTTCTTCTGCTGCACCTTGTGAAGGGCTATATAATTGTTGTCCCCGGCGTTTAAAGTCTTTGCCCAGGACACGTATGGCTTGCTTACGTTCTTTTTTCGCGTCTGCTAGTTCTTTTTCATAGTCGCGCCTTACAACAGCATTCCATCTGAACCCACAAGCCGCTGCTGTTCTGTTGAGCGCATCCCCAACTTCTTCGAAAGCGCTGAGTTGTGTACTACCTTCGCGGACATGCCGCAATACTGTGTCGGCTAATAAAGTATCATTTTCTTCAATCCAAGCATCCTGCCTAACTTTCACCATTTCCGTGCCTCCTGTCATATGTTCATAGTTTCTAACTACGGTTAGTGTGTACAGGAATGTGTTACTTTATTCATAATGAAAAAAGCATTCTATCTCTTTTTCACTTAAATGAACCTTTTTCCATCTTCCAGAGAAGCAATTTTATGATTATACTAAGAGGAATGAGTTATCGGAGGTGCACGATGGAATACAAAAATGAAAAACTGAAAGAAGAAAAGGTATTCAAGGATCCTGTGCATCGCTATATACACGTGCGCGACAAGGTGATTTGGGACGTGATCGGTACAAGTGAATTTCAGCGCCTTCGCCGTATTAAACAACTAGGGACAACCTATCTCGTATTTCACGGGGCGGAGCATAGCCGGTTCCACCATTCGCTAGGCGTCTATGAAATCATCAGGCGTATCATTGACGATGGTTTTAGCGGTCGTCCTGAATGGAACAGCGATGAAAGACTAGTGACGATGTGTGCGGCGCTGCTGCACGATCTCGGGCACGGTCCATTTTCGCATGCCTTTGAAAAAGTGTTCAATCTTGACCATGAACAATTTACGCAAGCAATTTTGCTGGGGGATACGGAAGTGAATGCAGTACTTCGCCGGGTAGCACCTGATTTCCCGCAAAAAGTGGCTGACGTTATCGGTAAAACCTATCCCGATAAGCTTGTGGTAAGTTTGATTTCAAGCCAGATTGATGCGGACCGAATGGATTATTTACAGCGTGACGCCTATTTTACAGGGGTGTCCTACGGGCATTTTGATATGGAACGGATTTTACGCGTCATGAGGCCAACTGAAGACCAGGCCGTCATTAAATACAGCGGCATGCATGCCGTGGAAGATTATATAATGAGCCGCTATCAGATGTATTGGCAGGTTTATTTCCACCCGGTATCGCGCAGCGCTGAAGTCATTTTAACGAAAATCTTACATCGGGCAAAACATTTGCATGAATTGGGATATGTCTTTAAACAAGAGCCTACCCATTTCCGTTCATTTTTCGATAAAGTTATTGTTCTGGAAGACTATATAGCACTTGATGAAAGTATATTATTGACCTATTTCCAGATTTGGATGAAGGAAGATGACTCTATTTTAGCGGATCTTTGCTATCGTTTCATCAACCGCAAACTCTTTCAGTATGCAGAATTTGATCCGGCAACAGAATACCGCAAAATCAGTGTACTCGAACAATTATTCAAAGACGCGGGAATTGACCCCGCGTATTATCTCGTGACAGATTCGTCGTCTGACTTGCCCTATGACTTTTACGGCCCGGGCGAAGAAAATGAACGTTTGCCGATCTTTTTACAAATGCCAAATGGCGAGTTGAGCGAGTTGTCACGTTCATCGGATGTGGTGGATGCGATTTCAGGTAAAAGACGGACAGACCATAAAATCTATTTCCCCGAAGATGTGCTGGAGGCAGGAAAAGAACAAAATCCACTGTATGGACAGATTTTACATATGTTGAAAGGTTAGGAGAGGTTAAGTTGTTACAGGAACACGCAAAAATTGTACAGTTCATTTCAATCGCGAATGAAGTGACTGGCAGAAAAAAATTACAAAAAATGATTTATATCGCAAAAAAAATGAATTTCCCGTTTGCGGAAAAATACGAGCTCCACATGTATGGACCTTATTCAGAGGAATTAACGTTGCGCGTAGAAGAACTGCGTGAGATGGGCTTTCTAGCGGAACAATGCATAGATAAGGGATCTTACGTCCAATACAGCTACCAGGTAACAGAGGAAGGGCAGCATTTTCTTGAGACAGCGGACAACGCTCATGAAAATCTTGGAACTTGTATCGATAGCATGAATGTAAAAAGTTCACGTTTTTTAGAGTTAGTTTCAACACTGCTCTACTTCGATCATCTCGCAAAAGATGAGCAAATTGCCAAAGTCCATATCGTGAAAAATAAACTGAACTTCTCCGACACGGAGATGGCTGCTGCATTCGATTTCATCGGTGAAATGCAGAAGTGTGCGATCTAAAAATAAAAAAGGCTATGCCCTCACGGAAAATTTCCGCAAGGGGCATAGCCTTTTTTCTGCTAATTATTGATCGCTTAAACGTTTTCCAGCAACAGCGTAATGGTTTTTTACCATCTCTTCGATGATAACTGTGACGCTTTGAGCAGGTGCACCTGTTGTTTCAGTGACTGCTTGTGTTACTTTATCGCAAAGCGCACGTTTTTGTTCATCCGTGCGACCTTCCAACATTTTTACAGTGACGATTGGCATTTCATTTCCCCCTCCCTGTAGTTATTGGTTATAGTATATATAGTATCAGATTTGGAGGGGACGAAGAAATGCCAAATGAAAAAAAACCGAAGCAGAAATTGGGTTTTACAATCATAAAGGATGATCCTACTGACGGTCATGGTGGATATGGGATCGGATCGTTGTCGCTTGAAAACGTGTCACCAGTCATTATCGACGTCAAAGAAGGGGTCGCACAGATCGAAATCGGCGCGATGCACGCAAGGAGCGACACGGAGCGGGGTATCAAGTTTACGCTGAACCGGGAAGATTCAGAAGGCGGGAAACCCTACTGGCTTGTCTGGGTGACAATCGATTTCAGAGAAGAAGGACCTTACTACGCCGGCATCACAGCTTGTGAAATGGTCATCAACCGTGAAAAACGTCGGGGCTATAAAGTACTCGCCGATCACGTCAATCGGATGGACAAATCGATGAAACGCAATATCATTGTCGACCATATGGATGATAAATCAAAGCAAATCCTTGCCGACTTCCTTGCAAATCATAATAAGGAAATGTGGGATCGAAGCGAACCAAAATTGCATATCGGTCTGAGTGTCGACTCACCTGGATTGTGAACAAAAAGCGACAAATTTTGTAGACTTTGACTTCCAAGGTTGAATGTCAGCTTGAATAGAAGTAAACTAACATCATAGCTTGCTGTTGTAAGCTAGGACAACCGGAATCGTGCAATACCTGATGAATACCGTATCAAACAAACCCAAGCGTGATACACCTTTTAACAGGAGGCCTTGACTGGTAAAAAAGCTATCCAACCCCGAATTGATTTGGGATTGGATAGCTTTTTTGATTTTGATGACAATGTCGACCGCTCGAAGTAGAGTGCGGACCGCCCAACTTTTTGCGTCGACCGCTCAAATAAGAGAGTAAACCGCTCAATCCCTACTCAAAAAACGAAAACGGGAACAGTTCAAATTTCTTGTCGTCCGCCTTACCTGAAGAGCGCTGTTCTCTTAGCGTTTTATCCGTACATAACTTTTGTGGCATATCCTTCTCTTTCACATAGACCAGCCTTTGCTTGTCACAACCGTTAACTGCAATTCCGCCCGTGTCAACGTCAACGATGACGCCATTTACACCTTCTGGTGGGATGAACGGTTCTGCCGTTTTTCCGCGATGGACTGTCTCCATAAAGTCAATCCATATTTTCTTCGATGCCGCTTTATCTGATGCATCGGTCAGTTGCTTTCCGACGTCGAATCCCGTCCAGATGCCAGCTGTCAGCGAAGGCGTATAACCAATCAGGTATTGATCGGAAATCGTTGTTCCAGATTTGGCAGCATAAGGACGTGTTTGTTTTTGCCGCATTGATAATCCTGTGGATGTAGAATAATCGTTGAACACGGGATCGAACATGCCGGTCATCAAGTGCGAAAGAACGAATGCATCCTGTTCACTCATGACGTGTTTTGTACTCTTTTTGGGACGCTCATATACCGTTTTTCCATCTGCATCTGTTATGGATAGAATCGTTGTTGGTACAGTTTCAACGCCGCCCGATGCAATCCGATTATAGGCATTCGTCATATCGGAAAGAGTGACGAGGGAAGTGCCGAGTGCCGTTGCAGGTGATTCCGGAAAATCTCCATTGACACCAAGACGTTCTGCCATTTTGCTGAATTTCTTATAGCCAATATCCTCAAGTGTCTTTACGGCGTAGATGTTGTCGGAGATAGCGAGTGCCTGCGCTAGGGATAAGGGATGTCCTGCAAATTTACCGTTTACGTTGTTTGGCTCATATGTCGAGCGTCCGTTATCATACGTGAAAATGGTCTTTTCAGTCGATAAAAACGTCAGTGGACTAAATCCATCTTCCAGTGCGGCCGCATACAAAATAGGTTTCATCACAGAGCCGGGTTGGCGTTTTGCTTGTGTCGCCCGATTGAACGGACTTTCAGTGTAATCTATTCCGCCTACAAGAGACGTGATGGCGCCCGTTCCAGCCTCGATTGACATGAAACCGACCTGTAATCCGCTGTCGGGCATCCATTTTTCAATCGTTTCCTCTGCGGTTTGCTGATGAAGGGGATCCAACGTTGTGCGTATTGTCCAGCCGCCTTCAGCGGGATAGCGTCCTTTCGCGGTAAGCACTTTTTCCGCTTCTCGCCATACTTCATCCAAAAAGTAAGGTGCAATGCGCTTCGAATCAGCCCATTCTCGATTTTTTAACGTGATGGCTTCGTTTGTTGCCCGTTCTTCCTGCCGCGCCGTAATGTATCCTTGTGCCTCCATCAATGAAAGAACAAGTAATTGCCGTTTCCTCGAATTTTCAGGACTATCAACCGGCGAATAAATCGATGGCCCTTTCGCTATTGCCGTAATGACAGCAGACTCCTCAAGCGTCAAGTCTTTTGCGGATTTTCCGAAATAAAAATTACTTGCTGCTTCAACTCCGTACATCCCGTGGCCGAAGTAAACAGTATTCATATATCCTTCCAAAATGACATCTTTATCATAAAATACTTCCATTCGGTATGCATACAGCGCTTCATGAATCTTTCTTTTCCATGTCTTTTCAAACGTCAGGTACAAGTTACGCGCATACTGCTGGGTAATCGTACTGGCACCTTCAACTTTTTTTCCTGCTTTCACATCTTTTAAAAGAGCTCCTGCAATCCGTTTATAATCAAAGCCGTCGTGGTTATAAAAGTTTTTGTCTTCCGTTGCAATGACTGCGTCAATCAGAAAAGGGGACATCTCGTCAAGACCAACCCAGTATCGCCGCTCCGCAGAAAAACGGTCGCCGATTTGCCTACCGTTTTTATCAAGAAAGACAGAAGCTTTAGGCACACTTAAAGAAGGGGCCCCTGTAATTTGTGCATACAATCTGAGCGATATGAATACGGTTAGCGCCGCCATCAGCATCGTAACGGATAATAGCAACAGCCGTCGTGTCGTCGTCCGTTTTTTTTTCTCTTTTACATACACTGTCCGTCGCATACGATCCCGTCCCGTCCATGTCATTCCATCTAGTATGCGACGCATGCAAACAGATTAAACGGTACACACGTAAAAACTTGCTTTACTCGGATAGATTGAAATGTAGACTGGTAAAAGGATATAATGAGAAGATGTTTTATGACTAGGACGGTGAGCGTATGGAATCGCGGAAAAAAGACCGAAACGTGTTGATCCGGCTCTATTCGTCAATCCGGCATCCGGACCAAGACGAGGAGAAACATGAATTGACCGCAACAGGTTTACTGATTGAAAAAGCAGGAAAAACCTATTTGAAATATGAAGAAACACAAAGTGACCAACAAATCCAGACAATTGTTAAACTCGATTCTGAAGATGCACTTATAATGCGTCGGGGTGCAGTCAATATGAGGCTTCCTTTCATGGCAACAGGTGAACGTGTCGGTTCATATGAAAGTGGTCCAGCGACTTTCAATTTGGTTGTCAAAACGGAAGAGCTTTCATTTACGGAAGAAGAGGACAATACGGGAGGTCGCTTCAACGTCAACTATGAGTTGCATGCAGAAGGATCGCTTCTCGGAACGTACAAACTTACTATTACATACACGGAGGGAACACTATGAATGCAGTAGAACAAATTCAACAAGAAGTGAAAAATGCATTGCGTCAAGCAGTAATTGACGCAGGTCTGGCGGAAGAAACAGCGATACCGGACATTATGCTTGAAACACCGAATAACAAAGACAATGGCGATTACGCAACCAACATTGCGATGCAACTGACAAAATTGGCGAAAAAGCCACCACGTGTAATTGCAGAAGCGATTCTTGAAAAGTTAAATACAGAAGACACTGCCATCAAATCGATTGAAATTGCAGGACCAGGCTTTATTAATATCAAATTAAAAACGGATTACTTAGGCGGCATCGTCAAGACCGTTCTTGAACAAGGCGAAAACTATGGCCGTTCAAATTTCGGCAATAAACAAAAAGTCCAAGTCGAATTCGTTTCTGCCAATCCAACAGGTGACCTTCACCTTGGTCATGCACGCGGAGCTTCCCTTGGCGATTCTCTATCCAACGTTCTCGATTTTGCAGGCTACGATGTAGCGCGTGAATACTACATTAACGACGCGGGTAATCAAGTGCACAACTTGGCGAAATCTGTAGAAACACGTTATTTCCAAGCGCTTGGTTTGGATAAAGAAATGCCGGAAGACGGCTACCAAGGTCCGGATATAATTAATATCGGGAAAATGCTAGCAACTGAATTTGGCGATAAATACGTCAACACGCCAGATGAAGACCGTTATGCATTCTTCCGCCAATACGGCCTTGCTCATGAATTAGAGAAGCTAAAGACGGACCTTGCCAACTTCCGTGTGTCGTTTGATGTGTGGTTCTCAGAAACGTCATTATATGAAAATGGCAAAATCGACGTTGCTCTCGATAAATTACGTGCCAATGGCCATGTCTTCGAAGAAGATGGCGCAACATGGTTCCGTTCAACAACTTTCGGTGATGACAAAGACCGTGTACTCATTAAAAACGATGGTACATACACATATTTGACACCGGATATCGCGTACCATGAAGACAAATTGTTCCGTGGATTTGATAAACTTATCAATATTTGGGGCGCAGATCACCACGGTTATATTCCGCGGATGAAAGCGGCAATCGAAGCACTTGGCTACGGTGACGACACACTCGAAGTCGGCGTCGTACAAATGGTTCAATTGTATAAAGATGGCGAAAAATTCAAAATGAGCAAGCGTACAGGGAAAGCCGTTACGTTGCGTGAATTGGTTGAAGAAGTTGGCTTGGACGCGGTCCGGTACTTCTTTGCAATGCGTTCGGGCGACTCCCAAATGGACTTCGATCTCGACCTTGCCATTTCCCAGTCCAATGAAAACCCTGTGTACTACGCACAATATGCGCATGCACGGATTTCATCGATTTTACGTCAGGCTGAAGAAAATGGAATGTCTGCTTCTGTTGAGCATGTTTCTTTATTGCAAGCTGAAAAAGAATTGGAATTGCTGAAGAAAATTGGGGACTTCCCGCAAGTTATCAGTGACGCGGCAAGAATCCGTTCACCACACCGTGTTGCTACGTTCATCCAGGAACTAGCCGCGACTTTCCATAGTTTCTACAATGCAGAAAAAGTGTTGGATCCGGATAATCGTGAATTATCGGAAGCCCGTCTAGCGCTAATCACAGTCACACGCACAACGATTGCTAACGCACTGAAACTGATTGGTGTTTCTGCACCGGAAAAAATGTAATAAACAAAAGCGCAGGGCGCCGTCCAGACGTTCCTTAACTTTCAATATGACCGCCACACCAAAGAAGTTTGCCTCTTTGGTGTGGCGGTTTTTGTAATGGACAAAAACCCCCTGAGTTGCCCGAATATCGACAAGTTATGCTACCGACAGGCAAAAAAATGTAGTATACTGAATTTTGAACAAAAAATACATACCAAACATAAAGGTGCCCCGTTTAAAAGACGGGGTTAAAAGGGAAGCCGGTTCAATGCCGGCGCGGTCCCGCCACTGTAAGTGTGAGCAAGTCGCATTGAGTCACTGGAAACAATCCGGGAAGACGCGACAAGCCTTGAACACGAGCCAGGAGACCTGCCTTTATGGATCACACGTACCCTACGAGGATAGGATTGGTGGAAATCGGCGTCTCCGTGCGTCCAGATTTTTACTCAACTTATTCCTCCGTAGCAATTGCGGGGGATTTTTATTTGGCAAAAAACAGGAGGAAAACAACATGAAGAAGATTTGGCAATTGGGATTGACGGCTGTCTTTGCAGTATTCCTGCTCGCAGCATGCGGAGGGACTGCTACAGAAGATAAGCCGAAAGTGGACGAAACACCAAACGCAGAAGAGGTCAAAGCTGATTTCCCAATGACACTAACGGACGCGGTCGGCAATGAAATTACGTTAGAAAAAGCACCAGCAACAATTGTTTCGATGATGCCAAGCAATACAGAAATATTATTTGGACTTGGTCTTGCTGATGAAATCGTCGGCGTCAACGACTACGATGATTATCCCGAAGAAGCACTTGAAAAAGAGAAAATCGGCGGCCAGGAATTTAACGTCGAAAAAATCGTTTCGATGCAACCTGAAATCGTTTTTGCACATGAATCAGGACTTGGAATGGGCAAGGAAGGACTGCAACAAATCCGTGATGCAGGAATCACTGTCTTTGTTGTGAAAAACGCATTAAACTTTGATGAAACTTATACGACGATTGAAACAATCGGTAAAGCGACTGGTAAAACAGTGGAAGCAGAAAAAATCGTTACAGACATGAAAGCGAAAGTCGAAGAAGTGGTAGCGAAAACTGCAAAAGTTGAGAATAAAAAGACCGTTTTCGTTGAAACATCACCAGCTCCGGAAATTTACACACCAGGTAAAAATACATTCATGGATCAAATGCTTGAAATGATTGGCGCGGAAAATATCGCGGCCGATCAAGAAGGTTGGTTCATGATAGATTCGGAAGAAATCGTCAACCGCAATCCAGATGTGATTATTGTGTTATATGACTACATCGAAACGGCCGTCGCAGATGTTTATGCACGACCAGGTTTTGATTCTATTACGGCTATCAAAGAAGAAGCAGTGGTACAGGTTAAAGAAAATATCACAAGCCGTACAGGTCCACGTCTAGCGGACGGACTAGAAGAAATAGCGAAAGCCATCTATCCAGAGGCTTTCAGTGAGTAAGTCAAGCGTTGCCTACATCGTTTCTGCCGTCGCACTTGTTGTGGCGGTATGGCTCGGTGTTTCGATCGGATCTGTGCAAATACCGATTAGTACGTTATGGAATGCTGGGGCGGATGCAACAGCTTCAAACATATTGTGGAAGATTCGCATGCCGCGTGTCGTACTCGCTGGACTTGTTGGTGCGTCGCTCGCAATTTCAGGAGCTGCTTTTCAGGGTCTGCTGAAAAATCCGCTCGCTGATCCATATACCCTCGGAGTGTCATCCGGCGCCTCGGTCGGTGCTGTGATGACACTCTTTTTTGGTATTTCTATTCCGTTTCTAGGCACTTATACGCTTCCTATATTCAGTATGGTCGGTGCTGCACTGACGATGTTCCTTGTGCTCGGATTCGCACGTCTCGTGGACCGTGCAATGAGGATGGAAACAATTATTTTAACTGGAATTATTTTTGGTTCATTCCTCGGTTCTGTCTTGTCATTGATGATTGCGCTTACTGGAGAAGAGTTGCGGCAAATTATTGGTTGGCTTCTCGGCAGTGTATCGATGCGGGGCTGGAATTACATAACGATGATATTGCCGTTTGTTGTCATCGGGTCCTTCATGTTGTGGCTGAACCGCCGCGAATTAAATGCGATGCTATTCGGGGAAGAACGGGCACATTACTTAGGCGTCAATGTGAAACGACGTAAATTCAGCATTTTAATCGGGGGATCTATCCTTACCGGTTCTGCAGTCGCGGTGTCAGGTACGATTGGATTTGTTGGGCTCGTTGTTCCGCATATGACAAGATTATTATGGGGCTCGGATCACCGCCACCTACTGCCGTTATCATTCATGAATGGTGCGACATTGCTTATCATTTGTGATCTGATTGCACGGACAATTATTGCGCCGACGGAACTTCCGGTTGGTGTAATTACTGCCTTTATCGGTGCGCCGGTTTTCGCATTCATCTTTTATAAACAACGAAGGGCAGGAGGAATGTGACATGTTAAACGTCGAAAATCTTTCCGGCGGTTACGGCAAAGAACCAATCGTGCAATCGGTGACGTTCCATGTCCCTAAAGGGGAAGTACTTGGAATACTCGGTCCAAACGGCAGTGGAAAATCAACGCTGTTAAAAATCATTTCTGGCATTCTCCCGAAGGAATCGGGTTCTGTCCAAATTGAAGGGCAAGATGTATCGAGTTACTCGCAAAAAGAATTCGCCAGAAGAGTGGCAGTCCTGCCGCAACTGCATGCCGTCGCATTTTCCCACACTGTACGTGAAACGGTAGAACTAGGGCGTTATCCACATCAGTCAGGGTTATTTTCTTCGTGGTCGGATGAAGACGAGCGTGCTGTCACAGAAGCATTGAGCAGTATGGAAATCACGCGCTACGCTGAGAACGCCATTGAATTGCTATCGGGCGGTGAACAACAGCGTGTTTTCGTAGCGCAAGCGCTTGCTCAGGAAGCGCCGATTTTATTGCTCGACGAACCAACAAATCACTTGGACATCGCGCATCAGCAACAACTTCTGGACACGATTCGTAAACAGGCAATCGATAAAGGCCTGACAGTCATTTCTGTATTCCATGACATAAACTTGGCGTCATTGTACTGTGATCGACTGCTGTTGATGAATAAAGGGGAAATCGTTAAAATCGGTGCACCGCAGGATGTCGTGAAAGAAGGAGAAATCGAGTCTGTTTATGGCGCGCGTGTCAAATCACAGCCTCATCCTGAACTACCGAAGCCTCAAATTACATTGTTACCAGACACGAATGAAGAAATGAAACCTTTTACCATCGTAAGAGAAGACTTTTCGATATCATCAAACTATGTTGCGCTCAGAACACACCATCCGTTGAAAACAATCTCTTCTGCAGTCCACAATGCTGGAATGGGTTGGTATCGATCGTTTGTTAATCGGCATGTTGACGCTGATTACAATGTAGATGATGTCAAAGCTGAAAATGCATCTTATCTCGAGAGTCAAGGTTTTCATCTGGCGGAAACGGTCGGTATGATGACTGCTGTCACAACGGAGCATGCAGAAGTCAAGGAATACAAAGGCGATTTCGGCACGATCCTTATTGCGGTTACAGCCGGAGTCGGGAATGCTGTAGACGTTTCGCAAGCACTTACGCGTGACGAAAAACCCCGCGTTGGTACGATTAATACTTGGGTGATTATCAATGGTCAATTGCCAGACGAAGCATTTATCCAAGCGATGATTACTGCAACGGAAGCGAAAGTGAAAGCACTTCAAACGGAATCCATTATGGATCCGCTCACCGGCACAGCTGCTACGGGCACTTCAACAGATAGCCTGCTTGTTGCATCGACTCAGCAAGGCGAATTTCTTCCATATGCAGGTCCAATCACGGAACTAGGGAAACTGATTGGCCATGGTGTCTATGATTGCACAGTGACGGCGATCCGTGCATACAAAAAGGCGAAAGGGTGGACGACGTGATTCCTGCACACTTTATGGCCATCGCTATTGGTTTTCTGCTAGACAGGGTAATTGGAGATCCCCCGAAATGGCCGCATCCCGTCCGCTGGATTGGAACGTTCATTTCCAAAATGACAGCAGTTTTGAATAAAGGACGATTCCGTACATTGAAAGGGGCATTTACACTTTTCCTCACCGTCGGAATTGTTCTATCCATTGTGTTTTTTCTGGTCGGAATGGCTTATCAATTCAACCTCTACATAGGGATTCTTGTAGAATCAGTACTCATCGCCGTCGGGCTTGCGCAGAAGAGTTTACGGGAAGCGGCGCTAGACGTTTATCTCCCGCTTTCTGAGAATGACTTACCGGCAGCGCGAACGAAGTTGTCTTGGATTGTTGGTCGTGACACCGATCAATTGAAAGAAAGTGGTATCGTTCGCGGCGCTGTGGAAACGGTGTCAGAAAATATTGCGGATGGTGTTACATCCCCTTTATTCTGGGCTTTTTTACTTGGAGCACCCGGGCTCTGGATGTACAAAGCGGTGAACACACTCGATTCGATGATTGGTTACAAAGACGAGCGTTTCGAGAAATTCGGGAAGTTTTCCGCCCGCGCAGACGATTTATTGAATTTCATCCCAGCACGCATAACGGGTTTATTAATCATTTTATATGCGCCGAATAAAGGCAAGATACCTTTCGGGAAACGGTTTTCCGGATGGAGTAAGGATGCAAGAAAACATCCAAGCCCGAACAGCGGATTTTTAGAAGCGGCAACAGCATGGCAACTTGGCGTTACACTTGGCGGAGCGAGTACCTATCAGAAAGTCCTATCAAAGCGTCCAGAACTCGGCCCAGGAAACAGTACACTGACGGCAATACATATCAAACAAACTATTACACAGATGCATGTCGTGTCTTTCATTTTTTGGATGGTACTAACAATGATTGGAGTGGTATTCTATGCAGTTGCCTGAACACGGTGCAAATCCGCACAGCGTATACGTAAAATTAGGAATACAACCGCCTGCACAGCTGCTCGACTTCAGTGAAAACGTTAATCCAGCAGGACCTCCTGAATCCATTACACAGATGTGGCCGGATTTACTCGGAAGTCTGACGGCTTATCCGAATCCGGAAGGGGAGCCGTTCCTATCCGCGGCAGCAGATTATCACGGCGTTTCGACGGATTATGTATTTGCAGGAAACGGGGCAGCCGAACTGCTAGCTCTTCTGGCAAATCGATATCAAGGGAAGAAGGCAATCATCGTACACCCCACATTTTCGGAATACGAGGCGACACTCACAGCAAAAAAAGTGGAGATTATTCGGGTTCACGCTTCGGAAGAGAACGAATTTAACTTACCGTTGAATGAGATTCTCCTTGCCATGAAATCAGCGTCTGTCCTATACCTTTGCACACCGAACAATCCGACCGGAATGATGCCGTCGCGTGCGGAGTTAAAGGAGATTATTGACCACGGCGCTGAACTAGAATGTGACGTCGTATTAGACGAGGCCTTTATCGATTTCGTCGATGAATCCCTTTCCTCTATTCAAGCAATCAAACACAATCCGCATGTCTTAGTCGTGCGCTCAATGACGAAAATGTATGCGATTCCGGGAATTCGACTCGGCTATGTAGTGGCGAGTCGGAGAGTTATTCAGGAAATTAAAGCGCTGGCTCCGCATTGGAACGTTAATGGGTTGGCGGCTCAAATTGGAGCGGTTTGTTTACAAGAAGCATCATTCCGAGAGCATGCGATTAGGCATAGTAATTACGAGCGGGAGAATATGAAACAGTTTTTACTGGACAAGGGGTGCGCCGTTACAGATTCCACCACGAATTTTATTTCATTCAGACCTGGGGTAGGGCAGGATGCAAGGAAACTTTACAAAGACATGCTGTCGCGAGGAATTGTTCTTCGTCATTCCGAAAACTTTAGAGGAATGGACGGAAGATGGTTGCGCATTGGTATGAAAAACGAAGCATCCATGAATCGCTTAAAGGAGGAGTTGTCGCAATGGTTCGCGGAAAACTGACGTTTGTAAGCGGCGGTGTGCGAAGTGGGAAAAGTGCTTACGCGGAGAAATCACTTGTAGACGAGGTGCGAAACAGCGGAAGACGCCTTGTCTATATTGCATCCGGTACCGCAACCGACTTGGAAATGCAGGCGCGAATCGAGCGGCACATAGTCGATCGTATTGCTCATAATTGGAAGACGTTTGAACAGCCCACTAAGTTGGAAGACGTATTGCCATCTATCCATTCAGGGGATTGTATTCTTTGGGACTGCGCGACGACGTGGCTTGCAAACGAGTTATATGTTGGCTGGGATTTAGGGCAACCTTGTATCGAACAAAAAGGGTGTATGGAACAGAAGGAAGAGCAACTGTACATAACTATCGACGCACTCTTAGCGAAAGCCGCTCACCTAGTAATCGTTTCGAATGAAGTCTTCGATGAGCTGCCGACAAAGTACACTGAAACAGAAATCTACCGAAAGTGGCTGGGATCTATCCATCAAAAGGTTGTCGCAAAAGCGGATAGAGCGATAGAAATGGACTATGGAATTCCGGTCGTATGGAAAACTGAACGGCGGGAGTTGACGGGATGAGAGGACTAATTGTTCTGGGGACAGCATCAGATTCCGGAAAAACAATGATTTGTACAGCGCTTTGCCGTATTTTATCCGACGAAGGTGTTCAAGTGACACCATTCAAATCTCAAAACATGTCCGGTTTTTCTGCAATTACGGAAAATGGACAAGAGATGAGCCGTGCGCAATTTTTACAAGCAACGGCCGCCCGAACGATACCGTCGATTTACATGAACCCGATCTTACTTAAACCGGTAGCGGACATGAAATCAGAAGTGCTCTTTTTTGGGAAGAAATTTGGACCTGTAGCTGGAATGGCATATCGAGAACAATTTTTCACCCGCGGAATTGAAGCGATTAAAACGTCGCTGGCCAAACTGTCGGAAATGTATGAAACAGTTATCATCGAAGGCGCGGGAAGTCCCGCCGAAGTGAATCTCAACGAAAGAGAAATTGTCAATATGCGTGTTGCGGAAATCGCGGATGTGCCGGCTGTTCTAGTTGCAGACATTGATCGTGGTGGTGCCATTGCTTCGATTGTGGGTACGTTACAACTCTTACAACCTGAACACCGTGCGCGCGTCAAAGCAATTATTATCAACAAATTCCATGGGGATATCTCGCTATTCTCAGATGGAATTGAATTCATCGAAAACTACACGGGCATTCCGGTGGCGGGCGTTATTCCTTTTAAAGTCGATCACGGCATCGAAGAGGAAGATATGGACCGACCCGTTATGGAAGCACCCGCGGGGGTCGATGTCTACGATGCGTGGGCAAATCATGTCAAATCACATCTCAACTGGCTGCTGATGAAAAAAGTGATTTCACAATCCGGTGGGACACAATGAACGGATTATTGCTCGCAGTGCAGTTTTTCACCGCAATCCCCATACGAAAAGAATTGCCACTAGGCCGAAAAGAAGTAACGGCAATGTATGTGGCGCTTCCTTTCGTCGGAGCGGTAATTGGGCTTGCAATGTACGGTGTGTCAGAACTCCTATTGAATTATTTACAAGTAGGCACATTTCTGGCGGCTGTGTTGGTTGTTTTGACAGGTATCCTATTGACGGGCGGTTTACATTTGGATGGCTGGGCGGATACAGGCGATGCATTCTTTTCATACAAAGATCGTGAAAAACGGTTGGAAATTCTAGATGACCCGCGCCTTGGAGCATTTGGAACGATGGCACTTATCTTACTAATCATTCTAAAAATCGCTTTGTTCAATGAAATCTTAATGCATGATGTAGGAAATGGCTTCATATTTATAGCTATCCCTTTTCTCGCCAGAGCTGGTATGAATCTGTATTTCACGACCTTACGACCTGCGAAAGATAAAGGGATTGCGCACTTTTTTAAAGGGAATATGTCATCAAAATCAATCATTGGATGGACGCTATTCGGCAGTACTATGATTTTAGTAGGAATCGGATTAATGTTGAATAGTTTAATAATCCCCGCTGCCCTTGCAATTGTTCTCACAGTCGCATTGTTCATATACCGCAGATGGACAGTGAAACATTTCGGAGGCGTTAGTGGTGACTTGTGCGGCGCATTCATTGAAGGATCGGAGGCGCTTTTATGGCTCACAGTTTTGTGCTTTATCTGATTCGGCACCTCCCAACTTTAGGCAATCAACAGCGTAAGTATATTGGCTGGACAGATGAACCCATTGTGGAAACGAGCAAACGGGAGTGGATGCTACCGGACATGCCGCAACACGTTTACGGTAGCGATCTACTCCGCGCAAAACAAAGTGCGGAAATCTATTTCCCACAAGTCACTTTTCAAGCAGATGCTAGTTGGCGAGAATGTAATTTTGGCGTGTTTGAAGGGAAAACGTACGCCCAACTTGAAAAGAACATGAACTATAGAAATTGGATTGACGATCCCTATGCGATTGCGCCTTTAGACGGGGAAAGTTTGGCGGATGTAGAAACGCGTGTAGTTGCAGCGCTGAAAAAATTGCCGAACAAATCGGTTGTTGTCACGCATGGCGGACCAATCCGTGCAATTCTAACGAAGTTTTCTCCTGAGGAAAAAGAGTTCTGGTCGTGGAATGTCCCCCACGGAACAGGGTACCGGCTTGAATGGGAAAGTGACAATGCATTCGAGGAGGGGAAAGTATGCACGTATTTATCGGCGGTGCCCATAACGGCAAGCGGGACTATGTAAAGAGATGGCTGACGGAACGAGGTAAACACAACGTTCAATGGTTCGAAGGGGATTGTCCTGATGCTAGTAATCCAGTCAATCAGGATGCTAGCCAGACAATCGTTGTAGCCGGAATTGAGAAGTGGCTAGCTGAAACAAAATTGCCGGAAGAAGCGGCAGTTGAATATGTAATGAAGAGCGTATCGCTACAACAGGATACAGTACTTATTTTAACCGATATTGGACGGGGAATTGTTCCGATAGATGCAAACCAGCGAAAGTTAAGAGATACTGTCGGCCGGCTTTATCAGCGGTTGCTCACGGAAGCGGATGACGTGACACGAATTTGGTACGGCCTTGCAAAACCACTAAAGAAAAGGGGAGATTTTAAATGAAGATTTATACACGTACTGGGGATAAAGGACAAACGAGTCTAATTGGAGGACGCGTCGACAAAGACAGTCTTCGAGTTGAAGCATACGGCACGATGGATGAATTGAATTCATTCGTAGGGAAGGCAATGACGGAACTAGATCCTGCCATTTTTGCAGATATGCTGACGGATTTAGAAGCCATTCAAAATGAATTATTCGATGGCGGAGGCGACTTAGCAAACGTTATGAAAGAACGTCATTATAAATTAGCCGAAGAACCGGTGGAAGTACTTGAACAACGTATTGATGCACTCATGGAAGAAGCGCCGCCTTTGGAAAAGTTCATCTTACCGGGTGGAACACCTGCTGCCGCAACGCTTCATATTGCGCGAACTGTCGCGAGACGTGCTGAACGCCAAACAGTTTCGCTTTTGAAAGCTGAAGACGATGTGCCGGCAGTTGTCCAACGCTATTTGAACAGACTTTCCGACTATCTTTTTGTCTCTGCACGCATTGCGAATTCACGGGTAAATGTGCCTGATAATGAGTATGTAAGAAGCGCGAAAGTGTTTAGAACTGACAAGAAAAAGGAGGATTAAACGATGCAGTTGAAAAAGCTGACATTGACAGCGTTGTTTGTCGCACTTTGTGTCGTTGGCGGAATGATAAAAATCCCGTCTGGCATCGGTTCGTTGGCACTCGATACGGTTCCGGCTCTTATCTCGGCTGCCTTTCTTCCACCCGTCTTCTCGGGGGTAGCCGCAATGCTCGGGCACACAGCCTCTGCAATGTATGCGGGTTTTCCTTTAGGTCCATTTCACGTGCTCATTGCACTTGAAATGTTCGTCATTGTTATCATCTTTGCACGTCTGCATAAAGCGGAGCGCCCGATTGCGAAATGGCTATTTTTCATAGTGGCAAATGGTTTGATTGCGCCACTACCATTTTATTTCCTAATTTCACCAGCATTTTTCATAGGAGCAGTTCCGTTCCTATTGCTTGCTACAATCGTCAACGCAGTTGTTGCGGCGGTTGTCATGCCGTCACTTCAGCATATCGTGACGGGGCGCATGGGTGTTCTTAAGTGAGGAATGCCATTGATATCGGAAATGGCATGATCGCGACGACCGATAATTCGGGCGGTATTGGTGAAAAACCAGGTGATCTCGTTACTGTGCCAGACAGAATCACGGCATACTTTGCTGCTCGCGTGACGCTGCTCGAGCAATGGGCAACGCGAGCGGAACCTATTACGATTCTAATTCATAATTTTAGCGGCAGTGACAGTTGGGGGAACTACGTGGCTGGTGTGACGGATTTATTTCTTGAAGCAGGGCTTGAAGTGCCGTCAATTAGCGGCAGTTCGGAAACGAATATGGAGCTGGTTCAATCAGCAATGGCAGTAACGATGATTGGGAAGCGAGTAGAGGCCCCAGCTACAGAAAGAGTTGCCTGGTTTACATACGGTAAGCCCCTAGTCGGGGATGAAGTGCGGGAACAAGCGGAAGAAATTGCATCTGTTTCCCTCATTCATGAGGCGATGAAAAAGGAAATCATCCATCAAATCTGGCCAGTTGGCTCAAGCGGAATTTTAGAAGAAGTCCGTTTGTTAACCGGAATGAAAGATGCGCGCATTGAAACTGTTTTAGATCCACTGAAATCAGCGGGTCCGTCAACAGTCGTCCTCCTCGCCATTCCAGAAGCGAAAATAAAGGAGGCCGCAACGTTTTTCGGTCCGCTATTGAATCAATTAATCATAATTACTTGAAACCTGTAGATTTCTTGCAGGTTTTTTCTGTGATTAAGAAGCGGAATCGTATATTCGGCGCGAGCGACCGCCCGAATTCGACATGGAACCGCCCAATCCCGTCGTCCGACCGCCCGTATCCGACATGCAACCGCCCAATCCCGTCGTTTGACCGCCCGTATCCGACATGGAACCGCTCAATCCCGTCGTCCAACCGCTCGTATCTAACATGCAACCGCCCAATCCCGTCGTCCAACCGCCCGTATCCAACATGCAAGCGCCCAATCCCGTCGTTCGACCGCCCGTATCCAACATACAACCGCTCAATCCCGTCGTCCAACCGCCCGAATCCGACATGCAAGCGCCCAATTCCTGCCCCCAACCACCCACCCATCAGCAATCAAACCAAAACCGAAACTAAATTTCTATCTTATCTAAAAATATCTGTTGACTGAATGCTCATTCATAATTAAAATAGAAAATAGACATCGACAAGAATACTATTTTCGACTACACTGTCTATAATATTCAAACAATTTAAGGGGGGGGGAGAATATATGCATCCATTGCTTATTGCCAACTGGATTCTGTTTCTCGCAGTCGTGGCGTATGCGCTTGCATTGTTCACACATTTAATTCGAACACGGATTCAGTTTATCAAACTGGGGAAGAAAGAAGAATTTGATAATAACGTCTCCGAACGTCTACGTAAAATCTGGGTGTACGTATTCGGACAAAAGAAACTATTAAAAGATAAAAAAAGTGGAGCGATCCACCTCATGTTTTTCTACGGGTTTTTACTCGTGCAATTCGGGGCCATCGATCTTATCTGGAAAGGGTTAAAGCCGGGATCACACTTACCATTCGGTCCACTTTATCCTGCTTTTACATTTTTCCAAGAAATCGTTGCATTAACGATTCTCGTTGCGGTTGTATGGGCATTCCACCGCCGTTATATTGAAAAACTAGTTCGTCTGAAACGCGGATGGAAATCGGGACTTGTTCTGATTTTCATTGGGGGGCTTATGGTTTCGACGTTACTTGCAAACGGTATGAACATGATTTGGCAAGGACATGCAGCGTCATGGACTGAACCAATTGCATCTGGGATTGCCATGATTTTCAGCTTTATGCCGGAAACTGGGGCAGCCGTCATATTCTTTATCGCTTGGTGGATTCATCTATTAATCTTACTAACATTCCTTGTTTATGTGCCGCAATCGAAACACGCGCACTTGATTGCAGGGCCTGCCAACGTTTATTTTCACCGTCTTGACCATGCGGGCAGATTAAAGCCAATCGACTTCGAAGCATTGGAAAATGTGGAAGAAGGAGAAGAAATGCCGCCGCTTGGAGTAGGGAAAATTACTGACTTTACACAGCTGCAAATGATTGACTTATACGCTTGCGTCGAATGTGGACGCTGTACGAATATGTGTCCAGCGACAGGGACTGGTAAAATGCTGTCCCCGATGGACTTGATCACAAAACTTCGTGATAACTTGACCAATACGGGTGCACTTGTCACGAAGAAGAATCCGTGGGTGCCAGCGCTCGCATTCAACAATACAAAAGGAAACCAAATCGCATTTGCAGCCGGACTTGAAGGCGCAACAATGGACGATATCTATAACCCGTCCTTAATCGGCGATATTATCACTGAAGAGGAAATCTGGGCATGTACAACTTGCCGTAACTGTGAAGACCAATGTCCAGTTATGAATGAGCACGTTGATAAAATCATCGACCTTCGCCGTTACCTTGTGATGACAGAAGGGAAAATGGACCCGGATGCACAACGCGCGATGACAAACATCGAACGTCAAGGAAATCCTTGGGGGCTGAACCGTAAAGAAAAAGAAAACTGGAGAGATGCACGTCCAGATCTTCAAATTCCAACGGTTAAAGAATTGAAGAAAGCGGGTGAAGAATTCGAGTACCTGTTCTGGGTAGGCTCGATGGGTTCATTCGACAATCGTTCACAAAAAATCGCCTTATCCTTTGTACATCTCATGAACGAAGCAGGCATCAAGTTCGCTATTCTGGGCAATAAAGAAAAGAACTCAGGAGATACGCCGCGTCGTCTTGGAAATGAGTTTTTATTCCAAGAACTGGCTACATCCAATATCGATGAGTTCGAAAAAGCGGGCGTCACAAAAATTGTTACGATTGACCCGCATGCGTACAATATTTTTAAAAACGAATATCCGGACTTCGGATTTAAAGCGGAAGTCGTCCATCATACAGAAATGCTGTACGAACTTGTGGTGCAAGGGAAATTGAAGCCGGAACATGCCATCAATGAAACAATCACATTCCATGATTCATGTTATCTGGGTAGATACAACGACGTTTATGATCCGCCGCGTGAAATTCTCAAAGCGATTCCGGGAGTTGAGCTTGTTGAGATGAAGCGTAATCGCGAAGACGGCATGTGCTGTGGAGCGGGTGGAGGACTAATGTGGATGGAAGAAGATTCAGGCCACCGCATTAACGTTGCCCGAACTGAACAAGCGCTTGAAGTCAGTCCGGGAATCATTTCATCCGGCTGTCCTTACTGCCTGACAATGCTATCAGACGGAACGAAAGCAAAAGAAGTCGAAGAAACGGTCGGTACGTACGACATCGCTGAATTGCTGGAGCGTTCCATTTTCGGTGAAAACTGGAGTCCTGTTCTAGCAGAAGAAGTAGAGTCAATTTTGCAATAAATCATTGCGGAACAGACAATACTGTCGTACAATTAATAGAATAAGAACTATGAATTACCAATAAAAAGGAGTGGAAACACTCCTTTTTTCTTGAATATTAACCGAGCGAGCGTTCAGTCGTTCGATGTAAATGAAAAATGAAAGCGGCTACACCAACGACAAAGGGGCGATAAGGGAATGGGAAGAACAGTTATCTTGAGCGGGGCACGTACGCCATTTACAAAGTTAGGCGGAGCATTGAAATCGATGACAGCAAGCGATCTCGGAGGTATTGCCATCAAAGGGGCATTGAGCCGCGCAGATGTAAAACCGGAAGAAATCGGTGAAGTGATTATTGGAACAGTATTACAAGCGGGGCAAGGACAAATTCCATCAAGACAAGCTGCAACGAAGGCAGGACTGCCATGGTCTGTGAAAACGGAAACCATTAACAAAGTTTGTGCATCGGGCATGCGAAGCGTAACACTTGGCGATCAGTTAATTCGTCTGGGGGACGAAGAAGTAATTGTTGCAGGTGGAATGGAATCTATGTCTTGCGCTCCTTACTACTTACCAAAAGCACGATACGGACTGAAAATGGGCGATGCAGAACTGATTGACGGTCTGATTTACGATGGACTTTCTTGTTCATTCTCACCTAAGCGCGTTCATATGGGCACTTACGGCAATGCGACAGCAGAAGAATTCGCTTTGACGCGCGAAGCACAAGATGCATGGTCACTGCGCAGTCATGAACGTGCACTTAAAGCAATTGATTCGGGCTTGTTCGCAAAAGAAATCATTCCCGTAGAGGTCCCGCAACGTAAAGGTGAGCCCGTTTTAGTTGATACGGATGAAGCACCACGCCGTACGACATCTCTTGAATCACTCGCGAAATTGCGTCCGGTATTTGGTAAGGACGGAACCATCACTGCAGGAAACGCACCTGGCGTTAACGACGGTGCATGTGCACTGATTCTGATGAATGAAGAGCGTGCCCTGAAAGAAGGGAAAACACCTCTTGCGACAATTATCGGCCATGCAGAAGTTGCCATTGAACCGGAAAACTTCCCGCAAACACCTGGACTTGTCATCAATGCATTACTTGAAAAAACAGGTAAGAAACTAGAAGACATAAAGCTTTTTGAAATAAATGAAGCATTTGCAGCAGTTGCACTAGCAAGTACGCAAATTGCGGAGTTAGATCCTGAAAAAGTAAACGTCAACGGCGGGGCGGTTGCGCTAGGTCATCCAATCGGAGCGAGTGGAGCGCGTATTATCCTGACACTTGCACATGAATTGAAACGTCAAGGCGGCGGCATTGGTATCGCAGCGATTTGTTCAGGCGGAGGCCAAGGCGACGCCATCATGATTGAAGTAGCTAAATCGGAATAATACGGAGGAGGAATCGACCAAATGGCTATTAAAAAGATAATGGTTATCGGAGCAGGACAGATGGGTGGAGGCATTGCTCAAGTTTGTGCACAAGCGGGCTTCGACGTGAAATTGAATGATATCAAAGAAGAATCCTATGTTAAAGGACTTGCGGTCATTACGAAAAACCTTTCACGCAACGTTGAAAAAGGACGTATGACGGAAGACGAAAAATCTGCCGTTCTCGGACGCATCACAAAATCACTCGATCTACAAGACGCATCAGACGTAGATATTGTCATCGAAGCAGCTGTTGAAAACATGGCCATTAAAAAGTCGATTTTTGAAAAGTTGGATGAAATTGCACCGCAACATGCGATCCTCGCATCCAATACATCATCTCTTCCAATCACTGAAATTGCGGCGGCGACAAAACGTCCGGAACAAGTGATTGGCATGCACTTCATGAATCCAGTTCCTGTTATGAAACTTGTTGAAATCATACGGGGACTGGCAACAGCCGACGAAGTATACAAAGCAGTCGAAGAAATGACCGTGAAATTATCAAAAACACCAGTTGAAGTGAATGACTTTCCTGGGTTTGTCGCAAACCGCATACTAATGCCGATGATTAACGAAGCAATTTACACGCTCTATGAAGGCGTTGCAACTGAAGAAGCAATTGACGAAGTGATGAAACTTGGCATGAATCACCCAATGGGGCCGCTACAACTAGCAGATTTCATCGGACTCGACACATGCCTGTATATTATGGAAACCTTGCACGAAGGATTCGGCGACTCAAAATATCGCCCATGTCCGTTACTTAGAAAGTATGTTAAAGCAGGATGGCTAGGGAAGAAATCAGGCCGAGGATTCTACGTTTACGAATAACTAATGCTTTCAATATAAAGGGGAAATTATAATGGATTTATCATTCACCGAAGAACAGCAGATGATGCGCGACATGGTAATAAACTTTGCGAAAACCGAAATTGAACCGTTCATTCCACGTATGGAAGCTGGGGAATTTCCACGTGAAATCTTGAAGAAAATGGGCGGTCTCGGTTTAATGGGCATTACCGTTCCTGAAGAATACGGCGGAGCGGGCATGGATTTCATCTCGTATATTAGCGCTATCCATGAACTATCGAAAGTCAGCGCGGTTGTGGGTGTTATTCTTTCCGTTCATACTTCAGTCGGCACAAATCCGATTATCTATTTCGGTAACGACGAACAAAAAAGTCGTTACCTTCCTAAACTAGCGAGCGGCGAATACCTTGGTGCATTCTGTCTGACAGAAGCTTCTTCCGGTTCTGATGCGGGATCCCTTAAAACACGCGCCGTCAAAAAAGAGGACCACTACGTATTAAACGGGTCTAAAATGTTCATTACAAACGGTGGAGAAGCAGATGTCTACATCGTCTTCGCAGCGACAGATCCAACAAAAGGGACGTACGGAATCTCCGCGTTCATCGTAGACAAAGACACTCCGGGTCTCGTAATTGGGAAAGATGAACAGAAAATGGGTCTTCACGGATCACGAACAGTAGAGTTGTCGTTTGATCAAATGAAAGTTCCTGCGCAAAACCTATTGGGTGTAGAAGGCGAAGGATTCAAAATTGCGATGGCGAATCTTGACGTAGGTCGCATCGGTATCGCGGCGCAAGCACTTGGAATCGCTGAAGCGGCACTTGAAGCAG
Source organism: Sporosarcina sp. Y1004 (assembly GCF_057669665.1). NCBI lineage: Bacteria > Bacillati > Bacillota > Bacilli > Caryophanales > Caryophanaceae > Sporosarcina > Sporosarcina sp. Y1004. The sequence goes on along the minus strand of NZ_JBYHFQ010000025.1, from coordinate 16,176 downwards.
CAACAGATTACGCGAAACAACGCGTCCAATTCGGGAAACCAATTGCCGCTCAACAGGGCGTAGGATTTAAACTGGCAGACATGGCTACCGCAGTTGAATCGGCAAAATTGCTCGTATACAGGGCTGCACAACTACGCGCAGAAGGACTGCCTTGCGGAAAAGAAGCGTCGATGGCTAAATTGTTCGCATCAAAAGCTGCAGTGGAAGGCTCGATTGAAGCGGTCCAAGTGTTTGGTGGCTACGGTTATACTGAAGATTATCCAGTCGAACGTTATTTCCGTGACGCAAAAGTGACGGAAATCTATGAAGGTACAAGCGAAATTCAACGCATTGTCATAAGCAAACATTTGATGAAGTAACTCATAAAAACACGCCAACACAAAATACCAAATAAGGTGGGAAACCCAATGAACTTTAAATTATCCGAGGAACACGAAATGATTCGCAAAATGGTTCGCGATTTCGCAGAAAAAGAAGTTGCACCAACTGCAGCTGAACGCGATGAAGAAGAACGTTTTGACATGGATATCTTCAAGAAAATGGCTGAACTCGGCCTTACAGGTATTCCTTGGCCAGAAGAATACGGCGGCATTGGAAGTGACTTCCTAGCGTATTGTATCGCTGTAGAAGAATTGTCACGCGTCTGTGCTTCAACAGGAGTTACACTTTCCGCACATACATCACTTGCAGGCTGGCCTGTATTCAAATACGGTACGGAAGAACAGAAACAGCAATACCTTCGACCAATGGCAGAAGGTACGAAAATGGGCGCATACGGCTTAACTGAGCCAAGTTCGGGTTCTGATGCAGGTGGCATGCGCACTTCTGCAAAACGAGACGGGGACCACTATGTCTTGAATGGCTCTAAAATCTTCATCACAAACGGCGGAATTGCAGACATATACATCGTCTTCGCGGTCACTGACCCAGATTCAAAACATAAAGGCACAAGCGCATTCATCGTAGAAAAAGACTTCCCAGGCTTCTCAGTTGGGAAAAAAGAGCGGAAACTCGGAATTCGTTCATCGCCTACAACTGAAATAATGTTTGACAATTGCCGTGTACCAAAAGAAAACCTTCTTGGCGAAGAAGGACAGGGCTTCATAATCGCGATGAAAACACTTGATGGCGGTCGTAACGGAATCGCTGCACAAGCAGTTGGAATTGCACAAGGTGCACTTGATGCATCCGTTGACTATGCAAAAGAACGCGTTCAGTTCGGTAAACCGATTGCAGCAAACCAAGGCATCGGATTTAAATTGGCAGACATGGCGACAGCGACAGAAGCTTCACGACTGCTAACTTACCAAGCAGCTTGGCTAGAGTCGAATGACTTACCATACGGAAAAGCATCGGCAATGGCGAAATTGATGGCTGGAGATACAGCGATGAAAGTTACGACAGATGCTGTTCAAGTATTCGGCGGCTATGGTTATACAAAAGATTATCCGGTTGAGCGATACATGCGTGATGCGAAAATTACGCAGATTTACGAAGGAACGCAAGAAATTCAGCGTCTCGTCATCTCCCGTATGCTAACTAAATAAGCTAGGGAGGAGTATTAGGATGAACAAAAGAGAAGTGAAATCGTCTGTCAAAGATGAAAGTTTGATTGAAAAACGGCGTGAACAGATGATCCATGGTGCGGTGAAACTATTTAAAGAGAAAGGGTTCCATCGAGCAACGACCCGTGAAATTGCGAAAGCGGCGGGGTTCAGCATCGGAACGCTTTATGAATACATCCGTACAAAAGAAGATGTGCTCTATCTAGTCTGCGACAGCATTTATAACGAAGTGCACGATCGCCTATCCGCCCTGCCTATTAAGGAAGGAACTGTGGAAGGTCTAAAAGTGGCCATTGATCAGTATTTCCATTTGATAGACGATATGTCGGATGAATTCGTTGTCATGTACCAAGAAACGAAATCGTTGCCAAAAGATGCCTTGCAATACGTCTTAACGAAAGAAATGGAAATGGCCGCCTTGTTCGAAAATCTTCTGCAGGCATGTGCAAAGTCGGGGGAACTGCGCATTGCGGAAGAAGAAATCGGAATTGCAGCACATCATATCGTCGTTCAAGGTCAGATGTGGGCATTCCGCAGATGGGCTTTGCAAAAAAACTATAAAATAGAAGATTATATCCGCGTTCAAACGGATCAGCTTTTCAAAGGATTAATCGGGGGGATAGATTAAAAAACGACAATCTAAATGGTTGAATGTTCATAAGGCGCCAGAAACTTACTAAATTCATGAACCTCGAATTGTTTGAGTACCTGGCACCTATATCAGAAGGGGTGTTCTATATATGGAAACAGTTGAGATTTACAAGCCGAAACACCATATCCGGTTCGTTACAGCGTCGAGTCTTTTCGATGGACATGATGCATCCATTAATATTATGCGTCGCATTTTACAAGCAAGCGGAGCTGAGGTCATTCACCTGGGTCACAATCGCTCTGTTGAAGAAGTGGTCAATGCCGCAATTCAGGAAGACGTCCAAGCGATCGCGATGTCATCGTACCAGGGTGGGCACGTTGAATACTTCAAATACATGTATGATCTTCTTCAGGAAAAAGGGGCTCCGCACATCCACATTTACGCAGGTGGTGGCGGAGTAATTATCCCGAAGGAAATTAAAGAGCTGCATGATTATGGCATCACATGGATCTTTTCACCGGAAGACGGGCGCAAAATGGGCCTACAAGGGATGATTAACCGGATGATGGAACAATGTGATTTCCTTACAGAAACAGATAACGAAATGGAAAATCTTGAAAAAGTTAGTGCTAGTCAGCCGGAAATACTTGCGAATTTAATTACTTATGCGGAAGAAATGTACGGTAAAAACGATCCGCAAGCGACTGCCGTTCTTGAAAAAGCACGTACGCTATCTAAAAATACACCGATTCTCGGAATTACAGGAACAGGTGGGGCAGGGAAAAGTTCGTTAACTGACGAGCTCATTCGCCGCTTCCTCCACGAACTGCCCGATAAAAAAGTAGCGATTCTATCCATCGACCCGACGAAACAGAAAACGGGTGGTGCTTTGTTAGGGGACCGAATTCGCATGAATGCCATCTTCAACAAACGTGTATTCATGAGAAGTCTTGCGACACGCGGTTCTCGTACGGAACTTTCCGGTGCCATTAAAGATGTATTAGACATCGTCAAAACAGCCGGATTCGACCTGATCGTGATTGAAACAAGCGGAATAGGTCAAGGCGATGCAGAAATTACAGAAGTATCCGATGCTTCGATGTATGTTATGACAAGTGAATTCGGCGCGCCGACACAACTTGAAAAGATTGACATGATTGACTTCGCGGACCTCATCGTCATCAATAAATTCGAACGTAAAGGCTCTGAAGATGCACTGCGCCAAGTGCAAAAACAGTATCAGCGCAGTCATCTTCTCTGGGATAAAAACTTAGATACAATGCCGGTCTATGGCACAATCGCTAGCCAGTTCAATGATAAAGGGACGAATTCGCTTTTCGCGGCACTTGTAAATGTGCTGAATGAAAAATGTGATCTTGACTGGGAAACTTCGTATGGACAATTTGTAAAAACACAAAAACAAAATGTAATCATACCGAACGATCGTCAGCAATACTTACGGGAAATTTCCGATACAGTCCGCGGTTACCATAAAAAGTCCATCGTGCAGGAAACACTGGCTCGCAAACTCTTCCAGCTTGAAGGAGCCATTCAAACGGTCAACGAACAGGCACCGGATGATGCACTCGTAACTTCGCTGCAAACACTTGCGGAGGGCATTAAGGAAGAATTGACGGCGGAATCGAAACGTATTCTAGCAAACTGGGAAAAGTTGAAAGAAGCCTATGCGGGTGATGAATTCATCACAAAAGTGCGTGATAAAGAACTGCGTACCGCTTTGACGACAACGAGCCTTTCTGGATTGAAAATACCGAAAGTCGCATTGCCGAAATTCAAGGATTATGGGGAAATTCTTCGTTGGGTGTATGCAGAGAACGTTCCGGGATCGTATCCCTATACAGCAGGCGTATTCCCGTTCAAACGTGAAGGGGAAGATCCAAAACGTCAATTCGCAGGAGAAGGAACGCCTGAACGGACGAACCGCCGTTTTCACTATCTATCAAAAGATGACGATGCAAAGCGCCTATCAACAGCATTCGACTCTGTGACATTGTACGGAGAAGACCCAGATGAACGCCCGGATATTTACGGGAAAGTTGGAGAATCAGGGGTCAGTATCTGTACGCTTGAAGACATGAAAAAGTTATATGAAGGGTTTGACTTGTGCGCACCGGCAACATCCGTTTCGATGACCATCAATGGTCCAGCTCCTATCATTCTAGCAATGTTCATGAATACGGCTATTGATCAGCAAGTGCGCATCAATGAGGAAAAACTTGGTCGTGCTTTGACAGTTGAAGAGTTTACAGAGGTCAAAGAGGGAACACTGCAAGCCGTGCGTGGTACGGTACAAGCAGATATTCTGAAAGAGGACCAAGGACAAAACACATGTATCTTTTCGACTGAATTTGCACTGCGTATGATGGGGGATATCCAACAGTACTTCATCGACCAAAAAGTGCGTAACTATTACTCGGTATCGATTTCGGGTTACCATATCGCTGAAGCAGGCGCGAATCCCATTTCACAATTGGCTTTCACTTTATCAAACGGCTTCACGTACGTGGAATATTACTTGAGCCGCGGCATGAATATCGATGATTTTGCTCCGAACTTGTCGTTCTTCTTCTCGAACGGACTCGATCCGGAATACACGGTAATCGGCCGAGTTGCTCGCCGCATTTGGGCCGTTGCGATGCGCGAGAAATATGGCGCAAACGAACGCAGTCAAAAGTTGAAGTACCATGTCCAAACATCCGGGCGCAGCTTGCATGCACAGGAAATTGATTTTAACGATATCCGTACTACGTTGCAGGCACTTATGGCTCTGCAGGACAACTGTAACTCGCTACACACGAATGCTTACGACGAAGCAATTACAACGCCAACGGAAGAGTCAGTCCGTCGTGCAATGGCAATCCAAATGATCATTACAAGCGAACACGGTCTATCCAAAAACGAAAACCCGCTCCAAGGGGCATTCATCGTCGAAGAATTGACGGACCTCGTCGAAGAAATGGTCCTACAGGAATTCGAAAGCCTCAACGACCGCGGCGGCGTGCTCGGTTCAATGGAAACACAATACCAACGCGGTAAAATTCAAGAAGAATCCATGCACTATGAAATGAAAAAACATTCAGGAGAATTGCCAATCATCGGCGTCAACACCTACCTGAACCCGAACCCGCCGTCTTCAGAAGACGTCGATAACATGGAAATCGCACGTGCCACACAACAAGAAAAAGAAACACAAATCATCAACTTACGTACATTCAAAACAAAACACGAAGACCAAACCGAAGCAGCCTTACAAAAACTAAAAGAAGTAGCAGTCTCAGGCGGCAACATCTTCGAACAACTTATGGACTCAGTAAGAGTAGCAAGCCTAGGCCAAATCACAAACGCCCTATATGAAGTAGGCGGGCAATATAGAAGGAATATGTAATACGAAATGCGGAAGCGACCGTTTAGACGCGACAGGCATAAGCCAGACCGACGGAGCGGCGTACTTTGCCGTGCAGTCGGTCTGGCTTATGACCCAAGCGTCTGGTCGCTGCAGCTGGACAGTACGAAAAGCGGAAGGCGCCGCTAAGACGCGACAGGCATAAGACGGAATGACGAAGCGGCGTTTTCCCGCGCAGTCAGGCCGGCTTATGACCCGAGCGTCTGGCGCCTGCAGCTGGACAACTAAGGAACGCAGCCAAAGAACGCCGCATCGTGCGGCAATTAAGAGGGATGAAGTTCAATCCCTCTCCGCTGCATGACCCACATCCTGTGGGCCCAAGCGGAAGCGGCCGTTAAGCCTCGACAGGTAGGCGGGATGGAGTTCAATCCCGCCCTGCTGGAGGCTTATCTGAAAAAGGCGCACTTTGCCTTTATCAGATAAGCTGAAGCGACCCGAGAGGCTGGCCGCTGCAGCTAGACAACAAGAAAAGCGGAAGGCGCCGTTAAGACGCGCCAGGCGCTGGAGGGGCAACTGAAAAAGGCGCACTTTGCCTTTATCAGTTGGCCTGAAGCGACCCAAGCGTCTGGCGCCTGCAGCTAGACAGTACGAAAAGCGGAAGGCGCCTGCAGCTGGCCAACAAAGGAACACTTCATAATTTACAACCTGTAGGTCTAAAGCAGACACAAATCCGTGCAAACTTCGGTTAGCACGGATTTTCTTGTCATATTAAGCATTAATACCTGCACACATTCTAAATACTTTTCGTTTTATTGGATATTGGCTGTTATTTCCACGTATAATGGGTAGAATGGCTGGAAGGGGTGCAGGGATGAAAATGTATCATCATGTAATAATCATAGTCATCCTTGTCACTCTTATCTTTTTTCTGTATGATAAAGGATTAGGAGCCATCCCATTCTTACTTACTGGAGTATATTTGGGGTTTATTTGTGTGAAAGAAATCCTATACTTTAAAAAGAGTAAAAGATTGTAGCATATTCCGTACGGTATTGTTTATAATGATAAGTATGTTTGTTTTTATCCCGCTAATTGAAGTTTCGCTTTATAGAAAGGACGTGTGTTTATTGAATATCCGTGAAATGACAAAAGATCAACTGTTTGAAGAATCAATGATAGACATCGCATATGCAGTTTTGGCTGAAAGAAAAGAGCCGCTTACATTACTTCAGCTGATGGACGCAGTCCGTAAACTGAACGGTGTAACAGAACGTGTAATGAGAACAAAGTTGCAACAGTTCTACACGGACATGAATATTGACGGAAGATTCCTTGCCATCAATGATAATCGCTGGGGATTACGTGAATGGTATCCGGTTGATCAGATAGAAGTGGAAACAGCTCCAGTCGTAAAAGTGCGCAAGAAGAAGAAAAAGAAAAAAGTTGTGCTTGAAGATGAGGATATCATTGAGGACGAAGACGACGAGGATGAGTTGTTCGACGAAGAATTCGATGAACTGCTCGAAGACGACGACGACGATGAAGATGACGATGATGACGACGACGATGAAGAAGATGAAGAGGTCGTTGAAATTGAAGTGGACCTTCTCGAACCTGATGATGACCTTGAAATCATTCCCGATGATGTAGAACTTGATGACGAAGAAGAAGAGGAAGAAGAAGAGGAATAATTACTTGACTTCACGCGTCCGAAACTATAAGATTTTACTGGGCTCCTTAAAAGGACAAGAATCAGTATATATGCGCTCCTCCTGTAGATTATTGTCTACAGATGGGGCGCTTTTTTATTTTTTTAGTAAGTAAAGAGAAAAATGGAGGAATTGCACATGACTAAATTTATTTTTGTAACCGGCGGCGTAGTCTCGTCACTTGGTAAAGGCATTAACGCAGCATCACTTGGTCGTTTGTTGAAAAGTCGGGGACTTCAAGTTACAATTCAGAAATTCGATCCATACATTAACGTTGACCCTAGGATGATGAGTCCTTTGCAGCACGGTGAGGTTTTTGTGACAGAAGACGGGGCGGAAACGGATCTGGATCTTGGCCATTATGAACGCTTCATCGACATTAAATTGAACAAATTCTCAAACGTTACGATGGGGAAAGTCTATTCATCCGTACTAAAAAAAGAACGCCGTGGTGATTATAATGGAGCAACTGTCCAAGTTATTCCCCATATTACAAATGAAATAAAAGGCTTGCTTATACGTGCAGGAAAAGAGACAAATGCAGACGTCGTCATCACAGAGATTGGCGGTAGCGTCGGCGACATCGAATCGCTTCCATATTTAGAAGCCATCCGTCAGATGAAGACAGATCTTGGTAAAAGTGATGTTATGTACATCCATAACACACTCATTCCTTACTTGCATGCGGCTGGAGAAATGAAGTCGAAACCAACACAACACAGTGTTAAAGAACTAAGAAGTCTAGGTATCCAACCGAATTTAATCGTAGTTCGCAGTGAACACCCGGTACCGAAAGATATGAAAGACAAAATTGCATTGTTTGCCAGCATCAAACCGGAAGAAGTTATTGAAGCCCTCGATGCTGAATCGCTTTATGAAGTTCCTCTGCGTTTGCACGAACAAAATATGGATAAAATCGTAGTTGACTTCCTTGAGCTTGAGACGAAAGAACCGGATATGACAGAGATTGAAGCATTGGTTCGTAAAGTGAAATCCCTTTCGAAAAAAATCCGTATTGGACTTGTTGGGAAATATGTTGAAATGCAGGATGCGTATATCTCTGCTGTAGAAGCACTTCGCCATGCAGGTTATGACTTTGACACGGATATTGAAATGAAATGGATTAATTCTGAAGAAGTTACAGCAGAAAATGCAAATGAAATATTATCAGATGTCGACGGGATTCTTGTACCTGGAGGATTTGGCAATCGCGGAATCGATGGCAAAATTGAAGCAATCACATATGCGCGTACACATAATGTGCCTTTCTTCGGAATCAGCCTAGGCATGCAATTGGCTGCAGTTGAATATGCACGCAATGTAATGGGGATTGAAAACGCTCATTCTGTTGAATTCGATAAAGAGACCAAAAACCAAATTTTCGAAAGCCCGGCTGAGAGCAATGGGATTGCGGAAGATTATTTCCGTTTAGGTGCCTATCCGTGTAAATTGAAAGAAGGTACAAAAGCGAGTGGTGCATACGGCGAAGAGTTGATTTACGAACGTCACCGTCACCGTTATGAATTTAACAATGAATTCCGCGAGCAATTCGAAGAAGCAGGTATGATTATTTCGGGTATCAGCCCAAATGATCGGCTTGTTGAAATTATTGAATTGAAGGACCACCCGTTCTTCATCGGCGTCTCTTTCCATCCGGAATTTGCATCACGCCCAACACGTCCCCAACCGTTATTCCGCGAATTCGTTAAAGCGGTAATTGCTGGAAAAGAGTAAGGAATTAGGTAAGAAAATGAATCTGCTCATCTACAAAACCAAAAAAGCAGCACATCGACTGAAATTACGTCAATGTGCCGCTTTTTTTTCAGTCAATCTTCATCCGAAATCATTTCGTCATAAGCGAGCTTCACAGCTTCGTAAACAAACAAGGCAGCTAGCGCGTGAGGTTGAACGATTCGCTCTCCATTATCACCGGGTAGCAGGCCTCGTGTTAGACCAGTCGATATATACGTATAGGCTAAATCATCGAGTTCGTTGCCAATACCGGCCTTTTCTGCAGCGAGTACTGCGAACGGGATGAATCGTTCTGCGAGAAAGCGTGCCAACTCAAGAGCTTGGACATCCGTTGCGGAACGCGTTAATAGCCAAATTCTATCAGCTTTTCCAATGCCTATCTCATTATCGTAAGAAACGGCACCGTGTAGTGGTTCTGCACCATGAATTGCGGTTTCAATAACAGCAGTCATTTCGCCAAATCCCGCAATAATTATGCGGCCTTCTCCAATTGTCGCTTGCGCAAGAAGACGTGCAGTCTCTTCAATTGACGCTTCACCGTTTCCAGCAATGCGCTGGAGAAGCCCACTAATTTGTGTTGTTAACATTTTCAATATGAACACCTCCATCCCATTATAGAATTATGTGGATGGAAAGCAAATTACAATAATTCGACTTAAAAGAAGGATATTATACTTATATGTCAAATAGTTATTAATAACAGTTATAAATAACTATTTAGAAAGTAGGAGTGATAATTGAAAAAACTTTTAATCGTAGATGATCAAAAAGGGATTCGGCTTCTGCTTGATGAAGTTTTTAGCCGAGAAGGTTTTAAGACAGTACTCGCCGCAAATGGTATGGAGGCACTACGTGAAGTGGAGTTAGAAGTTCCAGACTGTGTCCTGCTTGATATGAAAATGCCAGGAATTGATGGGCTGGAAGTATTAAAAAGGATAAAATTGGGCTGGCCAGAAATTCCAGTTATCATGATGACCGCATACGGGGAAATTGAATTGACGGAAGATGCGCTGAAAACGGGAGCAGTTAAATATTTTACAAAGCCATTCGATATTTACGAAGTCCGTGATGCGGTAAATGCAGTTTTTGGAAGTTGACAAAACAGACAGTGGTAAACACTGTCTGTTTTTGTTATGATAATAGAGGTATATAAGGTATAAACATACACATAATTCGTTCTAACAGAGCTAAAGAAAATAGCTTTCTATAACCTGAGGAGGAATTCACATGTCACTTGTTTCCATGAAAGAAATGATGATTAAAGGAAAAAAAGAAGGATATGCAATAGGTCAGTTCAATTTGAACAACCTTGAATATACGCAAGCCATTTTACAAGCAGCGCAGGAAGAACAATCACCGGTTATTCTTGGTGTATCTGAAGGTGCAGCACGTTATATGGGCGGCTTCACGACTGTTGTACATATGGTAAAAGGCCTGATGCATGATTATCAAGTTACTGTTCCAGTCGCTATTCATCTCGATCATGGTTCGAGTTTTGAAAAATGTAAAGAAGCGATTGAAGCTGGGTTTACTTCTGTCATGATTGACGCTTCATCAAAATCGCTAGCTGAAAATATTGAAATTACGAAAAGAGTAGTTGATTTTGCTCATGAACGCGGCGTTTCTGTAGAAGCAGAACTAGGCGTAGTCGGTGGACAGGAAGACGATATCATTGCGGACGGCGTCATCTATGCAGATCCTGCAGAATGTAAAGAGCTTGTCGATAAGACAGGAATCGATTGTCTTGCGCCAGCATTAGGGTCCGTTCATGGACCTTATAAAGGCGAACCAAACCTTGGTTTCGAGGAAATGGAAGAAATTTCGAAGCAATCTGATTTACCACTAGTGCTCCACGGTGGAACAGGGATTCCGCTACATGACATTCAACGCGCTGTGTCACTTGGAACGGCAAAAATTAACGTCAATACGGAAAATCAAATCCAAGGTACAAAAGCGGTCCGTGAAAAACTGACAGCGGACGCTGAAGTATACGACCCGCGTAAATTCTTAACGCCAATGCGTGATGCCATCAAAAAAACGGTCATCGGCAAAATGCGCGAATTCGGCAGCTCGCAAAAAGCGTAACCACATAACACTAAAACAAAGAGGAGAAGCATCTGCAATGATGCATCTCCTTATTTTCAAAGCATAAGGCTTTTTCAAGGCTTTTTCGTTTACGAAAAGAGCAGGGCTTTTTCGCTAGCGAAAAGAGCCTTCCACAAGCACCACCAGAAAACAAACACCAAGGGGGAATTCATTCATGAAGTTTTTCATAGATACAGCAAACTTTGATGAAATAAAAGAAGCACATAGTTGGGGCATTTTGTCCGGCGTTACGACGAATCCTTCACTCGTTGCAAAAGAAGACGTACCATTCCATGACAGATTGCGAGAAATTTCAGCACTTGTCCCTGGTTCAGTAAGTGCGGAAGTGATCGCACTTGACGCAGAAGGTATGATTAGGGAAGGTCGCGAATTAGCAAAAATCGCCCCGAACATCACGGTGAAATTACCGATGACACCTGAAGGACTGAAAGCGTGTTCGGTCTTTTCACAAGAAGGCATCAAAACGAACGTTACGCTAATCTTCAGTGCAAACCAAGCGCTTCTTGCTGCACGTGCGGGAGCAACATATGTTTCTCCGTTCCTTGGCAGACTTGACGATATAGGACAGGATGGTATGGCTTTAGTCTCTACGATTGCAGACATATTCACAATCCATAACATAAAAACAGAAATCATCGCTGCGTCAATCCGCAGTCCGCAACACATTACGGATGCCGCGCTAAGCGGTGCCGATATTGCAACGACACCTTTCAATGTGTTGACACAACTTTTCAAGCACCCACTCACAGATAAAGGGATCGAAGCTTTTCTTGCGGACTGGGAAACTAGAAAGAATAAGTGACTCACCAAAGGAGAGTAATATGGACGTTTATAAAGTAACAGGCGGCAAACCATTGCAAGGAACCATAAAAGTGAGCGGCGCCAAAAACAGTGCAGTTGCACTTATCCCGGCCTCCATACTGGCTGATTCTATCGTAACAATCGAAGGGTTGCCCGAAATTTCGGATGTTGCAACGCTTCAAGCATTACTGGAAGACATCGGTGGAAAAGTTAATTTCGATAAAGGGACAATGACGATTGATCCGACAGAAATGATAGCCATGCCGCTTCCAAACGGTAATGTAAAAAAACTTCGTGCTTCCTACTATTTGATGGGTGCAATGCTAGGCCGATTCAAACACGCAGTCATTGGACTTCCAGGCGGTTGTTTTTTAGGACCCCGACCCATTGATCAGCATATTAAAGGTTTTGAAGCGCTTGGTGCAAAAGTGACAAACGAACATGGTGCAATTTATTTACGTGCGGAAGAATTACGGGGCGCAAAAATCTATCTAGACGTCAGCAGCGTAGGCGCTACGATTAATATTATGCTTGCAGCGGTTCTTGCAACAGGTCGCACGACAATCGAAAATGCAGCGAAAGAGCCTGAAATTGTTGACGTAGCTACACTACTTTCCAATATGGGTGCTAAAATAAAAGGTGCCGGGACAAATGTCATTCGAATTGATGGAGTGGAAAAACTCCACGGAACGCGACATACCATCATTCCAGATCGTATTGAAGCGGGAACTTTCATGATTTTGGCGGCTGCAGCAGGCGATGGCGTAACTATAGAGAATGTGATACCTTTCCATGTCGAGGCGCTTACAGCGAAACTACGGGAAATGGGTGTCGACGTTGTCGAAGGTGAAGAACAGATTTTCATTCCGAAATCGAGGAATCTGCAGGCAGTGGATGTAAAAACACTTGTTTATCCAGGTTTTCCGACGGATCTTCAACAGCCGTTTTCCGTGTTGCTCACACAAGCAGCTGGACCTTCAGTCATTACGGATACGGTGTATTCTGCCAGATTTAAACATATTGACGAACTTCGCAGGATGAATGCTGATTCTCGTGTCGAAGGACGTTCAGCTATACTTGCAGGACCGACGCCGCTCCAAGCAGCAACTGTCAGCGCGTCCGATCTACGAGCTGGCGCTGCACTTGTTATTGCAGGACTTATTGCCGACGGAGTAACAGAAGTTCAGGAAATCCAACATATCGAGCGTGGATACGGTTCACTTATAGAAAAACTTCAGGGAATCGGTGCCGATATTCGTAAAACATCGGTTTCGGAGGAAGCCGTCGTTAGAGAATGAGCTGGTAAGTTTAAAAAATAAATATGCTATAATTAATCAGAATGGCAATAATGACGGTTGAAACCGTCCATCAGGGGGAACATAAATGGAACGCAGTTTATCGATGGAATTAGTTCGAGTCACAGAAGCGGCGGCAGTTTCAGCTTCACGCTGGATGGGACGCGGTTTGAAAAACGAAGCGGACGACGCTGCAACAACAGCAATGCGTACTGTTTTCGACACAATTCCGATGCAAGGTATTGTCGTGATTGGTGAAGGCGAAATGGACGAAGCACCAATGTTATACATTGGTGAAAAACTGGGTACTGGTGTGGGTCCAGAAGTGGACGTTGCAGTAGATCCTCTAGAAGGCACGAATATTGTCGCAGCAGGCGGCTGGAATGCGCTAGCAGTCATTGCAATTGCGGATAAAGGAAATCTTTTGAATGCACCAGATATGTATATGGATAAAATTGCTGTCGGACGGGAATCTGTTGGGAAAGTCAGTATTGACGCTACCGTGACGGAAAACCTTATGGCAGTAGCCAAAGCTAAAAATAAAGACATCGGTGACGTTGTTGCAACAGTTCTGGACAGAGAACGTCATGCAGCAATTATCGAAGAAATTCGTGCCGCGGGCGCTCGCATTAAACTCATCAATGACGGTGACGTTGCAGCTGCCATCAATACAGCATTCGATGAAACTGGCGTGGACATTCTATTCGGACTGGGCGGTGCACCGGAAGGCGTTATCGCTGCAGTCGGATTAAAATGCCTCGGCGGAGAAATTCAAGGACGTCTCGTTCCTTCGAACGACGCTGAACGCGAACGTTGCCTCAAAATGGGGATTGATGTCGATAAAGTGCTTTACATGGATGACCTTGTCAAAGGTGATGACGCGATATTCGCTGCTACGGGTGTAACCGACGGAGAACTTCTTCGCGGCGTACAATTCAAAGGCGGATATAGTGAAACGCATTCACTTGTCATGCGTTCAAAATCAGGTACAATTCGTTTCGTTGAAGGTCGTCACAGTATGGAGAAAAAACCTCTGCTTGTCATGCAAGACTGATGGAGCTCATCGCCCGGCCACATGCCGGGCATTTTCGCTTACATAGGGAGTGCCTATATATATCCAAGTCCTTTCAAAGTGAACCCTTGGAATTATTATTGTAATTACCCTTCCTTATTTAACCTCAAAATTAAACCCATTAACGTAAAGAGTGGTGCCGAATATGACAGTGTTAACAATATCAGCGTTGGAAAATATGACTTTAAAAGAGCTATATGCCCTCGCAAAAGAATATAAAATTGCTTATTACAGCAAATTGACAAAAAAAGAACTTATTTTTGCTATATTGAAATCAAGAGCTGAACAAGAAGGGTACTTTTTCATGGAAGGTGTCCTTGAAATCATCCAGTCAGAAGGCTATGGCTTCCTTCGCCCAATTAACTATTCACCGAGTTCGGAAGACATTTATATATCCGCTTCACAAATCCGTCGCTTCGATCTCAGAAACGGTGATAAAGTGAGTGGGAAAGTCCGACCTCCAAAAGAATCGGAACGCTACTACGGACTATTGCAAGTAGAAGCGGTCAACGGTGAAGATCCTGAAGTGGCACGTGAACGGGTGCACTTCCCAGCACTGACACCGCTCTATCCGGATCGTCATATTAAGCTTGAAGTGGATCCTTTGAAGCTGTCGACACGTATTATGGATTTAATTTCACCGGTCGGTTTCGGTCAGCGTGGATTGATAGCCGCTCCGCCAAAAGCCGGAAAAACATTGTTATTGAAAGAAATTGCAAATTCCATCACATTGAATCACCCCGATGCTGAACTGATTGTTCTGCTCATCGATGAAAGACCGGAAGAAGTGACTGATATCGAACGTTCCGTTAAGGCGGATGTCGTCAGTTCTACATTCGACGAATTACCGGAAAATCATGTTAAAGTCGCGGAACTAGTATTGGAACGAGCTATGAGACTCGTAGAACATAAAAGAGACGTTATCATCCTAATGGATTCCATCACACGACTAGCACGTGCGTATAACCTTGTCATTCCGTCAAGCGGACGTACACTGTCCGGCGGTATCGATCCGGCTGCTTTTCATCGACCAAAACGATTTTTCGGGGCAGCTCGAAACTTGGAAGAAGGCGGCAGTCTAACGATTCTTGCGACGGCTTTAATCGACACAGGTTCACGTATGGATGAAGTCATTTATGAAGAATTCAAAGGGACGGGTAATATGGAATTACATCTGGATCGCCATCTTGCAGAACGACGCATCTTCCCAGCACTTGATATTCGTCGTTCAGGTACACGGAAAGAGGAGTTACTCATTCCTGCTGACCAGCTTGAAAAGTTATGGGCCATTCGGAAAACATTTTCCGATTCGCACGACTTCGCAGAGCGCTTCCTGAAAAAACTACGTCTCACAAAAACAAACGAAGAATTCTTCGATAAGCTCAATGATGAGATGAAAGCCCACCGTAATGGCAAAGGGCTGCTATAAGCGAATTCGACTTATATAAGTTGAATAACTAAATCCCTATCCAAACTGGGCGCAGTCTTCCTTTGAGCTATTATCGGTTCGCTTTGGACAAAGTTAACGCTACACCATTACCAGGAAACCAAGCACTTAGATTAGTGACTACGTCACTAATCTAAGTGCTCTTTTCGGTAATCCTGTTTCCGTTATTTGTCCTTCGCTCACCTAGAATGGTCAAAATAGAAGTGCGCTTTCTTTTTTTAATGAGAGAATAGATTCTTCTCTATCTATTTTAAAGCGCCCGAAGATACAATTTCGGGCGCTATCCCCATTTCTGAGGTTTCTCCATTGTAGAGAAAAAACCAGCGAAGGCGCAACTTCGTGGTAGCCGGAGCGGTAAGACTGAAAGTGCTCTCCTATCCGGCTTATCGCGGGAGGCATCGAGGGCACTGAAAAAGTGCTTTTCATAGTAAGAACTAGTTGATTGTAGTGGAGAGCGGCGACTCCAGCGGGAA